>NZ_CVTH01000022.1:0-40121 GCF_900005955.1 Pseudomonas sp. 8 R 14 | reverse complement strand
TCTAAAGATCGATCTGATTCCCCACGCCACCCGATTCCCTTCCTGCGGCGGCTGCCAAAAACCTTGTTCAACCACTCATGAGTATTGCGAGCGAACCGTTCGTGATCTGCCCATTCTCGGTCGCGCGGTGCGCCTCAGCATTTTGCTCAGGCGTGTTGGCTGCCGCGACTGTGGAAAACGCATGGAGGCCGTCAGTTGGCTGGATCGCTATGCCCGCATGACGCGCCGCTTGGCCGAGGCGGTCATTCAGGCCTGCGAGCGCCTTCCCACCCTGCACGTGGCCCAGATGTTTGGACTGCATTGGGACACTGTTCGGTTGCTGGAGCGTCGAGCCTTGCAGGCGGTGTTGAGTGAGTTGCCGAAGGCGCAACCACGACGCCTGATCATGGACGAGTTCGCGTTATTCAAAGGTCATCGTTACGCCAGCGTTGTGCTGGATGCCGATACACGACGAGTGCTGTGGATCGGTGAAGGCCGTAGCCGAGCGGCAGTCAGGCCGTTCTTCGAGGAGCTGGGGCCGGAGGGCTGCGCTCGAATCGAAGCGGTGGCGATGGACATGAATACTGCTTTTGATCTGGAGGTTCGCCAGCATTGCCCGAAAGCGCGAGTGGTCTACGACCTTTTCCATGTGGTGGCCAAATATGGCCGAGAGGTGATTGATCGGGTCCGCGTCGACGAAGCTAATCGGCTGCGTCATAACAAGCCGGCTCGCAAGGTCATCAAGCAGGCACGATGGCTGTTGCTGCGTAACCCACAGAACCTGAAAACGCCGGAACAACAGGTCCATTTGCAGGATTTATTGGAGGCCAACCAATCGCTGATGACAGTTTATTTGATGAAGGCTGAACTCAAAACGCTCTGGACACCGAGCACTGCCTGGACCTGGAGATCGGCCTGGAAGCAATGGCTGCGCCATGCATATGAAAGTGAAATACCGGCTCTGATCCAGTTTGCCAAACGGCTAAAGGGTTATTGGCGGGGCATCGTCAGTCGGGTTCGCTGGCCGATGCACACCGGTCAGTTGGAAGGAATAAACAATCGAATAAAGGTCATCAAACGGATGGCGTACGGTTACCGGGATAGCGAATTCTTCTTCATGAAGATCAAGAGCGTCTTTCCCGGTAATCCGTGATGAACCAATAAAAAGCCCCTGTCACTGCTGAAGTGACAGGGGCTTTTTTGTAGGAAATCAGAACTGCGATTGCAGGTAGTTTTCCAGGCCAATCAGCTTGATCAAGCCCAACTGCTTTTCCAGCCAGTAGGTGTGATCTTCTTCGGTATCGTTCAACTGCACGCGCAGGATTTCCCGCGTGACGAAGTCGCTGTGCTGCTCGCAGAGCTCGATGCCCTTGCAGAGAGCGGCACGCACCTTGTATTCAAGACGAAGATCGGCTGCAAGCATGTCAGGTACGCTGGTACCCACATCCAGATCGTCGGGACGCATACGTGGCGTACCTTCGAGCATCAGGATACGACGCATCAGTGCATCGGCGTGCTGTGCCTCTTCTTCCATTTCGTGGTTGATACGCTCGTAGAGTTCGGTAAAACCCCAGTCTTCGTACATGCGCGAGTGGATGAAATATTGATCACGAGCTGCCAGTTCGCCCGTCAGCAACGTGTTGAGGTAATCGATTACGTCGGGGTGACCTTGCATCGCCCTACATCTCCCTGCTTGAAAGTCTGTAGTTTGAACCATGCTGACTCGGAGGTCACGGGACTAACGGCAGAAAAGTGAAGATTTCCGCAGAAAAGTAGCTGAAATAACGCAAAAACCGCCCAAATGAGGGCGGTTCTGCTTATCGTTTAGAGTCAGTTAAGCGATACACCCAGTGCCTTTGCGATTGCTTCTCCATAAGTAGGATCTGCCTTATAGAAGTGCCGCAGTTGACGCTGGACCACATCACTGGAGATACCGCTCATTGCGCCAGCGATGTTATTGGTGAGCAGTGCTTTCTGCTCATCATTCATCAGGCGGAACAGCGCACCTGCGTGGCTGTAGTAATCGGTGTCTTCGCGATGATCGTAACGATCAGCTGCACCGCTCAAAGCCAACGCTGGCTCGGCGTACTGAGGCGCTTGCTTGGGTGCTTCGGCGTAGCTGTTCGGTTCGTAGTTCGGAGTCGCACCACCATTGCTGCCAAATGCCATTGAGCCATCACGCTGGTAGCTGTTGACCGGGCTGCGCGGAGCATTCACCGGCAATTGCTGGTGGTTGGTACCCACACGGTAGCGGTGAGCATCTGCGTAAGCGAAAACCCGACCTTGGAGCATACGGTCTGGCGACAGGCCAACGCCTGGAACCATGTTGCTTGGGCCAAATGCAGCCTGCTCTACTTCAGCGAAGTAGTTCTGCGGGTTGCGGTTAAGTTCCAGCTCACCCACTTCAATCAACGGGAATTCTTTCTGCGACCAGGTTTTGGTCACATCAAACGGATTCTCGTAATGGGCGTTCGCCTGGGCCTCGGTCATGATCTGGATACAGACCCGCCATTTCGGGAAGTCACCGCGCTCGATCGCACCAAACAGATCCCGCTGGGCGTAATCAGGATCAGTACCGGCCAAACGGGCCGCTTCAGCCGGTGCCAGGTTCTTGATGCCTTGCTTGGTTTTGTAGTGCCACTTCACCCAGTGCCGCTCGCCGCTGGCGTTAATCAAGCTGTAGGTGTGGCTGCCAAAGCCGTGCATATGACGGTAGCCATCGGGAATACCACGGTCCGAAAACAGAATGGTGACCTGGTGCAGCGCCTCTGGAGAGTGCGACCAGAAGTCCCACATCATTTGCGCGCTTTTCAGGTTGCTTTGCGGCAACCGCTTCTGAGTGTGGATGAAATCTGGGAATTTCAGCGGATCGCGTATGAAGAACACCGGTGTGTTGTTACCCACGATGTCCCAATTACCTTCTTCGGTGTAGAACTTCAAGGCGAAACCACGAGGGTCGCGCTCTGTGTCCGCCGACCCACGCTCCCCCCCCACAGTGGAGAAACGCAGGAACGTTGGAGTTTGCTTACCAACGGATTCGAACAATTTGGCGCTGGTGTACTGGGTGATGTCCCGGGTGACCGTGAAGGTCCCGTAGGCACCCGACCCCTTGGCGTGTACGCGACGCTCAGGGATGTTTTCACGGTTGAAATGGGCAAGTTTCTCGATCAGGTGAAAATCGTCAAGAAGCAGCGGGCCGCGCGGGCCGGCTGAACGGGAACTCTGGTTATCCGCAACGGGAGCGCCGCTGGCGGTGGTAAGGATTTTATTCTGGCTCATGCTCAATTTTCCTCAGGTCGGACTTGGAACTGCCGGCTAATCGGCTTGGAGGGAGTATTGACCATCAACATGACACCTACAAATTCATTAAATTGTAAGCTTCAATAGAAAATAACTAACAATACCCCCGCGCACATAGTGCTGAGCGCTATCTGAGGAAGCTTGTACAAATCGCGCTTTTGTTACGCGCACAAAAAACCGGGCACTAGGCCCGGTTCTTCGTTACAGCTTGTCGTCTTACTCGGCGCTTACAGCTTCGCCGGCAGTAGCACGATCAACCAACTCGACGTACGCCATAGGCGCGTTGTCGCCAGCGCGGAAACCGCACTTGAGGATGCGCAGGTAGCCACCCTCACGGGTAGCGTAACGCTTGCCCAGGTCGTTGAAGAGCTTACCAACGATAGCTTTCGAACGAGTACGGTCGAAAGCCAGACGGCGGTTAGCCAGGCTGTCTGTCTTGGCCAAAGTGATCAGCGGCTCAGCAACGCGACGCAGTTCTTTAGCTTTCGGCAGTGTAGTTTTGATCAGCTCGTGCTCGAACAGCGACACCGCCATGTTTTGAAACATGGCCTTGCGGTGCGAGCTGGTACGGCTCAGGTGACGACCACTTTTACGATGACGCATGGTTCATTCCTTACCAAACTCACGTTCGGTGATTACGACGATCAGGCAGTCGCCTTGTCGTCCTTCTTAAGACTTGCAGGCGGCCAGTTGTCGAGGCGCATGCCGAGGGACAGACCGCGGGAGGCCAGAACGTCCTTGATTTCAGTCAAGGATTTCTTGCCCAGGTTCGGAGTCTTCAACAGTTCTACTTCGGTACGCTGAATCAGGTCGCCGATGTAGTAAATGTTTTCCGCCTTAAGGCAGTTAGCCGAACGTACAGTCAGTTCCAGATCGTCAACCGGGCGAAGCAGGATCGGATCGATCTCGTCTTCCTGCTCGATTACCACTGGTTCGCTGTCACCTTTGAGGTCGACGAACGCAGCCAACTGCTGTTGCAGAATGGTTGCAGCGCGGCGGATAGCCTCTTCAGGATCCAGAGTACCGTTGGTTTCCAGATCAATAACCAGCTTGTCCAGGTTAGTACGCTGCTCGACACGGGCGTTTTCCACCACGTATGCGATACGGCGAACCGGGCTGAACGAAGAGTCAAGCTGCAAGCGACCAATGCTGCGGCTTTCGTCTTCATCGCTCTGACGCGAGTCGGCCGGTTCATAACCACGACCACGAGCTACGGTGAGCTTCATGTTCAGGGCGCCGTTAGACGCCAGGTTAGCGATTACGTGATCGGGGTTAACGATCTCGACATCATGATCCAGCTGAATATCGGCAGCGGTAACCACCCCCGAACCCTTCTTCGACAAGGTCAGCGTAACTTCGTCACGGCCGTGCAGCTTGATAGCCAGACCTTTAAGGTTCAACAGGATTTCAATTACGTCTTCCTGTACACCTTCGATGGCGCTGTACTCGTGGAGCACACCGTCAATCTCGGCCTCGACTACTGCACAGCCGGGCATTGAGGACAACAGG
This sequence comes from Pseudomonas sp. 8 R 14, assembly GCF_900005955.1. Lineage (NCBI taxonomy): Bacteria > Pseudomonadati > Pseudomonadota > Gammaproteobacteria > Pseudomonadales > Pseudomonadaceae > Pseudomonas > Pseudomonas sp. 8 R 14. The sequence continues at coordinate 35,333 of NZ_CVTH01000022.1, read as the reverse complement.
ATGCGGCGCAGCGCGTTGCCCAGGGTGTGGCCAAAACCACGCTCGAGAGGCTCGAGAGTGATCTTGGCGCGGGTTGGACTGACAACCTGCACATCAATGTGGCGGGGTGTCAGGAACTCATTTACCGAAATCTGCATGGATGCACCTATTTTCTAGCCCTTACTTGGAGTAGAGCTCGACAATCAGGCTTTCGTTGATGTCGGCGGACAGATCACTGCGAGCAGGAACGTTCTTGAAAACGCCCGACTTCTTCTCAGTGTCTACTTCTACCCATTCTACGCGGCCACGTTGGGCACACAGATCGAGAGCTTGGACAATGCGAAGTTGGTTTTTTGCTTTCTCGCGAACTGCGACCACGTCACCAGCACGAACCTGGTAGGACGGAACGTTTACGGTCTGACCGTTAACGCTGATCGACTTGTGCGATACCAGCTGACGGGATTCGGCACGAGTCGAACCAAAGCCCATACGGTATACAACGTTGTCCAGACGGCATTCGAGCAGTTGCAGCAGGTTTTCACCGGTTGCACCTTTCTTGCCAGCAGCTTCTTTGTAGTAGCCGCTGAACTGACGCTCGAGAACGCCGTAGATACGGCGGACCTTCTGCTTTTCACGCAGTTGGGTGCCGTAATCGGACTGGCGACCGCGGCGTTGGCCGTGGATACCAGGTGCTGCTTCAATGTTGCACTTCGATTCGATCGCGCGCACGCCGCTCTTCAGGAAGAGATCGGTGCCTTCGCGACGAGCGAGTTTGCATTTTGGACCAATGTAACGAGCCATTCTTTACAATCTCCTGGATTACACGCGGCGCTTCTTCGGCGGACGGCACCCGTTGTGCGGGATTGGCGTCACGTCGGTGATGCTGGCGATCTTATAGCCACAGCCGTTCAAAGCACGGACAGCAGACTCACGACCTGGACCTGGACCTTTGACGTTAACGTCGAGGTTTTTCAGGCCATATTCCAGCGCAGCTTGACCAGCACGTTCAGCAGCTACTTGAGCAGCAAACGGGGTGGACTTGCGGGAACCGCGGAAACCCGAACCACCGGAGGTAGCCCAAGAAAGCGCGTTACCTTGACGGTCGGTGATGGTCACGATGGTGTTGTTAAAAGATGCATGGATGTGGGCGATGCCATCAACCACTGTCTTTTTAACTTTTTTACGAGGACGAGCAGCAGGTTTTGCCATGATAATTTTCCTGTCGATTCGCTGGGGCGATTACTTGCGGATCGGCTTACGCGGACCTTTACGGGTACGCGCGTTAGTCTTGGTACGCTGACCGCGTACTGGAAGACCACGACGATGACGCAGACCGCGATAGCAACCGAGGTCCATCAAACGCTTGATTTTCATGTTGATTTCGCGACGCAGGTCACCTTCAGTGGTGAACTTCGCCACTTCGCCACGCAGCAATTCAATCTGCTCGTCGCTCAGATCCTTGATCTTAGCGGCTGGGTTTACCCCAGCAACTGCGCAAATTTTCTGCGCAGTAGTGCGACCAACACCATAGATGTAGGTCAGCGAGATAACAGTGTGCTTGTTATCTGGAATGTTAACGCCTGCAATACGGGCCATTCAGTGGGACTCCAATTGACAGCTACCTACGCCCCGGAAGCCAAGAAATAGGGCGCGAGATAATATCGCTGTAATAACAAATAATCAACCCGGCAGCGCACTAGCTGCCGGGCTTCAAGCGGATCACACTCAGCCTTGGCGCTGTTTGTGACGCGGTTCCGCGCTGCAAATTACTCGAACAACACCTTCGCGGCGAATAATCTTGCAGTTACGGCACAGCTTTTTCACCGATGCACGAACTTTCATCACCAACTCCTCGAACCTTATGGGTACTCAGCGCAACATGCCGCTGCCGTAACCCTTCAGGTTGGCTTTCTTCATCAGGGATTCGTACTGGTGCGAAACGAGGTGCGATTGTACTTGGGACATGAAGTCCATCACAACCACGACCACGATCAGCAACGAGGTCCCGCCAAGGTAGAACGGAACGTTTGCTGCAACCACCAGGAACTGGGGCAACAAGCACACGGCCGTCATATATAGAGCACCGAACAGGGTCAAACGAGTCAGAACGCCATCAATGTAGCGTGCAGACTGCTCACCTGGACGAATACCCGGAATAAAGGCACCGGACTTCTTCAGGTTTTCCGCTACGTCTTTCGGATTGAACATCAACGCCGTATAGAAGAAGCAGAAGAAAATAATCCCTGCACTAAACAGCAGAATATTCAACGGCTGACCAGGAGCGATCGACTGAGAGAGGTCCTGCAGCCAGCCCATATTTTCAGACTGACCAAACCAGGTACCCAACGAAGCCGGAAACAGCAAAATGCTGCTCGCGAAAATTGCCGGAATAACACCGGCCATATTCACTTTCAGCGGCAAGTGGCTGGTCTGCGCAGCAAAAACCTTACGGCCCTGCTGACGCTTGGCGTAGTGAACAGCAATACGACGCTGGCCACGCTCAATGAACACCACAAAACCGATAATCGCTACTGCCAGCAAACCGATGGCAACCAGGGCGAAGATATTGATATCACCCTGACGTGCAGACTCGAAAGACTGCCCGATTGCTCTCGGAAGACCGGCGACGATACCTGCGAAAATCAACATCGAGATACCGTTACCAACACCACGCTCAGTAATCTGCTCACCCAGCCACATCATGAACATCGCACCAGCCACAAACGTGGATACCGCGACGAAATGGAAGCCAAAGTCACCAGTGAACGCAACACCCTGCCCCGCCAGGCCAACGGACATGCCGATAGCCTGAACCAGGGCGAGGATGACAGTGCCGTAGCGGGTGTACTGGCTAATCTTGCGACGGCCAGCTTCACCTTCCTTCTTCAACTGCTCCAGCTGCGGGCTGACGGCGGTCATCAGCTGCATGATGATCGATGCCGAGATGTACGGCATGATCCCCAGTGCAAAAATGCTCATCCGTTCCAGCGCACCGCCAGAAAACATGTTGAACAAGCTAAGAATGGTCCCCTCATTCTGTCGAAACAGGTCTGCGAGTCGGTCCGGGTTGATACCTGGAACCGGGATGTGTGCGCCTATTCGGTAGACGATAATCGCCAGGAACAGAAAACGCAGACGAGCCCAAAGTTCAGACATACCGCCTTTGCCGAGCGCTGAGAGAGCACCTTGCTTAGCCATTTATTCCTCGAACTTGCCGCCAGCTGCTTCGATAGCCGAACGCGCACCTTTGGTGGCGCCGATTCCCTTGCCGATAGTGACAGCGCGAGTCACTTCACCGGACAGCATGATTTTCACACGCTGTACGTTGACGTTGATCACGTTGGCATCTTTCAGGGTCTGCACAGTAACGATGTCGCCTTCCACTTTAGCCAGCTCGGACAGACGCACTTCTGCGCGGTCCATGGCCTTCAGGGAAACGAAGCCGAACTTAGGCAGGCGACGATGCAGCGGCTGTTGACCGCCTTCAAAGCCTGGAGCAATGGTGCCACCGGAGCGGGAGGTTTGACCTTTGTGGCCGCGGCCACCAGTCTTACCCAAACCGCTACCGATACCACGGCCCGGACGATGCTTTTCGCGACGGGAACCCGGCGCTGGACTCAGATCATTGAGTTTCATCGATTAACCCTCGACACGCAGCATGTAGTAAGCCTTGTTGATCATCCCGCGATTCTCGGGAGTATCCTGGACTTCTACAGTGTGACCGATGCGACGCAGACCCAAACCCTTAACGCACAATTTGTGGTTAGGGATGCGGCCGGTCATGCTTTTGATCAGCGTTACTTTAACGGTAGCCATGATCAGAAGATCTCCTTGACGCTTTTGCCACGCTTGGCGGCAATGGATTCAGGAGATTGCATAGCTTTCAAACCCTTGAAAGTGGCGTGAACCACGTTTACCGGGTTAGTCGAGCCATAGCACTTGGCCAGAACGTTCTGAACACCAGCAACCTCGAGGACAGCACGCATAGCGCCGCCAGCGATGATACCGGTACCTTCAGAAGCAGGCTGCATGTACACCTTCGAAGCGCCGTGAGCGGACTTCATTGCGTACTGCAGCGTGGTGCCGTTCAGATCAACTTGGATCATGTTGCGACGAGCAGCTTCCATTGCCTTCTGGATCGCAGCAGGCACTTCACGTGACTTGCCACGGCCGAAGCCAACACGCCCTTTACCATCACCCACCACGGTCAACGCGGTGAAAGTGAAGATACGGCCGCCTTTAACGGTTTTGGCTACGCGGTTAACTTGAACCAGCTTCTCAATGTAGCCTTCGTCGCGCTTTTGGTCGTTATTTGACATAACTTAGAACTCCAGCCCAGCTTCACGAGCAGCATCAGCCAGCGCTTTAACGCGGCCGTGGTACTTGAAGCCAGAGCGGTCGAAAGCCACTTGCGAGACGCCAGCGGCCTTAGCACGCGTAGCGACCAGCTGGCCAACCTTTGTGGCCGCGTCGATGTTGCCAGTGGCACCATCACGCAGTTCTTTATCCAAAGTCGAGGCGCTGGCCAGGACTTTGTTGCCGTCGGCCGAGATGACCTGGGCGTAGATGTGCTGCGACGAGCGGAACACGCAGAGACGCACGACTTCGAGTTCGTGCATTTTCAGGCGTGCTTTGCGAGCGCGACGCAGTCGAGTAACTTTTTTGTCGGTCATTTGCTATGCCCTACTTCTTCTTGGCTTCTTTACGACGGACGACTTCGTCCGCGTAGCGCACACCTTTGCCTTTGTACGGCTCTGGTGGACGGAAGTCGCGGATCTCAGCAGCCACTTGACCTACCAGTTGCTTATCGATGCCCTTGATCAGGATATCGGTCTGGCTAGGAGTCTCAGCGGTGATGCCTTCCGGCAGTTCGTAATCCACTGGGTGCGAGAAGCCAAGGGCCAGGTTCAAAACCGTGCCTTTTGCTTGCGCTTTGTAACCAACACCGACCAGCTGGAGCTTACGCTCGAAGCCTTGGCTTACGCCTTGGACCATGTTGTTTACCAACGCACGCGTGGTACCAGCCATTGCGCGAGTTTGTTGATCGCCATTGCGAGCAGCGAAACGCAGCTCACCAGCTTCTTCAACGATCTCAACGGACGAATGGATATTCAGTTCAAGAGTGCCCTTGGCACCCTTCACCGAAAGCTGTTGGCCTGCGAATTTGACTTCGACACCGGCTGGCAGCTTAACGGGGTTCTTAGCGACGCGAGACATGCTTATCCCCCCTTAGAACACAGTGCAAAGAACTTCGCCGCCGACACCGGCAGCGCGCGCAGCACGATCCGTCATCACACCTTTGTTGGTGGAGACGATAGACACGCCCAGACCGCCACGAACTTTCGGCAGATCTTCAGCGGACTTGTACTGACGCAGGCCTGGACGGCTAACGCGCTTCACTTCCTCGATGACCGAACGGCCTTCGAAGTACTTCAGCTCGATGGACAGCAGTGGTTTGATTTCGCTGCTGATCTGATAACCCGCAATGTAGCCTTCGTCTTTCAGGACTTTGGCAACAGCAACCTTCAACTTGGAAGATGGCATGCTTACGACGGACTTTTCAGCCATCTGGGCATTACGGATACGAGTTAGCATGTCCGCTAACGGGTCCTGCATACTCATGGGCTAGACGCTCCTAATACAAAAAAATTAGCCTTGCGGCTACATATGTCGCTGAGAATCTCCGGGTAAAAAACACGGGCTCAGGCGAGCCGCGTATTTTAGACACACTCCGGAAATGAAACAAGCCCCAAAAGGGGCTTGTTCCAGATTCAGGGTCACCGGCGGTCAGTATCTTTCGATTCGGACCACCTGGACGCTGAAAGTACTTACCAGCTGGCTTTAACCAGACCTGGTACGTCACCACGCATTGCCGCTTCACGCAGTTTGTTACGGCCGAGGCCGAACTTGCGGTAAACGCCGTGTGGACGACCGGTCAGGCGGCAGCGGTTACGCATGCGCGAAGCGCTTGCGTCACGTGGCTGCTTCTGCAGGGCAACTGTAGCTTCCCAACGCGCTTCTGGACTTGCGTTCAGATCAACGATGATTGCTTTCAGTGCTGCACGCTTCTTGGCGTACTTGGCAACCGTGAGCTGACGCTTCAGCTCGCGGTTTTTCATGCTCATCTTGGCCATGGTCCTACTCCAATCAGTTGCGGAACGGGAATTTGAAAGCACGCAACAGGGCGCGACCTTCATCATCGTTCTTGGCAGTGGTGGTCAGGGTGATGTCCAGACCGCGGAGAGCATCGATCTTGTCGTAGTCGATTTCCGGGAAGATGATCTGCTCTTTCACGCCCATGCTGTAGTTACCACGACCATCGAAGGACTTGGCATTCAGGCCGCGAAAGTCGCGAACCCGAGGCAGGGAGATCGACAGCAGACGATCCAGGAATTCGTACATACGCTCACGGCGCAGAGTCACTTTGACGCCGATCGGCCAACCTTCACGGACTTTAAAGCCAGCGATGGATTTGCGAGCGTAGGTCACAACGACTTTCTGGCCGGTGATCTTTTCCAGGTCAGCAACAGCGTGCTCGATGACTTTTTTGTCACCGATCGCTTCGCCCAGACCCATGTTCAGGGTGATTTTGGTAACGCGCGGAACTTCCATCACGTTCCCAAGCTTAAGTTCTTCCTTAAGCTTAGGGGCGATTTCCTTCCGGTAAATCTCTTGTAGTCGTGCCATGGTCTAATCTACCTAGCAGTGTTCAAGCATCAACCGCTTTTTGGGTCGACTTGAAGACACGAATTTTCTTACCGTCTTCTACTTTGAAACCAACGCGGTCAGCCTTGTTGGTTTCGCCGTTGAAGATGGCGACGTTAGAAGCGTCCAGCGGAGCTTCTTTCTCGACGATACCGCCCTGCACGCCCGACATCGGGTTAGGCTTGGTATGACGCTTGACCAGGTTCAGACCACCGATAACCAGACGGTTATTAGCGAGAACCTTAAGCACCTTACCGCGCTTACCTTTGTCTTTGCCGGCGATCACGATGATCTCGTCGTCACGACGAATCTTTTGCATGTCGGATCTCCTTAAAGCACTTCTGGGGCGAGCGAGACGATCTTCATGAACTTCTCAGTACGAAGTTCACGGGTCACTGGCCCAAAGATACGGGTGCCGATCGGCTCTTGCTTGTTGTTCAGAAGAACAGCAGCGTTGCCATCAAAGCGGATAATGGAGCCATCTGCACGACGTACGCCGTGACGAGTGCGGACTACAACAGCAGTCATCACTTGGCCTTTTTTCACTTTACCGCGAGGAATTGCTTCCTTGACGGTAACTTTGATGATGTCACCGATACCAGCGTAACGACGATGGGAGCCACCCAGCACCTTGATGCACATAACACGGCGAGCGCCGCTGTTATCGGCCACATCGAGCATGGATTGAGTCTGAATCATATAATTTCTCCGACCCCTAGTCCTTAGACTTCCACAGCGCGTTCGAGAACATCAACCAATGCCCAAGACTTGGTCTTGGCCAGCGGACGAGTTTCACGAATAGTGACTTTGTCGCCGATGTGGCACTGGTTGGTTTCGTCGTGCGCGTGCAGCTTAGTCGAACGCTTAACATATTTACCGTAGATCGGGTGCTTAACGCGACGCTCGATCAAAACGGTGATGGTTTTGTCCATCTTGTCGCTGACAACACGGCCAGTCAGCGTACGGACAGTCTTTTCGGCTTCAGCCATGATCACTTACCTGCCTGCTGGTTGAGCACAGTCTTCACGCGAGCGATGTCACGCTTAACTTGCGAGAGCAGATGAGACTGCCCCAACTGGCCAGTTGCTTTCTGCATGCGCAGATTGAACTGGTCGCGCAGCAGGCCGAGCAGTTGCTCGTTCAGCTGCTGTGCGGATTTTTCACGAAGTTCATTCGCTTTCATCACATCACCGTCCGTTTAACAAAGGCGGTGGCGAGCGGCAGCTTTGCAGCAGCCAGGGCAAAAGCCTCACGCGCCAGCTCTTCAGTTACACCCTCGATTTCATACAGGACTTTGCCTGGCTGAATCTGGGCTACCCAGTATTCCACGTTACCCTTACCTTTACCCATCCGAACCTCGAGAGGCTTTTTGGAGATCGGCTTGTCCGGGAATACACGGATCCAGATCTTGCCGCCACGTTTAACGTGACGGGTCAGTGCACGACGCGCTGACTCGATCTGACGAGCGGTGAGACGACCACGAGCTACAGACTTCAGCGCGAACTCGCCGAAGCTGACTTTGCTACCGCGCTGAGCCAGACCACGGTTGTGGCCTGTCATCTGCTTGCGGAACTTCGTACGCTTTGGTTGCAACATTTGGCGTACCCCTTACTTAGCAGCTTTTTTACGAGGCGCTGGTGCTTGTGGTTTCAGTTCTTCTTGGCGACCACCAATTACTTCGCCTTTGAAGATCCAAACCTTTACACCGATCACACCGTAAGTGGTGTGAGCTTCGTAGTTGGCATAGTCGATGTCGGCACGCAGGGTGTGCAGTGGCACACGACCTTCGCGATACCATTCAGTACGTGCGATTTCAGCACCGCCGAGACGACCGCTCACTTGGATTTTGATGCCTTTGGCACCAATGCGCATGGCGTTCTGTACGGCGCGCTTCATTGCGCGACGGAACATTACGCGACGCTCCAGCTGCTGAGCTACGCTCTGCGCAACCAGCATACCGTCGAGCTCCGGCTTGCGGATCTCTTCGATATTGATGTGCACAGGCACACCCATTTGCTTGGTCAGGTCCTGACGCAGTTTCTCAACATCTTCACCTTTCTTCCCGATAACGATACCTGGACGAGCGGTGTGGATGGTGATACGTGCAGTTTGCGCCGGACGATGGATATCGATACGGCTTACGGACGCGCTTTTTAGTTTGTCTTGGAGATACTCACGCACCTTCAGATCAGCGAACAAATAGTCCGCATAAGTCCGACCGTCTGCGTACCAGACGGAGGTGTGCTCCTTGACGATTCCCAGGCGAATGCCAATGGGATGTACTTTCTGACCCATCTCTTCGACTCCGTTACTTGTCAGCAACCTTGACAGTGATATGGCAAGACCGCTTGACGATGCGATCAGCACGGCCTTTGGCACGTGGCATGATGCGCTTCAGCGAACGCCCTTCGTTGACGAAAACGGTGCTGACCTTCAGGTCATCAACGTCTGCGCCTTCGTTATGCTCGGCGTTGGCTACGGCCGACTCCAGCACTTTCTTCATGATCTCGGCGGCTTTCTTACTGCTGAAAGCCAACAGGTTGAGCGCTTCGCCCACCTTCTTCCCGCGGATCTGGTCGGCGACCAAGCGGGCTTTCTGGGCGGAGATTCGAGCGCCCGACAACTTAGCGGCTACTTCCATTTCCTTACCCCTTAACGCTTGGCTTTCTTGTCTGCCACGTGCCCACGATAAGTGCGGGTACCGGCAAACTCGCCTAGTTTGTGGCCGACCATGTCTTCGTTAACGAGAACTGGGACGTGCAGACGACCGTTGTGTACAGCGATGGTCAGACCGACCATTTGTGGCAGGATCATCGAACGACGCGACCAGGTCTTAACTGGTTTGCGATCGTTCTTTTCCGCCGCCACTTCGATCTTCTTCAGTAGGTGAAGATCAATAAAAGGACCTTTTTTCAGAGAACGTGGCACTGTCGTATCCCTCTATTTACTTGCGACGACGGACGATCATTTTGTCGGTACGCTTATTACCACGAGTCTTCGCGCCCTTAGTCGGGAAGCCCCATGGCGATACCGGATGACGACCACCAGAGGTACGACCTTCACCACCACCGTGTGGGTGGTCAACCGGGTTCATGGCAACACCACGAACGGTTGGGCGAACGCCACGCCAGCGTTTGGCACCAGCTTTACCCAGCGAACGCAGGCTGTGCTCGGAGTTCGAGACTTCACCCAGGGTCGCACGGCATTCAGCCAGCACTTTACGCATCTCACCAGAACGCAGACGCAGGGTCACGTAGACACCTTCACGAGCGATCAGCTGAGCCGAAGCACCAGCGGAACGAGCGATTTGCGCGCCTTTACCTGGCTTCAATTCGATGCCGTGTACGGTGCTACCAACTGGAATGTTACGCAGTTGCAGAGCGTTGCCCGGCTTGATCGGTGCCAGGGCACCTGCGATCAGCTGGTCGCCAGCACTCACGCCTTTAGGCGCGATGATGTAGCGACGCTCGCCATCTGCGTACAGCAGCAGAGCGATGTGAGCAGTACGGTTTGGATCGTATTCGATACGCTCGACAGTGGCAGCGATGCCATCTTTGTCGTTGCGACGGAAGTCGACCAGACGATAATGCTGCTTATGGCCACCACCAATGTGACGAGTGGTAATACGACCATTGTTGTTACGACCACCAGTCTTCGATTTCTTCTCGAGCAGCGGTGCGTGAGGAGCGCCTTTATGCAGCTCCTGGTTGACCACCTTGACCACAAAACGGCGGCCAGGGGAAGTCGGTTTGCATTTAACGATTGCCATGATGCACCCCTTCCTTACTCAGCACTGCTGCTGAAATCGAGATCTTGGCCTGGCTGAAGGGAGATAACTGCCTTCTTCCAGTCATTACGCTTGCCCAGACCGCGAGCAGTGCGCTTGCTCTTACCCAGAACATTCAGGGTAGTAACACGCTCAACTTTCACGCTGAACAGGCTTTCGACGGCCTTCTTGATTTCCAGCTTGGTTGCGTCAGTTGCAACCTTGAAAACGAACTGGCCTTTCTTGTCAGCCAGAACCGTAGCCTTTTCGGAAACGTGCGGGCCAAGCAGAACTTTAAATACGCGTTCCTGGTTCATCCCAGCAGCTCCTCGAATTTCTTCACGGCCGACACGGTGATCAACACCTTGTCGTATGCGATCAGACTAACTGGATCGGAACCTTGCACGTCACGTACATCAACGTGTGGCAGGTTACGAGCAGCCAGGTACAGGTTCTGATCAACAGCTTCAGACACGATCAAAACGTCGGTCAGGCTCATGTTGTTCAGTTTGCCCAGCAGATCTTTGGTTTTTGGACTTTCAACAGCGAAGTCCTGAACCACGACCAGGCGATCAGTACGCACGAGTTCAGCAAGGATGGAGCGCAGTGCTGCGCGATACATCTTCTTGTTGAGCTTCTGAGAGTGATCCTGCGGACGAGCTGCGAAAGTGGTACCGCCGCCGCGCCAGATTGGGCTACGGATAGTACCGGCACGAGCACGGCCAGTACCTTTCTGACGCCAAGGGCGCTTACCGCCACCACGAACGTCGGAACGGGTCTTTTGCTGCTTGCTACCTTGACGGCCGCCGGCCATGTAGGCCACGACTGCTTGGTGAACCAGCGTCTCGTTGAATTCGCCGCCAAATGTCAGTTCGGAAACTTCGATCGCTTGAGCGTCATTTACATTTAATTGCATGTCAGCTTCCCCTTAACCGCGAGCCTTGGCCGCTGGACGTACAACCAGGTTGCCGCCAGTAGCGCCAGGAACAGCACCCTTGACCAACAACAGATTGCGTTCAGCGTCGACGCGCACTACTTCGAGGGACTGCACGGTCACGCGCTCAGCGCCCATATGACCGGACATTTTTTTGCCCTTGAATACACGACCAGGAGTCTGGCACTGGCCAATAGAGCCCGGGACGCGGTGGGAAACGGAGTTACCGTGAGTGTTGTCTTGACCACGGAAATTCCAACGCTTGATCGTACCCTGGAAGCCTTTACCCTTGGACTGACCGGTTACATCAACCAGTTGACCAGCGGCGAAGATTTCAGCGTTGATCAGATCGCCAGCCTGGTAGTCGCCTTCTTCAAGACGGAACTCCATGACAGTACGACCAGCTGCAACGTTTGCTTTAGCGAAGTGACCTGCTTGAGCAGCAGTCACACGCGAAGCGCGACGCTCGCCGACAGTGACTTGCACTGCACGATAGCCATCGGTTTCTTCAGTTTTGAACTGGGTGACGCGATTCGGCTCGATCTCAATGACCGTAACCGGAATGGAGACACCTTCTTCGGTGAAAATACGGGTCATACCGCATTTACGACCGACTACACCAATAGTCATGTTGTAAACCTCATGAGTGTACGGGGCTTTCACCCGCTATGGCCGCCCATTTCAGAGCGTTACACGACTAAGACCCAAGTCTTAGCCGAGGCTGATCTGTACTTCCACACCGGCCGCCAGATCAAGCTTCATAAGAGCATCAACGGTTTTATCCGTTGGCTGGACGATGTCCAGTACGCGCTTATGAGTACGGATCTCGTACTGGTCACGCGCGTCTTTGTTGACGTGCGGGGAGACCAGAACGGTGAACCGCTCTTTACGGGTAGGCAGTGGAATTGGACCACGCACTTGAGCACCAGTACGTTTCGCGGTTTCCACGATTTCCTGGGTGGATTGGTCGATCAGGCGATGGTCAAAAGCCTTCAACCTGATACGGATTTGCTGATTTTGCATTGGATTTCAGACTCCGGCTGCTATTCCCAGCGAGCGCAATACGCCCGTTAAAAGGAGGCGCAATTCTATAGACGCCCTAGATAGGTGTCAACCCAATAAAAAAGCCCCCGCTGAGCGGGGGCTTTTCAAAGCATCGAAGCTATCTCAGAAGAGACGCTTACTCGATGATTTTAGCTACAACACCAGCACCAACGGTACGGCCGCCTTCACGGATAGCGAAGCGCAGACCGTCTTCCATTGCGATGGTCTTGATCAGGGTAACTTCCATTTGGATGTTATCGCCTGGCATTACCATTTCAACGCCTTCTGGCAGCTGGCAGTTACCAGTCACGTCAGTAGTACGGAAGTAGAACTGTGGACGGTAGCCTTTGAAGAACGGAGTGTGACGACCGCCTTCTTCCTTGCTCAGAACGTAAACTTCTGCGGTGAACTTGGTGTGCGGCTTAACCGAACCTGGCTTAACCAGAACCTGGCCACGCTCAACGTCGTCACGCTTGGTACCACGCAGCAGAACGCCGCAGTTCTCGCCAGCACGACCTTCGTCGAGCAGCTTGCGGAACATTTCAACACCAGTGCAAACAGTGTTGGTAGTGTCACGCAGACCAACGATTTCCAGCGCATCTTGAACGCGAACGATACCGCGCTCGATACGACCAGTCACAACAGTACCACGACCGGAGATCGAGAATACGTCTTCGATTGGCATCAGGAACGGCTTGTCGGTCAGACGAACTGGTTCTGGGATGTAGCTGTCCAGGGTTTCAACCAGTTTACGAACGGCAGTGGTGCCCATTTCGTTATCGTCTTTGCCTTCCAGCGCCATACGAGCGGAACCGATGATGATCGGAGTGTCGTCGCCTGGGAAGTCGTAAGTGCTCAGCAGATCGCGCACTTCCATCTCAACCAGTTCCAGCAGCTCAGCGTCGTCTACCAGGTCAGCCTTGTTCAGGAAAACCACGATGTACGGAACGCCTACCTGACGGGACAGCAGGATGTGCTCACGGGTTTGTGGCATCGGACCATCAGCGGCCGAGCAAACCAGGATCGCGCCGTCCATCTGGGCAGCACCAGTGATCATGTTCTTCACATAGTCAGCGTGACCTGGGCAGTCAACGTGAGCGTAGTGACGGATCTTCGAGTTGTACTCGACGTGCGCGGTGTTGATGGTGATACCACGAGCTTTTTCTTCTGGAGCGCTGTCGATTTTATCGAAATCAACGACTGCAGAACCGAAAACCTCGGAGCAGACGCGAGTCAGAGCTGCGGTCAGAGTGGTTTTACCGTGGTCAACGTGACCGATAGTGCCAACGTTGACGTGCGGTAGGGAACGATCAAATTTTTCTTTAGCCACGACAATTAACTCCTTGCCTAAAGGACTGAATCAGCCTTGTTTTTTGGATACAGTTTCAGCGATGTGCGCCGGAGCTGTGTTGTATTTTTTGAATTCCATAGAGTAGCTTGCGCGACCCTGGGACATGGAGCGAACGTCGGTCGCATAACCGAACATCTCACCCAACGGAACCTCGGCGCGAATCACCTTGCCGGAAACCGTGTCTTCCATACCCAAGATCATGCCGCGACGACGGTTAAGGTCGCCCATGACATCACCCATATAGTCTTCAGGTGTAACAACTTCTACCGCCATGATTGGCTCAAGCAACTCACCACCGCCCTTCTGGGCCAGTTGCTTGGTTGCCATGGAAGCAGCCACCTTAAACGCCATCTCGTTGGAGTCGACGTCGTGGTAAGAACCGTCAAAAACGGTTGCTTTCAGGCCGATCAGCGGATAGCCGGCAACAACACCGTTCTTCATCTGCTCTTCGATACCCTTCTGGATAGCAGGGATGTATTCCTTAGGAACAACACCACCCACTACTTCGTTCACGAATTGCAGACCTTCCTGACCTTCGTCAGCAGGAGCAAAACGGATCCAGCAGTGACCGAACTGACCACGACCGCCGGACTGACGAACGAACTTGCCTTCGATTTCGCAGTTCTTCGTGATGCGCTCACGATAGGAAACCTGAGGCTTACCGATGTTGGCTTCGACGTTGAACTCACGGCGCATCCGGTCAACCAGGATGTCCAGGTGCAACTCGCCCATACCAGAGATGATCGTTTGACCAGTCTCTTCATCAGTTTTGACGCGGAAAGATGGATCTTCCTGAGCAAGCTTGCCCAGAGCGATACCCATTTTTTCCTGGTCATCCTTGGTCTTAGGCTCTACGGCAACCGAAATAACCGGCTCCGGGAAGTCCATGCGAACCAGGATGATTGGCTTGGCAGCGTCGCACAAAGTCTCACCAGTGGTGACGTCCTTCATGCCGATCAAGGCCGCGATGTCACCAGCGCGCACTTCCTTGATCTCTTCACGGGCGTTTGCGTGCATTTGCACCATACGACCCACACGCTCTTTCTTGCCTTTGACCGAGTTGATCACGCCGTCGCCGGAGGCCAACACGCCCGAGTAAACACGGACGAAGGTCAGAGTACCCACGAATGGGTCGGTAGCGATCTTGAACGCCAGAGCCGAGAACGGCTCGCTGTCGTCAGCATGACGCTCCATCTCTTCTTCCTCGTTATCAGGGTTGGTACCCTTGATAGCAGGAATGTCGGTTGGAGCAGGCAGATAGTCGATCACGGCGTCGAGAACCAGGGGAACACCCTTGTTCTTGAAGGAAGAACCGCAAACAGCCAAGACGATCTCACCAGCGATAGTACGCTGACGCAGAGCGGCCTTGATTTCCACGTTGGTGAGCTCTTCACCTTCGAGGTACTTGTTCATCAGCTCTTCGCTGGCTTCGGCGGCAGCCTCAACCATGTTGTTGCGCCACTCGTCAGCCAGTTCCTGCAATTCTGCAGGGATAGGCTTGCGAACAGGAACCATACCTTTGTCAGCGTCATTCCAGTAGACCGCTTCCATGTTGATCAGATCGATCTGACCCTGGAAGTTGTCTTCGGAACCGATTGCCAATTGGATTGGCACCGGAGTATGACCCAGACGCTGCTTGATCTGACCGATCACGCGCAGGAAGTTGGCACCAGCACGGTCCATCTTGTTTACATAAACAAGACGTGGAACGCCGTATTTGTTGGCTTGACGCCATACGGTTTCCGACTGAGGCTCGACACCCGAGGTACCGCAGAACACAACGACAGCGCCGTCGAGTACGCGCAGGGAACGTTCAACTTCAATAGTGAAGTCTACGTGGCCTGGGGTATCGATAACGTTGAAGCGGTGCTCATCTTTGTACTGCTTCTCGGAACCTTTCCAGAAGGCGGTAATAGCAGCAGAAGTAATGGTAATACCACGCTCCTGCTCCTGAACCATCCAGTCTGTGGTCGCGGCGCCATCATGCACCTCGCCCATTTTGTGACTTTTGCCGGTGTAAAACAGTACGCGCTCGGTCGTGGTGGTTTTACCAGCATCCACGTGAGCAACGATACCGATGTTACGGTAGCGGCTAATCGGAGTAGTACGAGCCATAAAGCCCTCGCAAAATTAGTGAAGCTAAGATTAGAAGCGGTAGTGCGAGAAAGCTTTGTTAGCTTCAGCCATACGGTGCACGTCTTCACGCTTCTTAACAGCAGCACCTTTACCTTCAGCAGCGTCCAACAGTTCGCCGGCCAAACGCAGAGCCATAGACTTCTCGCCGCGCTTACGGGCGAAGTCTACCAACCAGCGCATTGCCAGAGCGTTACGACGGGACGGACGAACTTCGACCGGAACCTGGTAAGTAGCACCGCCTACACGGCGCGACTTCACTTCGACCAGCGGAGCGATGGCGTCGAGAGCTTTCTCGAAGATTTCCAGGGGGTCGCTGTTCTTGCGTTCTTTAACCTTTTCCAGCGCGCCATAAACGATACGCTCGGCAACGGCTTTCTTGCCGCTTTCCATCACGTGGTTCATGAACTTGGCCAGAATTTGGCTTCCGTATTTTGGATCGTCAAGCACTTCGCGCTTGGCTGCTACGCGTCTTCTTGGCATGGATAAGCCCTCAAACGGTCTTCAGGTTCGCTCGGAATCGGTGCCCTTTCGGGACGCCTCCGACCTTACTCTTATCGACTCAGAAAATAAGATGATTCAGTTTTACAAAAAGCCGCTACTACTTAGGCTTCTTGGTACCGTACTTCGAACGACCCTGGTTACGACCTTTAACGCCGGAAGTATCCAAGGAGCCGCGTACGGTGTGATAACGAACACCTGGCAAGTCTTTTACACGACCGCCACGGATCAGTACCACGCTGTGCTCTTGCAGGTTGTGGCCTTCACCGCCGATGTACGAGGAAACCTCGAAACCGTTGGTCAGGCGCACACGGCATACTTTACGCAGTGCCGAGTTAGGTTTTTTCGGCGTGGTGGTATACACACGGGTGCATACGCCACGACGTTGCGGGCAGTTCTGCAGCGCAGGCACGTCGGATTTCTCGACGATACGCTTACGCGGCTGACGTACCAGCTGGTTGATAGTTGCCATCTACTAGCTCCACTGTTGTCTTGCGACGCTATTGTCTTGCAAGAAAAGCAAAATGGCAGGAACGAATTCCCGCCAAATTTAGGGGTACAAGAGTCTAAAGAGGATCTTGCCCCCAGTCAAGGCAAGGCCCCGACCTCCCCTCCCGTCGAAGCCGGGCAAATTTGCCTTGATCCGACGAATGGGGGCTGCCAGGGCCCAGACTTATTTACCGCAGAACTCAGTTACCGCTTGAGTTCAGCGCTTCGGTCAGTGCGGCTTCCACTTCACTGGCGCTTACGCGCAACGGCTTGTCAGCATCACGGCGACGCTTACGCTCGCTGTGATAGGCCAAACCGGTACCAGCCGGGATCAGACGACCCACGACCACGTTCTCTTTCAGGCCGCGCAGGTAATCGCGCTTGCCGGTTACCGCTGCTTCGGTCAGTACGCGAGTGGTCTCCTGGAAGGAGGCCGCCGAGATGAACGACTCAGTGGACAACGACGCCTTGGTGATACCCAGCAGTACGCGAGTGAACTTGGAAACGAATTTCTCGTCGCCAGCCAGACGCTCGTTTTCCACCAGCACGTGAGTCAGTTCCATCTGGTCGCCCTTGATGAAACTGGAATCGCCGGATTCAGCGATCTCAACTTTACGCAGCATCTGACGCAGGATGGTCTCGATGTGCTTATCGTTGATCTTCACGCCTTGCAGGCGGTAAACGTCCTGGATCTCGTTAACGATGTACTTGGCCAGCGCACTCACACCCAGCAGACGCAGGATGTCGTGTGGATCGCTCGGGCCGTCGGAGATCACTTCGCCGCGGTTTACCTGTTCGCCTTCGAACACGTTCAGGTGACGCCACTTTGGAATCAGCTCTTCGTACGGATCGGTACCGTCGTTCGGGGTAATAACCAGACGGCGCTTGCCCTTGGTTTCTTTACCGAACGCGATAGTGCCGCTGACTTCAGCCAGAATCGACGCTTCTTTCGGACGACGAGCTTCGAACAAGTCGGCAACACGCGGCAAACCACCGGTGATGTCACGGGTCTTCGAAGTTTCTTGCGGGATACGCGCGATAACATCACCGATCGCGATCTTCGCACCATCCGCTACACCGACCAGGGCGTTGGCTGGCAGGAAGTACTGAGCGATTACGTCAGTGCCTGGCAGCAACAGATCCTTGCCGTTGTCATCGACCATTTTCACGGCAGGACGGATGTCCTTACCGGCAGCTGGACGATCTTTCGCGTCGAGTACTTCAATGTTGGTCATACCGGTCAATTCGTCAGTCTGACGCTTGATCGTGATGCCTTCTTCCATGCCCACGTAGGTCACGGTACCTTTCATTTCGGTAACGATTGGGTGAGTGTGCGGATCCCACTTGGCCACGATTGCGCCAGCGTCGACCTTGTCACCCTCTTTAACCGAAATCACAGCACCGTACGGCAGCTTGTAGCGCTCACGCTCACGACCGTAGTCATCAGCGATTGCCAGCTCACCGGAACGCGACACAGCAACCAGGTGACCATCCACTCGCTCAACGTGCTTCAGGTTGTGCAGGCGGACAGTACCGCCATTCTTCACCTGAACGCTGTCGGCTGCGGAGGTCCGGCTTGCCGCACCACCAATGTGGAACGTACGCATGGTCAGCTGGGTACCCGGCTCACCGATGGACTGGGCAGCAATAACGCCGACCGCTTCACCGATGTTCACCTGGTGACCACGAGCCAAGTCACGGCCGTAGCACTTGGCGCAAATGCCGTAGCGGGTTTCGCAGCTGATCGGCGAGCGAACGATCACTTCGTCGATGCTGTTGAGTTCGATGAACTCGACCCACTTCTCGTCCACCAGAGTGCCGGCAGGAACGATAACTTCCTCGGTACCTGGCTTGAATACGTCACGGGCAATAACACGACCCAGTACGCGCTCACCCAGCGGCTCTACAACGTCACCGCCTTCAATGTGCGGAGTCATCAGCAGGCCGTGCTCGGTGCCGCAGTCGATCTCGGTGACAACCAGATCTTGCGCAACGTCTACCAGACGACGCGTCAGGTAACCGGAGTTAGCGGTTTTCAACGCGGTATCCGCCAGACCTTTCCGAGCACCGTGAGTAGAGATGAAGTACTGGAGTACGCTCAAACCTTCACGGAAGTTCGCAGTAATCGGCGTTTCGATGATGGAGCCGTCCGGCTTGGCCATCAGGCCACGCATACCGGCGAGCTGACGGATCTGCGCAGCAGAACCCCGTGCGCCCGAGTCGGCCATCATGTACATCGAGTTGAAGGACTCTTGGTCAACTTCGTCGCCGTGACGGTCGATGACCTTCTCTTTCGAGAGGTTGGCCATCATCGCCTTGGACACTTCGTCGTTGGCCTTGGACCAAAGGTCGATCACTTTGTTGTACTTCTCGCCCTGTGTTACCAGGCCCGAGGCGTACTGGCTTTCGATCTCTTTCACTTCATCAGTAGCAGCACTGATGATGCGGGCTTTTTCATCAGGAATAACGAAGTCGTTAACACCGATGGAAACGCCGGAAATGGTCGAATAGGCAAAACCGGTGTACATCAACTGGTCAGCGAAGATCACGGTCTCTTTCAGACCAACCACGCGATAGCATTGGTTGATCAGCTTGGAGATCGCCTTTTTCTTCATCGGCAGGTTGACGACGTCGTACGACAGGCCTTTTGGCACAACCTGGTACAACAGCGCACGGCCAACGGTGGTGTCGACAATACGGGTGCCGCTCACGCTGCCGCCATCACGGTCGTTGACAGTTTCGTTGATGCGCACTTTGACCTTGGCGTGCAGTGCGGCTTCGCCGGCACGGAACACCCGGTCAACTTCCTGCAGGTCAGCGAACACACGACCTTCGCCTTTGGCGTTGATCGCCTCACGGGTCATGTAGTACAGACCCAACACAACGTCCTGCGACGGAACGATGATTGGCTCACCGTTGGCTGGCGACAGAATGTTGTTGGTCGACATCATCAACGCACGCGCTTCCAACTGGGCTTCCAGTGTCAGCGGCACGTGCACGGCCATTTGGTCGCCGTCGAAGTCGGCGTTGTACGCAGCACAGACCAGAGGGTGCAGCTGGATAGCCTTACCTTCGATCAGTACCGGTTCAAACGCCTGGATACCCAGACGGTGAAGGGTCGGTGCACGGTTGAGGAGAACCGGGTGTTCGCGAATCACTTCAGCGAGAACGTCCCAAACCTCTGGCAGCTCGCGCTCGACCATTTTCTTGGCCGCTTTGATGGTGGTCGCGAGACCGCGCATTTCCAGCTTGCCGAAGATGAATGGCTTGAACAGCTCAAGTGCCATCTTCTTAGGCAGACCGCACTGGTGCAGACGCAGGGTCGGGCCTACGGTAATTACCGAACGACCAGAGTAGTCAACACGCTTACCGAGCAAGTTCTGACGGAAACGACCTTGCTTACCCTTGATCATGTCAGCCAAGGATTTCAGAGGACGCTTGTTGGAACCGGTGATAGCGCGGCCACGACGACCGTTGTCGAGCAGGGCATCGACAGCTTCCTGCAACATACGCTTTTCGTTGCGCACGATGATGTCCGGAGCAGACAGATCGAGCAGGCGCTTCAAGCGGTTGTTACGGTTGATCACACGGCGGTACAGGTCGTTGAGGTCGGAAGTCGCGAAACGACCACCATCCAACGGCACCAGCGGACGCAGATCCGGCGGCAGAACCGGCAGAACGGTCAGCACCATCCACTCTGGCAGGTTGCCGGAACCCTGGAAGGCTTCCATCAACTTCAGACGCTTGGACAGCTTCTTGATCTTGGTTTCGGAGTTGGTTTGCGGAATCTCTTCGCGCAGACGACCAATCTCGTGCTCCAGGTCGATAGCGTGCAGCAGTTCGCGGACAGCTTCGGCACCCATGCGGGCATCGAAATCATCACCGAACTCTTCCAACGCCTCGAAGTACTGCTCGTCGTTCAGCAGCTGACCTTTTTCAAGGGTAGTCATGCCTGGATCGATAACGACATAGCTCTCGAAGTAGAGAACGCGTTCGATATCACGCAGGGTCATGTCCATCAGCAAGCCGATACGGGACGGCAGCGATTTCAGGAACCAGATGTGGGCAACCGGCGAAGCCAGCTCGATGTGCGCCATGCGCTCACGACGAACCTTGGCCAGTGCAACTTCAACGCCACACTTCTCGCAGATCACACCACGGTGCTTCAAGCGCTTGTACTTACCGCACAGGCACTCGTAATCCTTTACCGGGCCAAAGATCTTGGCGCAGAACAGGCCGTCACGCTCAGGTTTGAACGTACGGTAGTTGATGGTTTCCGGCTTTTTAACTTCACCGAACGACCACGAACGGATCATCTCAGGCGATGCCAATCCAATACGGATGGCGTCGAACTCTTCGACTTGACCCTGGTTTTTCAGCAAATTCAGTAGGTCTTTCAAGGCCTTTCCTCCTGGCGGAGCAGAGAGCGGGCTAAACAGCCCCGCTCTCGATTCGCGTCACGTGTTATTCGGTTTCCAGATCGATATCGATGCCGAGGGAACGAATTTCTTTGATCAACACGTTGAAGGACTCGGGCATGCCCGGCTCCATACGGTGATCGCCATCCACGATGTTTTTGTACATCTTGGTACGACCGTTCACATCGTCCGACTTCACTGTGAGCATTTCTTGCAGAGTGTAAGCGGCACCGTATGCTTCCAGTGCCCAGACCTCCATCTCCCCGAAACGCTGACCACCGAACTGAGCCTTACCACCCAGCGGCTGCTGGGTAACCAGGCTGTACGAACCGGTAGAACGAGCGTGCATCTTGTCGTCTACCAAGTGGTTCAGCTTCAGCATGTACATGTAGCCAACAGTAACCGGACGCTCGAACTTGTTGCCGGTACGGCCGTCGAACAGCTGCATCTGGCCGCTTTCTGGCAGGTCTGCCAGTTTCAGCATGGCCTTGATTTCGCTTTCCTTGGCACCGTCGAACACCGGGGTAGCCATTGGAACGCCACCGCGCAGGTTCTTCGCCAGATCCAGGATTTCCTGGTCGGAGAAGGTATCCAGCTCTTCCTTGCGACCGCCGATCTCGTTGTAGATCTCGTGCAGGAACTTACGCAGGTCAGCAACCTTGCGCTGCTCTTCGATCATACGATTGATCTTCTCGCCCAGACCTTTAGCCGCTAGGCCAAGGTGGGTTTCAAGGATCTGACCAACGTTCATACGCGAAGGTACGCCCAACGGGTTGAGGACGACGTCGACCGGGGTGCCATTGGCATCGTGCGGCATGTCTTCAACCGGCATGATCACGGAGACCACACCTTTGTTACCGTGACGACCGGCCATCTTGTCGCCCGGCTGGATGCGGCGACGGATTGCCAGGTAAACCTTGACGATTTTCAGCACGCCTGGAGCCAGGTCATCGCCCTGCTGCAGTTTGCGCTTCTTGTCTTCGAACTTGTCGTCCAGCAGACGGCGACGATCAACGATATAGGCCTGGGCCTTCTCGAGCTGCTCGTTAAGAGCATCTTCAGCCATGCGCAGTTTGAACCACTGGCCGTGCTCAAGACCGTCGAGGATTTCGTCGGTGATGTCCTGACCTTTCTTCAGACCTGCGCCGCCTTCAGCCTTGTGGCCTACCAGGGCGGAACGCAGACGTTCGAAGGTCGCGCCTTCAACGATACGGAACTCTTCGTTGAGGTCCTTGCGGATCTCGTCGAGCTGGGTCTTCTCGATGGACAGTGCACGAGCATCACGCTCGACGCCGTCACGGGTGAAGACCTGCACGTCGATGACAGTACCCTTGGTACCGGTAGGTACACGCAGGGAGGTGTCTTTAACGTCGCTGGCTTTTTCACCGAAGATGGCACGCAGCAGCTTCTCTTCCGGAGTCAGTTGGGTCTCGCCTTTCGGAGTGACCTTACCAACCAGGATGTCGCCCGCACCCACTTCAGCACCTACGTAAACGATACCGGCTTCGTCCAGCTTGTTCAGTGCAGCTTCACCCACGTTCGGGATGTCTGCAGTGATTTCCTCTGGCCCAAGCTTGGTGTCACGCGCCACACAGGTCAGTTCCTGAATGTGGATCGTGGTGAAGCGATCTTCTTGAACCACACGCTCGGACAGGCAGATGGAGTCTTCGAAGTTGAAGCCGTTCCATGCCATGAACGCGATGCGCATGTTCTGACCCAGAGCCAATTCACCCATATCGGTGGACGGACCGTCAG
The DNA here is from genome assembly GCF_900005955.1 of Pseudomonas sp. 8 R 14. Lineage (NCBI taxonomy): Bacteria > Pseudomonadati > Pseudomonadota > Gammaproteobacteria > Pseudomonadales > Pseudomonadaceae > Pseudomonas > Pseudomonas sp. 8 R 14. Next base: position 12,258 of record NZ_CVTH01000022.1, on the reverse strand, counting down.
CCATGATGTCGCTACGCTGAACGCGATCACCCTTGCGCACCAGCGGACGCTGGTTGATGCAAGTGTTCTGGTTCGAGCGGGTGTATTTGGTCAGGTTGTAGATGTCGACACCGGCTTCACCCGTTTCAACTTCGTCATCAGCAACACGAACCACGATACGGCTGGCATCAACGGAATCGATCACGCCACCACGACGAGCCACGACACAAACGCCGGAGTCACGGGCTACGTTACGCTCCATGCCGGTACCTACCAGCGGCTTGTCGGCACGCAGGGTCGGTACAGCTTGACGCTGCATGTTGGAACCCATCAACGCACGGTTGGCGTCATCGTGTTCCAGGAACGGGATCAGCGACGCTGCGACCGAAACTACCTGCTTCGGCGATACGTCCATCAAGGTGACGTCTTCCGGCGCCTTGACGGTGAACTCGTTCAGGTGACGAACAGCCACCAGCTCGTCGATCAGGACCTTCTTGTCGTTCATCGTGGCCGAAGCCTGAGCGATCACGTGATCAGCTTCTTCGATAGCGGACAGGAACACGATCTCGTCGGTGACCAGGGCGTCTTTCACCACACGGTACGGGCTCTCAAGGAAGCCGTACTGGTTGGTGCGCGCATAGGCGGCCAGGGAGTTGATCAGACCGATGTTCGGGCCTTCCGGCGTTTCGATTGGGCATACACGACCGTAGTGAGTCGGGTGTACGTCACGCACTTCAAAGCCAGCACGCTCACGGGTCAGACCGCCCGGGCCCAGTGCGGAAACACGGCGCTTGTGGGTGATCTCGGAAAGCGGGTTGTTCTGGTCCATGAACTGCGAGAGCTGGCTGGAACCGAAGAACTCTTTCACCGCCGCAGCCACTGGCTTGGCGTTGATCAGGTCTTGCGGCATCAGGCCTTCGCTTTCAGCCATCGACAGACGCTCTTTGACCGCACGCTCAACACGCACCAGGCCAACGCGGAACTGGTTCTCGGCCATTTCGCCTACGCAGCGAACACGACGGTTACCCAGGTGGTCGATGTCATCGACGATGCCTTTGCCGTTACGGATGTCGACCAGAGTCTTCAAGACCGCAACGATGTCTTCCTTGCACAGCACACCCGAACCTTCGATCTCGGTGCGACCGATACGACGGTTGAACTTCATCCGGCCGACCGCAGACAGGTCGTAGCGCTCAGGGCTGAAGAACAGGTTGTTGAACAGGGTTTCTGCGGCGTCTTTGGTTGGTGGCTCGCCAGGACGCATCATGCGATAGATTTCTACCAGCGCTTCCAATTGGTTGCTGGTGGAGTCGATCTTCAGGGTGTCGGAGACGAACGGACCACAGTCGATATCGTTGGTGTACAGGGTCTCGATGCGAACAACCTGCGCCTTGGCAATTTTGGCCAGGATCTCGGTGTTCAGCTCGGTGTTGCACTCAGCCAGGATTTCGCCTGTAGCCGGGTGAACGATGACCTTCGCGGTAGTACGGCCCAGGACATAGTCCAGGGGAACTTCCAGCTCTTTGATACCCGCTTTTTCGATCTGGTTGATGTGGCGCGCAGTGATACGACGGCCAGCCTCAACGATGACTTTGCCCTTTTCATCCTGAATGTCCAGGACAGCAATTTCACCACGCAGACGCGAAGCGATCAGCTCCAGCTTGAGGGTTTCATCCTTCAGGCTGAATACGTTGGTGGTGTAGAACGCATCCAGGACTTGCTCAGTGGTGTAACCGAGCGCGCGCAGCAGTACCGAGGCCGGCAGCTTGCGACGACGGTCGATACGCACGAACACGCAGTCTTTCGGATCGAACTCGAAGTCCAACCACGAACCGCGGTACGGAATGATCCGCGCGGAGTACAGGAGCTTGCCGGAGCTGTGCGTCTTGCCGCGGTCGTGATCGAAGAACACGCCCGGGGAACGGTGCAGCTGGGAAACGATAACACGCTCGGTACCATTGATAACGAAGGTACCGTTCTCAGTCATCAATGGGATTTCGCCCATGTAGACTTCTTGCTCTTTGATGTCCTTGATCGCTTTGTTCGACGACTCTTTGTCGAAAATGATCAGACGGACTTTTACCCGCAAAGGTACGGCGTACGTAACACCGCGCAACACGCATTCTTTGACATCAAATGCCGGTTCGCCCAGGCGATAACCGACGTACTCCAGCGCAGCATTGCCGGAGTAGCTGATGATCGGGAAAACGGATTTGAAGGCCGCATGCAGGCCCACGTCGCGGAACTGATCTTTGGTCGCTCCCGCCTGCAAGAATTCACGATACGAATCCAGCTGGATAGCCAGAAGGTACGGGACATCCATGACGTCCGGCAACTTGCTAAAGTCCTTGCGGATACGTTTTTTCTCAGTATATGAGTAAGCCATCAGCGTTCCCCAGCTTGGTCACCTGCTTGTTTGGCCCTCCCGACGGGAGCAGCCAGAAAATCTTGCAAACCCCATGGTTTGCACCACCGCATCGGGTGGCTACAGCACGTTAATGGCGGCGACCGAGTCGACAGCCAAGAACGGAAAAAGGCCGGTGGCAAGAGCCACCAGCCATCAGCCTTCAGCTTAACGCTTGGGCTGGAGACGCAAGGTCGATGCTTACTTCAGCTCGACTTTAGCGCCTGCTTCTTCCAGAGTTGCTTTAGCTTTGTCGCCTGCGTCTTTGGTCACTGCTTCCAGAACCATAGCAGGAGCGCCGTCAACTACAGCCTTGGCTTCTTTCAGGCCCAGGCCGGTCAGTTCACGTACTGCCTTGATGACGTTAACTTTCTTCTCGCCAGCTTCCAGCAGCATGACGTTGAATTCGGTTTGCTCTTCAACAACGGCAGCAGCAGCAGCTGGGCCAGCGGAAGCAGCGGCAGCGGAAACGCCGAATTTTTCTTCGAAAGCTTTGATCAGCTCAACAACCTGCAGAACCGACATTTCAGCTACGGCGTTGAGGATATCGTCTTGGGAGATAGACATTGCTGTATTTCCTGAATTGGGGGACGGCCTAAGCGGCCATCGAAATAAACAAAAATACGCGAGAGAAGTTGCTCAGCCTTAGGCTGCGGCAGCTTCTTTTTGCTCGCGAACTGCAGCCAGAGTACGAGCCAGCTTGCTGGTAGCGCCTTGAATCACGCTCATCAGCTGCGAAATGGCTTCGTTACGGGTCGGCAGTGTTGCCAGTACGTCGATTTGGTTAGCTGCGAGGAACTTGCCCTCGAACGCAGCTGCCTTGATCTCGAACTTATCCTGACTCTTAGCGAACTCTTTGAACAAACGGGCAGCAGCGCCTGGATGATCCTTGGAGAACGCAATCAGAGTCGGGCCGGTGAACACGTCATTGAGGACACTGTATTCAGTGTCAGCAACAGCGCGCTTGAGCAGGGTGTTACGTACAACACGTACGTACACGCCAGCTTCACGAGCCTCTTTACGGAGTCCGGTCATAGCGCCTACTGTCACACCACGGGCATCAGCCACGACAGCGGACAGAGCAGCTTTGGCAGCCTCGTTGACTTCAGCGACGATGGCCTTCTTGTCTTCGAGATTAATTGCCACGGGTTTAACTCCTGCTTGTTACCGTTTCATCTGGCCGGAGCCGGATGTCGTTTTGGTGTCTGATTCGGTAAGGAACCGGGAGCACCATCTGCGTAGGCTTGTTGGTTTAAGACTTGCGTCGCCTACGGTCTTGGATAGCCCCCGCCAGGCAGGGACCCCAATCTTTCAATTGGCGCAATCGCTTACGCCAATTTGCGTCTTATACGTCCAGCGAGCCTTGGTCGATGACCAGACCTGGGCCCATGGTGGTGCTCAGGGTAACGCGCTTGACGTAGATACCTTTCGAGGAAGCTGGCTTGATACGCTTCAGATCGGCGATCAGGGCTTCAACGTTTTCCTTCAGCTTGACGGCGTCGAAGCCGACCTTGCCAACGGAGGTGTGAATGATGCCGTTTTTGTCGGTACGATAACGAACCTGACCAGCCTTGGCGTTTTTAACCGCGGTAGCTACGTCTGGCGTTACGGTGCCGACCTTAGGGTTAGGCATCAGGCCACGTGGACCCAGGATCTGACCCAATTGACCCACAACACGCATTGCGTCCGGGGAAGCAATAACTACGTCGTAGTTCAGGTCGCCGCCTTTCATTTCGGCAGCCAGGTCGTCCATACCAACGCGGTCAGCGCCGGCGGCCAGAGCAGCTTCAGCTGCAGGGCCTTGAGTAAAGACAGCTACACGAACAGTCTTACCAGTACCGTGTGGCAGCACAGTAGCGCTACGAACGACCTGGTCAGATTTACGTGGGTCTACACCCAGGTTTACAGCAACGTCAACGGACTCGCTGAACTTGACAGTCGACAGCTCGGTCAGCAGAGCAGCAGCGTCTACAAAATTGTAGGACTTGCCCGCTTCGATTTTGCCGGCGATAGCCTTTTGGCGCTTGGTCAGCTTAGCCATTACACACCCTCCACGTTAAGGCCCATGCTACGAGCAGAACCGGCGATGGTACGCACGGCTGCATCCATATCAGCTGCAGTCAGATCCGCGTTTTTGGTTTTCGCGATTTCTTCCAGCTGAGCACGAGTTACGGTGCCAACCTTAACGGTGTTAGGACGAGCGGAACCGCTAGTCAGACCAGCAGCCTTCTTCAGCAAAACCGAAGCCGGGGTCGACTTGGTTTCGAAAGTGAAGCTACGGTCGCTGTATACAGTGATGATCACTGGAGTCGGCAGACCTGGCTCAAGACCCTGAGTACGGGCGTTGAAAGCCTTGCAGAATTCCATGATGTTCACGCCATGCTGACCCAGGGCTGGACCAACAGGTGGGCTTGGGTTGGCCTGAGCGGCCTTCACTTGCAGCTTGATGTAAGCGGTAATCTTCTTGGCCATGAGGCACTCCAATTACGGGTTCAAGCGCCTCGAAAGGCTCCCCGGTTACTTGCGCGTTTATCCCAGTGACGACAAAACCCCACAGCCTAAGGCTGCGGGGTTGGGATGCTTACTCAGCTAGACCTTCTCGACCTGGCTGAATTCCAACTCTACCGGAGTAGAGCGACCGAAAATGAGCACCGCGACCTGGATCCGGCTCTTTTCGTAGTTAACCTCTTCGACAGTCCCGTTGAAATCAGCAAACGGACCATCCGTAACACGAACAACCTCACCCGGCTCGAACAACGTCTTCGGCTTGGGCTTGTCGCTACCGTCGGCGACACGACGCAGAATTGCTTCTGCCTCTTTGTCAGTGATCGGAGCAGGCTTATCAGCAGTACCGCCGATGAAGCCCATAACACGAGGAGTGTCCTTGACCAAGTGCCAAGTACCCTCATTCATGTCCATCTGCACCAGCACGTAGCCAGGAAAGAACTTGCGCTCACTCTTGCGCTTCTGACCATTCCGCATTTCAACCACTTCTTCAGTGGGAACCAGAATTTCGCCGAAGCCATCTTCCATGCCTGCCAGCTTTACGCGCTCCAGCAAAGAGCGCATAACATGCTTCTCGTAACCCGAGTAAGCATGCACAACGTACCAACGCTTAGCCACGGGACACCCTTAGCCAACAATCAAGGAAACAAGCCAGCCGAGCAGGGAATCAAGACCCCACAACAGCAACGCCATAACCAGAACAACAGCCACAACAATCAACGTGGTCTGCGTGGTTTCTTGGCGAGTTGGCCAAACGACTTTACGAATTTCGGTGCGAGCTTCCTTCACCAGGACCGCGAAAGACTTGCCTTTGGCAGTCTGCAGGCCTACAAAGGCAGCTACAGCAGCAAGGGCGAGCAAAACGAGAACGCGGTACAGGATCGGCGAAGCAGAATAGTACTGGTTGCCAACAACGCCCACGACCACCAAAGCGACCACAGCGAGCCACTTGACGAGATCGAAACGAGAGCTTTGAGCTTCAGCCTTAGGAGTCATCTATGAAGATCCTGTGAAAAGAAAGCCAGACACACCATGCGAATCTGGCAGGTCAGGAGGGAATCGAACCCCCAACCTACGGTTTTGGAGACCGTCGCTCTGCCAATTGAGCTACTGACCTAAAACAAAATCAGGCCGACCATTATGCAGACCCGAAAAAGACTTTACAACAACCAACCCCCAAAGACTTGAAATCACTCAACAACAAGCAATCTAAACACCATCAAGCCGAGCCAGCCGTTAAAACAAAGGCAGATATTTTCATATCTGCCTTGTTATATGGAGCTCTTGAGCGGATTTGAACCGCTGACCTCACCCTTACCAAGGGTGTGCTCTACCAACTGAGCTACAAGAGCGAAACACAATGCACAACCTGCAAACTTGGAGCGGGTAGCGGGAATCGAACCCGCATCATCAGCTTGGAAGGCTGAGGTTCTACCACTAAACTATACCCGCGGAGCTTGCAGCTCACGCTAAAATGGTGGAGGGGGAAGGATTCGAACCTTCGAAGTCGTAGACGTCAGATTTACAGTCTGATCCCTTTGGCCGCTCGGGAACCCCTCCTAAGCGAGCCGGCATTCTACATCACGCCGGCCTTCTGTCAAGCATTTTCTCATTAAAAATATGAGGTTAGCTGCATTGACCTTCGCTTCGCACCTTAGACCTTAAAGGTCTTCACTGCGAAGCGGGCGCCATTCTATGCAAACTATTCGAGAGTTGCAATGCCTTCGCACAGCATTATTTTATGTTTTAACTCATTGAATTCCTTAGCAAGGTTTTCAAAGGGTAGGTCGTCAGCCAGGCGTCGGCTTTCCGGGGCAACTCGAAGCCAGTAACCTTGCGCATCAGGAGCACTCAGCAGCTGTACCTTAACCTTTATATCCAGGCTAGTGAGGCGCTGCTCAAGGAATTGCGCCTGTCGCTGGTCGGCAAAGCCACCAATGTATAAGCAAGTATTTTGCGCATCAGATGCCTTAGCCCGATCCTTGCGCACCACAGCGTCGGAAGACTCGCTCAGCAGGCGAATATCCTGCTGCGTATTCCGATAGAGGCTCAGAGGGGTCACGTCTTTAGCACGCAACGGCGCCTCTTGCTGATGCCATATGTAGTAGAAGGCGTTCAGGATCAATAAAAGCAAAAACAGCCAACGCATAAACACCTCAAGATAAAGGGCACGCCATTGCCAGACCTACGAAAATCAAATCAGGAACGAGTCGAGCCTGAGGCACGGCATCCCTCACCAAATCAGCATCGCCACCCGTCAGGAATACAGTGAAGTTATCACCCCAATAACTTCGGGCCAGCTCAAGCTGGGTCAGCACAAACCCTCTGAGCATCAACGTACAGCCACGCTCTACAGCCTCTACGGTCGTATGCCCTGGCGATAGACGCTCCAAGGCTCTTTCAGCAGCTGCATCGTCGTAACGTATCTTGCGCGTATGCGTGCGCAGCTGATTACGCATGAGGGGCATACCAGGACAGATGAAGCCACCTAAATGCTCACCATCGCCAGCAACAAAATCTGCAGTAGCAGCCGTACCGAAATCAAGCACCAGGCATGCGCCCGACGCCAATTTGAAGCCGCCCAGCATTGCTAACCAGCGATCAAGGCCAAGACGCTCGAAATCTTCGTAACCGTTGCGCACCCCAGCCATTTCTCGCGCAGAAACAGCGCAGGAAACCGCAACGCCAAAGGCCTCCACCAGCGCCTCAACCAGATTTTTTGTTTCGTCCAGAGCACGAACACTCACCAACCGGCAATGTGTCAATAACACACCAGGCAGCACTGACAGGCTTTCAATCAATGCAACATCCGAACTAGCGACACCTTCTGCAGATGCCGTCGCCCGATCCGAATCAAGTACGCGCCACTTGATGAAGCTATTCCCACAGTCGAGCTCAAGAATCATCACGCAACCTCAGGCTTAACTCACCACCACTGTATGTTTTCTCAACACCACCGACACTTAAACGTAATGCCCCCTGACCGTCGATACCCAGCACCACCCCATCGACACGGTTGGCACCCGCTATGAGTGACACTGCCTTTCCCTGCCAGGCATGACCTTTTTCCCACTCATCCCGAAGCGATGAAAAACCTTGCGCCCTGTGTCGATCCAAGTAGCTTTGCAACTGCAAGCACAGGCGTGCCACCAGAGAGTTACGATCAACTGGAGACCCCGTCTCCAACTGCACTGACGTCCATTGCTGATCAACCTCTTCAGCCTTCTGCATATTCACGTTAATACCGATGCCGAGGACAACGTGGCAAATATCCGCAGGATCCCCTACGAGCTCCAGTAAAATCCCGGCAATCTTCTTCTGCCCCACCAGGACGTCGTTTGGCCACTTCAGAGCCGCCCCCCGCACTCCAGACTCACGCAGCGCCTGCATTACCGCCAAGCCAACCACAAGGCTCAGGCCTTCCAGCTGTCGCGGACCATTCTCGATACGCAATAAGAGGCTGTAATACACATTCTGAGCGAATGGGCTGACCCACTTTCGACCACGTCGCCCTCTTCCCGCCGTTTGCTGCTCCGCAAGCACCAGGTACGGCGTCGCACGCTCAACCTCAACAAGGCGCAGAGCCTCGGCATTTGTCGAGTCGATGGAGTCGTAGATATGGATAGGCCACGCGAGGGAAGACGTATGCAGTGCAATCTGCTCGGAACTCAAGAAAACCAGCGGCGAAGCTAATTGATATCCCCTCCCACGAACCTTGTGGACCGGCAGATTCAATTCGGCCTCAAGATGCTGGAGCTGCTTCCAGACTGCACTGCGACTAACGCCCAGGGCTGCGCCAAGTGCTTCTCCGGAATGGAATCGGCCATCTTTTAGAAGTTCTAACAACGTCAGCATGCAAGTATCGCCTCACAATGAGGCACGCATGATAGCCATGCGCAGGGTCATTGCATAGAAAGGCCGGACTTTAGCATTGAAGACCCTCCCGAGGCGCCTCTTCGCACTTTCCGACCGCCCAAAACAAAACCCCATCTGCTCTCGCAAATGGGGTTTCGGAATTTAATCTTGACGATGACCTACTCTCACATGGGGAAACCCCACACTACCATCGGCGATGCATCGTTTCACTGCTGAGTTCGGGATGGGATCAGGTGGTTCCAATGCTCTATGGTCGTCAAGAAATTCGGGTACTGAGTCGTGGCCAGCTGGCCTCGCTTCAGCAAATTGGGTATGTGACAGCTGTCGGTGTTTTGTGAAATCTCGAACTTTCGGTTCATTGCGTCTTCACACACCGCAATCTGGCCTTTCGACGCAAATTGCTTGGGTGTTATATGGTCAAGCCTCACGGGCAATTAGTATTGGTTAGCTCAACGCCTCACAGCGCTTACACACCCAACCTATCAACGTCGTAGTCTTCGACGGCCCTTCAGGGGACTCAAGGTCCCAGTGAGATCTCATCTTGAGGCTAGTTTCCCGCTTAGATGCTTTCAGCGGTTATCTATTCCGAACATAGCTACCCGGCAATGCCACTGGCGTGACAACCGGAACACCAGAGGTTCGTCCACTCCGGTCCTCTCGTACTAGGAGCAGCCCCTCTCAAATCTCAAACGTCCACGGCAGATAGGGACCGAACTGTCTCACGACGTTCTAAACCCAGCTCGCGTACCACTTTAAATGGCGAACAGCCATACCCTTGGGACCGGCTTCAGCCCCAGGATGTGATGAGCCGACATCGAGGTGCCAAACACCGCCGTCGATATGAACTCTTGGGCGGTATCAGCCTGTTATCCCCGGAGTACCTTTTATCCGTTGAGCGATGGCCCTTCCATACAGAACCACCGGATCACTAAGACCTACTTTCGTACCTGCTCGACGTGTCTGTCTCGCAGTCAAGCGCGCTTTTGCCTTTATACTCTACGACCGATTTCCGACCGGTCTGAGCGCACCTTCGTACTCCTCCGTTACTCTTTAGGAGGAGACCGCCCCAGTCAAACTACCCACCATACACTGTCCTCGATCCGGATAACGGACCTGAGTTAGAACCTCAAAGTTGCCAGGGTGGTATTTCAAGGTTGGCTCCACGCAGACTGGCGTCCACGCTTCAAAGCCTCCCACCTATCCTACACAAGCAAATTCAAAGTCCAGTGCAAAGCTATAGTAAAGGTTCACGGGGTCTTTCCGTCTAGCCGCGGATACACTGCATCTTCACAGCGATTTCAATTTCACTGAGTCTCGGGTGGAGACAGCGCCGCCATCGTTACGCCATTCGTGCAGGTCGGAACTTACCCGACAAGGAATTTCGCTACCTTAGGACCGTTATAGTTACGGCCGCCGTTTACCGGGGCTTCGATCAAGAGCTTCGCGTTAGCTAACCCCATCAATTAACCTTCCGGCACCGGGCAGGCGTCACACCCTATACGTCCACTTTCGTGTTTGCAGAGTGCTGTGTTTTTAATAAACAGTCGCAGCGGCCTGGTATCTTCGACCGGCATGAGCTTACGGAGCAAGTCCTTCACCCTCACCGGCGCACCTTCTCCCGAAGTTACGGTGCCATTTTGCCTAGTTCCTTCACCCGAGTTCTCTCAAGCGCCTTGGTATTCTCTACCCAACCACCTGTGTCGGTTTGGGGTACGGTTCCTGGTTACCTGAAGCTTAGAAGCTTTTCTTGGAAGCATGGCATCAACCACTTCGTTAACTAAAAGTTAACTCGTCATCAGCTCTCGGCCTTAGAATCCCGGATTTACCTAAGATTCCAGCCTACCACCTTAAACTTGGACAACCAACGCCAAGCTGGCCTAGCCTTCTCCGTCCCTCCATCGCAATAACCAGAAGTACAGGAATATTAACCTGTTTTCCATCGACTACGCTTTTCAGCCTCGCCTTAGGGACCGACTAACCCTGCGTCGATTAACGTTGCGCAGGAAACCTTGGTCTTTCGGCGTGGGTGTTTTTCACACCCATTATCGTTACTCATGTCAGCATTCGCACTTCTGATACCTCCAGCAAGCTTCTCAACTCACCTTCACAGGCTTACAGAACGCTCCTCTACCGCATCACTTACGTGATACCCGTAGCTTCGGTGTATGGTTTGAGCCCCGTTACATCTTCCGCGCAGGCCGACTCGACTAGTGAGCTATTACGCTTTCTTTAAAGGGTGGCTGCTTCTAAGCCAACCTCCTAGCTGTCTAAGCCTTCCCACATCGTTTCCCACTTAACCATAACTTTGGGACCTTAGCTGACGGTCTGGGTTGTTTCCCTTTTCACGACGGACGTTAGCACCCGCCGTGTGTCTCCCATGCTCGGCACTTGTAGGTATTCGGAGTTTGCATCGGTTTGGTAAGTCGGGATGACCCCCTAGCCGAAACAGTGCTCTACCCCCTACAGTGATACATGAGGCGCTACCTAAATAGCTTTCGAGGAGAACCAGCTATCTCCGAGCTTGATTAGCCTTTCACTCCGATCCACAGGTCATCCGCTAACTTTTCAACGGTAGTCGGTTCGGTCCTCCAGTTAGTGTTACCCAACCTTCAACCTGCCCATGGATAGATCGCCCGGTTTCGGGTCTATTCCCAGCGACTAGACGCCCTATTAAGACTCGCTTTCGCTACGCCTCCCCTATTCGGTTAAGCTCGCCACTGAAAATAAGTCGCTGACCCATTATACAAAAGGTACGCAGTCACCCAACAAAGTGGGCTCCCACTGCTTGTACGCATACGGTTTCAGGATCTATTTCACTCCCCTCTCCGGGGTTCTTTTCGCCTTTCCCTCACGGTACTAGTTCACTATCGGTCAGTCAGTAGTATTTAGCCTTGGAGGATGGTCCCCCCATATTCAGACAAAGTTTCTCGTGCTCCGTCCTACTCGATTTCATGACTAAGAGATTTTCGCGTACAGGGCTATCACCCACTATGGCCGCACTTTCCAGAGCGTTCCGCTAATCTCAAAGCCACTTAAGGGCTAGTCCCCGTTCGCTCGCCACTACTAAGGGAATCTCGGTTGATTTCTTTTCCTCAGGGTACTTAGATGTTTCAGTTCCCCTGGTTCGCCTCTTGCACCTATGTATTCAGTACAAGATAACCATCTTATGATGGCTGGGTTCCCCCATTCAGACATCTCCGGATCAAAGTCTGTTTGCCGACTCCCCGAAGCTTTTCGCAGGCTACCACGTCTTTCATCGCCTCTGACTGCCAAGGCATCCACCGTATGCGCTTCTTCACTTGACCATATAACCCCAAGCAATCTGGTTATACTATGAAGACGACATTCGCCGAAAATTCGATCATACTCAATTAAGAGCCACTCACAAATTTTACCTTAGCCTGAGCCGTTACCAGTGAAAGTAACGTTCAGTCTATCTTTCTATCACATACCCAAATTTTTAAAGAACGATCTAATCAAAGACTAGAAATCAA
>NZ_CVTH01000092.1:169148-305828 GCF_900005955.1 Pseudomonas sp. 8 R 14 | reverse complement strand
GGTTCATCACGGATTACCGGGAAAGACGCTCTTGATCTTCATGAAGAAGAATTCGCTATCCCGGTAACCGTACGCCATCCGTTTGATGACCTTTATTCGATTGTTTATTCCTTCCAACTGACCGGTGTGCATCGGCCAGCGAACCCGACTGACGATGCCCCGCCAATAACCCTTTAGCCGTTTGGCAAACTGGATCAGAGCCGGTATTTCACTTTCATATGCATGGCGCAGCCATTGCTTCCAGGCCGATCTCCAGGTCCAGGCAGTGCTCGGTGTCCAGAGCGTTTTGAGTTCAGCCTTCATCAAATAAACTGTCATCAGCGATTGGTTGGCCTCCAATAAATCCTGCAAATGGACCTGTTGTTCCGGCGTTTTCAGGTTCTGTGGGTTACGCAGCAACAGCCATCGTGCCTGCTTGATGACCTTGCGAGCCGGCTTGTTATGACGCAGCCGATTAGCTTCGTCGACGCGGACCCGATCAATCACCTCTCGGCCATATTTGGCCACCACATGGAAAAGGTCGTAGACCACTCGCGCTTTCGGGCAATGCTGGCGAACCTCCAGATCAAAAGCAGTATTCATGTCCATCGCCACCGCTTCGATTCGAGCGCAGCCCTCCGGCCCCAGCTCCTCGAAGAACGGCCTGACTGCCGCTCGGCTACGGCCTTCACCGATCCACAGCACTCGTCGTGTATCGGCATCCAGCACAACGCTGGCGTAACGATGACCTTTGAATAACGCGAACTCGTCCATGATCAGGCGTCGTGGTTGCGCCTTCGGCAACTCACTCAACACCGCCTGCAAGGCTCGACGCTCCAGCAACCGAACAGTGTCCCAATGCAGTCCAAACATCTGGGCCACGTGCAGGGTGGGAAGGCGCTCGCAGGCCTGAATGACCGCCTCGGCCAAGCGGCGCGTCATGCGGGCATAGCGATCCAGCCAACTGACGGCCTCCATGCGTTTTCCACAGTCGCGGCAGCCAACACGCCTGAGCAAAATGCTGAGGCGCACCGCGCGACCGAGAATGGGCAGATCACGAACGGTTCGCTCGCAATACTCATGAGTGGTTGAACAAGGTTTTTGGCAGCCGCCGCAGGAAGGGAATCGGGTGGCGTGGGGAATCAGATCGATCTTTAGAACGTCACCATCGGGCTTGATCGTGACGACAGAAAAGCCCTCCCAAAAAGGAAGGAAAGTATTAATATCACGCATAAGAACGCCGGTTTTTTAGATGTGTTTGCTCGCACGAACATCATCAATCAAATCGGCGTTCTTGTTTCTGTGTTTCCCGGGATTCCGTGATGAACCTTTTTTTTGGGTGTTCATTTCAGGTTCATAAAAAAAGGTGCGGTCCTCACAGAGGCCGCACCTTTTTTGTCAGCGCCTGGCTATCAGTTGCCCAGTGCCTTGGAGGCCAGCCAGAACAAGCCGGCCGAGAGGCCTACGGTCGCAGGCAGGGTCAACACCCAAGCCATCAGGATGGTCTTGACCGTGCCACCTTGCAGGCCGCTCTTGTTGGCGACCATGGTGCCCGCCACGCCGGAAGACAGTACGTGGGTAGTGGAGACCGGCAGGGCGAAGATATTGGCAAAGCCAATCATCGTGGCGGTGGTGATCTGTGCCGACATGCCCTGGGCATAGGTCATGCCCTGCTTGCCGATCTTCTCACCGATCGTCAGTACCACACGCTTCCAGCCCACCATGGTGCCCAGGCCCAGGGCCAGTGCGACCGCGAGGATCACCCAGAACGGCGCGTACTCGGTGGTGGCGGTCAGGTCTTTGCGTAGCTTGTCGAGGTCGGACTTCTCACGCGCATCAAGGCCTGGCAGCTTGCCAACTTTCTTTGCGGTGTCGTCCAGGCACAGCAGGTAGCGGCGAACTTCGATACGTTGATCGGCGTTCAGGGAGTGGTAGTCGGAGACACCTTTCAAGGTGCTGACGAGCGCATTGATGGTGGGCTCGGTCTGCTGCGGGTTGCACTGAAACTTGCCTGGCAGATCGTCTTTCACGCTTTTGCCCAGTGCCAGGAATTCGCCGAGCGTGGCGTTGTTACGCTGGTAGAACTGGCTCAAATGCACGGTAGCGTCGCGAGTGCGCTCGATCTGGTAGGTGGTGCTGCCCAGGTCGAGTACGAACTGCGCCGGCACGATACCGATCAGCACCAGCATGATCAGGCCGATGCCCTTCTGGCCATCGTTGGAACCGTGCACAAAACTCACGGCCATGGCCGAAATCACCAGGACCAGGCGATTCCAGAACGGCGGGTGCTTCTTGTCGTCGAGCTTGCGGCGCTGGTCCGGGGTCTTGTGCATCTTCGACAACGGGCGCCACCATTTCAGGCCGATCAGCACCAGGGCTGCGACCAGGAAGCCGGCCATCGGCGAGAACACTAGGGACGCGCCGATATCGACGGCCTTCTGCCAGTTCACACCGTCAGCCAGGGGGATGTCGTTGATCAGGGCATTGGCCAGGCCGACACCGAGGATCGAACCGATCAGGGTGTGGGAGCTGGAGGCGGGGATACCGAAGTACCAGGTGCCCAGGTTCCAGGTGATCGCCGCGGCTAACAACGAGAAGACCATCGCCAAGCCATGGCCGGTGTTCACATTGATCAGCAACTCCACGGGCAGCAGGTGCACGATGGCGTAGGCGACACCGACACCACCGAGCAACACGCCGAGGAAGTTGAACACCCCGGAGAAGAACACGGCCAGATGCGGCGGCATGGCTTTGGTATAGATGACTGTGGCCACCGCGTTAGCGGTGTCATGAAAGCCATTGATGAACTCGAAGGCGAGGACAAAGGCCAGGGCGAGCAACAGGCTCACGAGAACCCAAGCATCCAGTCCGCTGAATAAATCGATCATGAAGGTTTTCTGACCCGGTCGTAAGGGGGCGCGATTATGCCAGAAAACCTCGGTAATCGATGCACTAGCTGCTCATCGGTATCAATCTTCATCGAATCGCCATGGGCGAAAGCTGGCGATCCCAGGGTTTTCGGGGCTTTGGCAAGTCTTTGATTTATAAAGCCCAGGGCTGAAAGGACAGGGTTTTGTCACCAAATCGTCATGCCTGAAACATTTGTATGAAATTTTACAGACGATGGTGGGATTCAGGTCGGCTGGAGGATGGCTAAATGGCATCGCTGCAGGCAGGGCCCTGGACTCGCTCCGAAGCGCTTATGGCTCTTCGGCCTTGAGTTCCTGTTCAATCTTTTGGATTTCCTGGGCAAATGCCTGGTCGAGCAGGCTGGCTCGCTTGCGCCATGGTTTGCGTTCAGGTTCAGGCTGGGCGGCATAGGTGGTGACTTCCCCGCCGTAAACGTCCTTGTAACGTTGCTCCTGGCGCTCAAGTTCCGCGCGCAGTTCATCTTTCGTCACGTTGTTACCTAATTGAGTTGGGTGTAAGTACATGGCAGTGTTTGGCCTGAATGTCGCCCTCGGGTTGTTCCAACTTGAACCCACGAAGTGTTCAAGTTTGAATGAAAACGGGAGGCCACTGTTGGGCGGTCATTCCAGGCAGGTAGTTGCGATCGTCCATGCACGACCTGTGCATGGTTTGGCGAGTTCCAGCCTCAATATGAAACCGGGCTCTCCTCCGCACAGGATGCATTATAGCGGCGCATTTGAATAACACTATCGGCATAAAGTTAAAAAGCGTCAACTTTGTGTGAGTGTTTTGTTACGTCGACGCGTCAGTATTTGCTGAAATTCTGGCGTCATAAACTCAACAAGGAAACAAGCTATTAAATTAACGGCTTAACATCGCCGGGGACGTGGTTGATAGATCGCCCTCAGGCGTAGCGCTAAATTGCGATAATCGCATGATTGTCCGATAATCGCCCAATGTTGCGGGGCCTGCCTTGTGCATCACGGCCGGCCCGGCTTGTAATAGCAGCCCAATCCCCTGCGGTTGACAATAAGAGAAAGGAACCTGGCATGAACGATCAATTGCGCAACTCTTTCGCGTCAGTGGCGCCGCCGATCGTTGCCTCGCCGGCCAAGCGTATCCAGGCGTTTACCGGTGACCCCGACTTCATGACCTCCCTGGCTCGCGGCCTGGCGGTGGTGCAGGCGTTCCAGGAGCGCAAGCGCCACCTGACCATCGCCCAGATCAGCCACCGCACCGAGATCCCCCGCGCCGCCGTACGCCGTTGCCTGCATACCTTGATCAAGCTCGGCTACGCCACCACCGATGGGCGCACCTATTCATTGCTGCCCAAAGTCCTGACCCTGGGGCATGCCTACCTGTCCTCCACGCCATTGGCGGTATCGGCCCAGCCTTATCTGGACCGTATGAGCGAGCAACTGCACGAAGCCTGCAACATGGCCACCCTCGAAGGCGACGACATCCTCTACATCGCCCGTTCAGCCACCACCCAGCGCCTGATTTCCGTGGACCTGTCGGTGGGCGGACGGTTGCCGGCCTATTGCACCTCCATGGGCCGCATCCTGCTCGCGGCATTGGATGACGCCTCGCTGCAGGACTACCTCGACCATGCCGACCTGCAAACCAAGACCAGCCGCACCCTGACCACCCCTGAAGCCTTGTTCGAATGCCTGCAACAAGTGCGTCAGCAGGGCTGGTGCATTGTCGACCAGGAACTGGAACAGGGCCTGCGCTCCATCGCCGTGCCGGTGTATGACGCGTCCGGCCAGGTGCTGGCGGCGCTCAATGTCAGTACTCACGCTGGACGGGTCAGCCGCAGCGAGCTGGAGCAGCGTTTCCTGCCGAGCATGCTCAGTGCCAGCCGTGAGTTGAGTGCGCAGTTGTTTGCCTAAGGTGTTCGGTGACCGCACAGATCCCCGCTTGATCAATTGACGATGTTTCCCCCGGCTTATTACTGTGCGGCAGCGCTCTTGAGGGCGCCCCAATAATAATGACGGCCCCAGGCCGTTGGCCCGCCATCGGTGTGGAATAAGAATAATGAATCAGCCTTCTGTCGGTACCACCCTGGACGTGCAGTCCTTTATCAACACCCAGCCACTGTCCCGTTACCAGTGGCGCGTGGTGATCCTGTGTTTCCTCATTGTTTTCCTCGATGGCCTCGACACCGCCGCCATGGGCTTTATCGCGCCCGCGCTGTCACAGGACTGGGGCATCGACCGCGCCAGCCTTGGCCCGGTGATGAGCGCTGCGTTGATCGGCATGGTATTCGGCGCCCTGGGTTCCGGACCGTTGGCTGACCGTTTCGGGCGCAAGGTTGTGCTGGTGGGCGCGGTGCTGGTGTTTGGTGCGTTCAGCCTGGCCTCGGCCTACAGCAGCAGCGTGGATCAATTGCTGGTGCTGCGTTTTCTCACCGGGCTGGGCCTGGGTGCCGGCATGCCGAACGCGACGACCCTGCTCTCCGAATACACCCCTGAACGCCACAAGTCGCTATTGGTGACCAGCATGTTCTGTGGTTTCAACCTGGGCATGGCCGGTGGCGGGTTTATCTCCGCCAAGCTGATCCCGGCGTTCGGCTGGCACGCCTTGTTGATGATCGGCGGCATCCTGCCGTTGATCCTGGTGGTGGTGCTGATGCTGTGGCTGCCGGAGTCGGCGCGTTTCCTGGTGGTGCGCAACCGAGGCACCGACAAGGTGCGCAAAACGCTGTCGCCCATCGAACCCTCTATTGTTGCCCAGGCCACCGCCTTCAGCGTGCCCGAACAAAAAACCGTCAAGGCGCGCAACGTGTTCGCGGTGATTTTCTCGGGCACCTACAGCGTCGGCACCTTGCTGCTGTGGCTGACGTACTTCATGGGCCTGGTGATCGTGTACCTGCTGACCAGTTGGCTGCCGACCCTGATGCGCGACAGCGGCGCCAGCATGGAGCAGGCTGCGTTTATCGGCGCGCTGTTCCAGTTTGGTGGCGTATTGAGTGCCGTCGGCGTGGGATGGGCGATGGACCGGTTCAATCCCCACAAGGTCATCGGCACTTTCTACCTGCTGGCCGGGGTGTTTGCCTACGCGGTCGGGCAGAGCCTGGGCAATATCACCCTATTGGCCACCTTGGTGCTGGTCGCCGGGATGTGCGTCAACGGTGCGCAATCGGCGATGCCGTCCCTGGCCGCGCGCTTCTACCCAACCCAAGGCCGCGCCACCGGCGTGTCGTGGATGCTCGGCATCGGCCGTTTCGGCGCGATCCTCGGCGCGTGGATGGGCGCCACCTTGCTCGGCCTGGGCTGGAACTTCGAGCAGGTGCTCACCGCCCTGGTCATTCCGGCCGCTTTGGCCACAACAGCCGTGGTCATCAAAGGCATGGTCAGCCATGCGGATGCGACCTGAGATCAATCGATAGCCTGCCAACAATCCGTTCGATAATCGAACGCGGAGTCGATTATCGGATTGTTTGGCCGATTTCCCCGGCTTAATCTTCAAGCACTTCGGCGCCACCTCAGCGCCTTTTCGATCCACACCGGGAGCCTAACCCCATGGCTGAAATTCTTGCGCTGCGTGACGCGGTGAAGCAATTCGTGAACGACGGCGACACTGTCGCACTGGAAGGCTTCACCCATCTGATCCCTACGGCAGCGGGTCATGAAATCATTCGTCAGGGCAAGAAAGACCTGACGCTGGTGCGTATGACGCCTGACCTGATCTACGACCAGTTGATCGGTGCCGGGTGTGCGCGCAAGCTGATTTTCTCCTGGGGCGGTAACCCGGGTGTAGGTTCCCTGCATCGCCTGCGTGACGCGGTCGAGAAGCAATGGCCGCAACCGTTGGAAATCGAAGAACACAGCCACGCCGACCTGGCCAATGCCTACGTCGCCGGCGCATCGGGCCTGCCGTTCGCGGTGCTGCGCGCCTACGCGGGTTCCGACTTGCCCAAGGTCAACCCGCTGATTAAGACCGTGACGTGCCCGTTCACCGGTGAAGTGCTGGCAGCGGTACCGTCGGTGCGTCCGGACGTCACCGTGATCCACGCGCAAAAGGCTGATCGCAAGGGCAACGTGTTGCTCTGGGGCATTCTTGGGGTGCAGAAGGAAGCGGCCCTGGCGGCCAAGCGCTGCATCGTCACCGTGGAAGAAATCGTCGATGACCTGAACGCGCCGATGAACAGCTGCGTGCTGCCGACCTGGGCCCTCACTGCGGTGTGCCACGTACCCGGTGGTGCCCATCCGTCCTACGCCCACGGCTACAACGAGCGTGACAATCGCTTCTACCAGGCGTGGGACCCCATCGCCCGCGACCGTGGGACCTTTACCGCCTGGATGGATGAATACATCCACGGCACTGCCGATTTCAGTGAATTCCAGGCCAAGCTGACCACGCAGCAGGAGGCCAAGTAATGGCTTACTCGACCAATGAAATGATGACCGTCGCCGCCGCGCGCCGCCTCAAGAACGGCTCCGTGTGCTTTGTGGGCATCGGCCTGCCGTCCAAGGCCGCCAACCTGGCACGCCTGACTTCGTCGCCGGATGTGGTGCTGATCTATGAGTCCGGCC
Source organism: Pseudomonas sp. 8 R 14 (assembly GCF_900005955.1). Taxonomy (NCBI): domain Bacteria; kingdom Pseudomonadati; phylum Pseudomonadota; class Gammaproteobacteria; order Pseudomonadales; family Pseudomonadaceae; genus Pseudomonas; species Pseudomonas sp. 8 R 14. The sequence continues at coordinate 298,401 of NZ_CVTH01000092.1, read as the reverse complement.
CGATTGGCGCCAAGCCCAGCGTATTGCCACTGTCGATCGGTGATGGCGAGCTGGCGGAAACCGCCGACACCGTGGTGCCGACCGGCGAGATTTTTCGCTACTGGCTGCAGGGCGGGCGTATCGACGTGGGCTTCCTCGGTGCCGCGCAAGTCGACCGTTTCGGCAACATCAACACCACGGTGGTCGGTGATTATCATCAACCCAAGGTGCGCCTGCCGGGCGCTGGTGGCGCGCCGGAAATCGCCGGCTCGGCCAAGAGCGTGCTGATCATCCTCAAGCAGTCGTCCCGTTCGTTTGTCGACAAGCTGGACTTCATCACCTCGGTCGGCCACGGCGAAGGTGGGGATTCGCGTAAACGCCTGGGTCTGCCGGGTGCCGGTCCTGTCGGAATCATTACCGACCTGTGCATCATGGAACCGGAAGAGGGCACCCACGAATTCGTGGTCACCGCCCTGCACCCAGGGGTGACCCGCGAGCAAGTCGTAGCGGCCACCGGTTGGGCGGTTCGATTTGCCGAGCAGGTCAGCACCACCGCCGAGCCGACCGAGGTCGAGTTGACCGCCCTGCGTGACCTCGAAGCACGCACGGCCGCCGCCCACGGCCAAGCACCGGGAGAAGCCTGATGCGCGAGGTGTTTATCTGCGATGCGATTCGCACCCCCATCGGCCGCTTTGGCGGGGGCCTGTCCAGCGTGCGCGCCGATGACCTGGCAGCCGTGCCGATCAAGGCGCTGATCGAGCGCAACCCTTCCGTGGACTGGTCGGCCGTTGACGAGGTGTTCCTCGGCTGCGCCAACCAGGCCGGTGAAGACAACCGCAACGTCGCCCGCATGGCGCTGTTGCTGGCCGGCCTGCCGGAGAGTATTCCGGGGGTGACCCTCAACCGTTTGTGCGCCTCGGGCATGGATGCGATCGGCACCGCGTTTCGCGCTATCGCCAGCGGCGAAATGGAGCTGGCGATTGCCGGTGGCGTCGAGTCGATGTCCCGTGCGCCGTTCGTGATGGGCAAGGCTGATGCGGCGTTTTCGCGCAACATGAAGCTGGAAGACACCACCATCGGCTGGCGTTTTATCAATCCGTTGATGAAAGCCCAGTACGGCGTGGACGCCATGCCGCAGACCGCCGATAACGTCGCCGACGACTACCAGGTCTCCCGCGCCGACCAGGACGCCTTTGCCCTGCGCAGCCAGCAACGCACCGCCGCCGCCCAGGCGGCCGGATTCTTCGCCGAAGAAATCGTGCCGGTACGGGTCGCCCATAAAAAAGGCGAAACCGTGGTGGAGCACGATGAGCACCCCAGGGATACCACCCTTGAAGCCCTGGCCAAACTCAAACCGGTCAACGGCCCGGACAAGACCGTCACCGCCGGCAATTCCTCGGGTGTGAATGACGGCGCGGCCGCGCTGATTCTGGCGTCTGCCGAAGCGGTTAAAAAACACGGCCTGACTGCCCGCGCCCGCGTGCTGGGCATGGCCAGCGCCGCTGTCGCGCCACGGGTGATGGGCATGGGCCCGGTGCCGGCGGTGCGCAAGCTGGTGGAGCGCCTGGGCCTGGCCGTCACTGACTTCGATGTGATCGAACTCAACGAAGCCTTCGCCAGCCAAGGCCTGGCGGTGCTGCGTGAACTGGGCATCGCCGACGACGCACCCCAGGTCAACCCGAACGGTGGCGCCATCGCACTGGGCCACCCCTTGGGCATGAGCGGTGCGCGGCTGGTACTGACGGCCCTGCATCAGTTGGAAAAAACCGGCGGCCGTAAAGGCCTGGCGACCATGTGCGTGGGCGTCGGCCAAGGCCTGGCCCTGGCGATTGAACGCATCTAATAAGAGAGGACTGCTCCATGAGTGACAAGCCCGGTTACCGGCGCCCGCAAGCGGGCACTCAGCCTGATTACCTGCACCCGGCCTACCAGTCGACGAACCTGCGTTCGCCGTCCCAGCCGTTGGTGTTCCTGCCTCATTCCTTGTCGGAAATCACCGGCCCGACCATCGGCGCCGAACGCCTCAGCGAGAAGGACAACGACCTCACCGCCCAACACGACGGCGAGCCCCTGGGCGAACGCATCATCATTCACGGCCGCGTGCTGGATGAAAACGGCCTGCCGGTGCCGGGCATCCTCGTGGAGATCTGGCAGGCCAACGCCGCCGGTCGCTACAACCACAAACGTGACCTGCACGATGCGCCGCTGGACCCGAACTTCACCGGCACCGGGCGCACCGTCACCGACGCCGATGGCTGGTACCAGTTCCAGACCATCAAGCCCGGCGCCTACCCGTGGGGCAACCACCACAACGCGTGGCGCCCGGCGCATATCCATTTTTCGCTGTTTGGCCCGAGCGTACTGACGCGCCTGGTGACGCAGATGTATTTCCCCGGCGACCCGCTGCTGGAATACGACCCGATCTACAACTGCGTACCGGATACCAGCGCCAAGGAACGCCTGATCGCCCGTTTCGATCTGGAAAAGACCATTCCTTCCTATGCCCTCGGCTACCGCTGGGACATCGTCCTGCGCGGCCGCGACGCCACGCCGATGGAGAAATGAGATGACACTCAACGCGACCACGTCCCACACCGTCGGGCCGTACTACCACATCGGCCTGACCTGGCTGAACCGCGAAGACTTGACCGTCGCCGCCACCCTTGGCGAGCGCGTGGCGATCAGCGGGCAAGTGGTGGACGGCAACGGTGATGTTGTCAACGACGCCATGCTCGAAGTCTGGCAGGCCAACGCCGCCGGCAAGTACGACCACCCTGAAGATGAGCAGGACAAGGCGCTCGACCCGAACTTCGAAGGCTTTGGCCGGGTGCCGGTGGATGCCGAAGGGCGCTTCCGCTTTACCACGATCAAGCCGGGCAGCGTGCCGGGCCTGCAAGGCACGACCCAGGCGCCGCACCTGGTGGTGCTGGTGTTTGCCCGTGGGCTGGTGAAGCACCTGCTGACGCGGATTTATTTCGAGGGCGAGGCGTTGAACGGGGACGACCCGTTACTGGCCTGTGTGCCTGCCGAGCGGCGCGGCACGTTGATTGCCAAGCGGGATGCGGCGGGTGTACATCAGTGGAATGTGATTTTGCAGGGCACAGATAAGGAGACGGTGTTCTTCGATTATTGATCGGTAGCAGCGGTAAGTTTCAAGCTGCAAGCTACAAGGAAGAGCAGTGACCGCGTCGGTTTTTCTCTTGCAGCTTATAGCTTGCTGCTTGCAACTACCTCCGGTTGTTGCAAAGTATGTCTAGGCTATAACCGTTCCCACTGAGTGAAAAACCATGACAACAACCACCAGTCACTACACCGGAGAAGAGCGCAGCAAACGGATCTTTGCGATTGTCGGTGCCTCCTCCGGCAACCTGGTCGAATGGTTCGACTTCTACGTCTATGCCTTCTGCGCCATTTACTTCGCCCCGGCGTTTTTTCCGTCGGATGACCCCACGGTCCAACTGCTCAACACCGCTGGCGTGTTCGCTGCCGGCTTCCTGATGCGCCCCATCGGCGGCTGGCTGTTCGGCCGGGTCGCCGACAAGCACGGACGCAAGAATTCGATGATGATCTCGGTGCTGATGATGTGCGCCGGCTCCCTGGTCATCGCCTTTTTGCCCACCTACAAAGACATCGGCGCCTGGGCCCCGGCCCTGCTGCTGGTGGCGCGGCTGTTCCAGGGCCTGTCGGTGGGGGGCGAATATGGCACCACCGCCACCTACATGAGTGAAGTCGCGCTCAAGGGCCAGCGTGGGTTTTTTGCCTCGTTCCAGTACGTGACCCTGATCGGTGGCCAACTGTTGGCGGTGCTGGTGGTGGTGATCCTGCAACAGATCCTCACTGAGGAAGAACTGCGGGCCTGGGGTTGGCGGATTCCGTTCGTGATCGGCGCCATTGCCGCGGTGATCTCCTTGTTGCTGCGCCGTACCCTCAAGGAAACCACCAGCAAGGAAATACGTGAAGACAAGGACGCCGGCAGCATCGTCGCGCTGTTTCGCGACCACGGCAAAGCGTTCGTTACGGTGCTCGGCTACACCGCCGGCGGCTCGCTGATTTTCTACACCTTCACCACTTACATGCAAAAGTACCTGGTGAACACCGTGGGCATGCACGCCAAGACGTCGAGCTACATCATGACCGGCGCACTGTTCCTCTATATGTGCATGCAGCCGCTCTTCGGTATGTTGGCGGACAAGATCGGCCGACGTAATTCGATGCTCTGGTTCGCAGGCCTTGGCACCCTGTTCACCGTGCCGATCCTGCTGACCTTGAAAACCGTCACCAGCCCGTTCCTGGCGTTTGTACTGATCACCCTGGCCCTGGCGATTGTCAGCTTCTACACCTCCATCAGCGGGCTGGTCAAAGCGGAGATGTTCCCGCCTCAGGTGCGCGCTTTGGGCGTGGGGCTGGCGTATGCGGTTGCCAACGCGGTGTTTGGTGGTTCGGCGGAAGTCGTCGCGCTGAGCCTGAAATCCATCGGCATGGAAAACACCTTCTATTGGTACGTCACCGCGATGATGGCGGTGGCCTTCCTGTTCAGCTTGCGCCTGCCGAAACAGGCGGCGTACCTGCATCACGATTTGTAAGGGATGAGTTATGACACTGCGCACGAGCAATCAACTGTTCGACGCTTACTTCACTGCTGACAGCATGGCCGAGGTGTTCTGCGACCAGGGACGCCTGCAGGGCATGCTCGATTTCGAAGCCGCGCTCGCCCGGGCGCAGGCCCGGGTCGGGTTGATCCCGCAGGCGGCCGTGGCGCCGATTGCCCAGGCCTGCCTGGCGTCGCTGTACGACGTGGATGCCCTCGGTGTGGCGATTGCCACGGCGGGGAATTCGGCGATTCCGCTGGTGAAGGCGCTGGGCAAGTTGATTGCCAGCGGGGATGCCGGGGCCGAGCGCTACGTGCACTTGGGCGCGACCAGCCAGGATGTGATGGACACCGGGCTGGTGCTGCAACTGCGCCGGGCCCTGGGGTTGATCGAAACGGATCTGGCGCGTCTGGGCGATGTGCTGGCCGCCCAGGCCCAGCGTTATGCGACGACGCCGTTGGCCGGGCGTACTTGGTTACAACACGCGACGCCGGTCACCCTGGGGATGAAGATTGCCGGTTGGCTGGGCGCGGTGACGCGCAGTCGCCAGCGTTTGAAAGAACTGCAACCGCGTTTGCTGGTGCTGCAATTCGGCGGCGCGTCCGGGACGTTGGCGGCACTCGGTGAACACGCCATGCCGGTTGCCGAGGCGCTGGCGTCGGAGTTGCAACTGAGCTTGCCTGAACAACCCTGGCACACCCAACGGGATCGTCTGGTGGAGTTCGCCTCCGTCCTGGGCCTGATCGCCGGCAGCCTCGGCAAACTGGGTCGCGATATCAGCCTGCTGATGCAAACCGAAGCGGCCGAAGTGTTCGAGCCGTCGGCGCCCGGCAAGGGCGGTTCGTCGACCATGCCGCACAAACGCAACCCGGTGGGCGCCGCTGTGCTGATCAGCACCGCCACGCGCGTGCCCGGCCTGGTGGCGACGATGTTCAGCGCCATGCCCCAGGAACATGAACGCAGCCTGGGCCTGTGGCACGCCGAATGGGAAACCTTGCCGGAGATTTGCCGCCTGGTGTCCGGGGCCCTGAAACAAGCGCTGCTGGTGAGCGAAGGGTTGGAAGTCGACCCCGGACGCATGGCCCACAACCTCGACCTGACCCAAGGGCTGGTGCTGGCCGAAGCCGTCAGCATCGTGCTGGCTCAACGCCTGGGCCGGGAAACCGCGCACCACCTGCTGGAGCAATGCTGCAAACGCGCCGTCGCAGAAGGGCGCCACTTGCGCGCGGTGCTGGCGGACGAACCGCAGGTCACCGCCGAGTTGTCCGCCCCTGAGTTGGACCGCCTGCTCGACCCGGCCCACTACCTGGGCCAGGCGCACACCTGGGTCACTCGCGCTGTCACCGAACACTTTGCATTGACCGCCTAAGGAGAACGCTGTGGCTTTCGTACAACTCGCCGAGGGCGAACTGCATTACCAACTCGATGGCCCCCTGGACGCACCGGTGCTGGTGCTGTCCAACTCGCTGGGTACCGACCTGCATATGTGGGACATCCAGATCCCGGCGTTTACCGAGCATTTCCGGGTGTTGCGTTTCGACACCCGTGGCCACGGCAAATCCCTGGTGACCGAGGGACCGTACAGCATCGAGCAGTTGGGCCTCGACGTGATCGCACTGCTGGATGCGCTGGATATTCAGCGTGCACATTTTTGCGGGCTGTCCATGGGTGGCTTGATCGGCCAATGGCTGGGGATTAATGCCGGTGAGCGCCTGCAGCGCCTGGTGGTGTGCAACACCGCCGCCAAAATCGGCACGCCGGAGATCTGGAACCCACGGATCGAGATGGTCCAGCGTGATGGCGCGGCGGCCATGGTGGCCTTGCGCGATGCGTCGATTGCGCGTTGGTTCACCGCCGATTTTGCGGCAGCCAACCCGCACCAGGCCAAGCAGATCACCGACATGCTTGCCGCGACTTCGCCCCCAGGTTACGCGGCCAACTGCGCCGCCGTGCGTGATGCCGATTTCCGTGAGCAGTTGTCGAAGATCAAGGCGCCAACCCTGGTGATTGCCGGCACTGAAGATGCCGTCACGCCACCGGCCGGTGGTCACTTTATCCAGCACCATGTGCAGGGCGCCGAGTACGCCGAGTTCTACGCGGCGCACCTGTCCAATGTGCAGGCCGGTGCTGCGTTCAGTGATCGGGTTATCAAATTCCTGCTGGCCCGCTGAGGCCGCTGTTGTGGCAACTGGCTTGTTGTGGCAAGTGGGCTTCCTGTGGTGAGCGCGCTTCTTGTGGTGAGCGGGCTTCCTGTGGTGAGCGGGCTTGCCCCGCGTTGGGGCGCGAAGCGGCCCCAAATCAGGCGCCACGGTCTGTCTGAAATAATTCGGCGTCCGTATTGGGGCTGCTTCGCAGCCCAGCGCGGGGCAAGCCCGCTCACCACAAGAAGCCCGCTCGCCACAGGTCATCGAGTTGAAATCTTATTGAACCAGGAGTTTTTTGTGGACGAGAAACAACGTTATGCCGACGGCCTGCAGGTGCGCCGCGAAGTGCTGGGCGATGCCCATGTCGACCGCAGCCTCAACGCGCTGACCGAGTTCAACAGCGAGTTCCAGGACATGATCACCCGCCACGCCTGGGGTGACATCTGGACCCGCCCCGGGCTGCCTCGCCACACCCGCAGCCTGATCACCATCGCCATGCTGATCGGCATGAACCGCAGCGAAGAACTCAAGCTGCACCTGCGCGCCGCCGCCAGCAACGGCGTTACCCGTGCCGAGATCAAGGAAGTGCTGATGCAGAGCGCGATCTATTGCGGGATCCCGGCGGCGAATGCAACGTTCCACCTGGCTGAATCAGTGTGGGATGAACTGGGGGTAGAATCCCGCCCGCCGAAGTAACAGGCTCAGGCCAGCCTTGTCGTGTAGACCCTCTTGCGCAACGGAAGCCCCATCTCTTCTTTCAGGCCGTTTTCGGTAAATTCCCGTGGATTGGTGGTGGTTTTCGCGGTGCTGGGGTCGCCGTCGAAATCAACCGGGGGGACTGCCGTTTGCAGACCGATCGCCTGCCGCTCTATGTTGGGTTCGCGTTCCTGGTGAGTGTCGGGTGTTGCAGTTTCTCCCTTTAGATTTTGACCTGTGGCACCCGCGAATGCGTGTCCCCTCTCATGAGCGAGGCTGGTGATCGGGGGAGATCTGTCGTCATACATATACATCGGGTTGTAATTGATCGTGCCCAGGTCAGCCGTTTCTCCCGGTTCACCCTCCACGATGTAACCCAACTGTGAATCGGTCAGTGATTCGACGTCGCCGCCTGCTTGAAGATACCGTTGAATGGCTTGGGTGTTGAAGCCGTAGGTCATGTCATCACGGGTGTCCAGCTCGCGCAGGGTGACTGGCGCGTTGTTGCGTGCCGCCAATTCGTCCTCTTTCTTCAACGACTGCTGGCCTATGGGCGACATTCTCAATAGCTCCAGATCGTCTTCGACCCGCTGTCTGAACTCGGCGGAACCCTCGACCAGATAGGCTGTTTTGCCGGCGTCACTGGGCGTTACATCAAACCTGCGTGAGCTGAGTGAGCGGATCACATTATCCGAAGGTTTGGCGTAGATAACCGTGTTGTCATGGTGAGACCTCACGTTGTTATGACCTCTGCCGGTGTAAATGACCGAGCTGCCAAGACTGACCATCAGGTTGTCACCACCGCCACCGTGCATCACGGTGTGGCCATTTTTGGCGATCATGAAGTCATGACCACGACCTCCATCCATATGCACGATTCGACCGACAGGTCCTTCCAGGGCCTGCAGACGGTCATTACCATTGCCGCCATAAAGCGCACTGCTACCACTGCCCGCGACCAGCGTGTCGTTGCCTTCTCCGCCCGATGCGACTCCACGGCCCTTGCCCATTTCGATAAAGTCGTCGCCCGCGCCGCCCTTGATTTGGGTGGTACCACCACCGCCACGGGCGTAGTCGTCACCGTCTCCGAGGTCGATCCTGATGGGCGTCGTCACGTCCGGAGCCACCACCACACAGTCGTTGCCGCCGTGGGTCTTGATATACAGGGGCTGGACCATGCCCAGCTCGGGGCGATTGAGCAGCTCAAGGGTGTAGGCTTTATCGTTGACGGTAGCGAGCAGCTTTCCATCGGAGGTACGGGTGATGTTCACCCGGTCTGCACGGTTGCCGGTTTCCAATACGATTTGACTGAATATTGTGCCGACGTCGCCGTTTTGTGCGGCGCTGAATTCAACCTCCTGGGAGATTTTTACGTGTTTGTCCTGAAACAGGACCTCGCTGTTTACGTAGCTTTTGTGTCCCAGGGCGACTTCGGGAGACGGCCGGGAGGAGGGAGTCAGGGCATCGGAGTCAGGGCGTTTGTATTTGATGTGGACGGGGGGTTCTGGCGTTGCCGGTGATGGGCTGTTGGTGTAGTTCGTCAGCACGGGCATGGACGCAGAGATAGTCATGGTTGGACTCGATCGTGGTTGGCGGGCGTTCCTTTGAGTGGCGGGAGGGGAAATGCTGTTCCAAGGAAAAAGCAGTCAAACGCTGTCTTGATATTGCATGCCTTAAGAACGGCCTGGAGTTAATGGGAGTCGGCGTCCCACACCCAATTCCACACGCCCGGCAGATGCACTGCTTCATTCACGTCTTTGACCGTACGCGCCAATGCCGCGCGTTGCAGGGCGGCCGTATCGGTGTAGAACGGTTCGGTTGCGGTCTTCATGCCATTGACTCGTGCGCTGTCCAGCAGGATCTGCAGGTATTCCTGCATATGCCGCGCGGTATAGCGGTTGATATCGTGGAAGGTCACCACCACCGGAATCACACCGTCCACCGTCGGTAGCTCCCCCAGCGCGATGCGCTCGCGCACCACCGACAGTTGTCGATACAGGTTGGCGCGGCGCCTTGGGCTGCCATTGAAGCCCCAGATCTTGCCGTCATTGGCGCTCAGGTCGGTCAGCAGGACCTGCATGTCATGGCGCTGGTAGGCGGCGAAGGTGCGCCGGTCGTAGTTCCAGAACGGCGGGCGGACCAGCACGGGCGGCGCGCCGGTGATCGAGGCGATATCGCTCGCGCCCTGACTGAGGGTGCGTTCCAGCTCGGCATCATTCAGCCAGCGGTGGTTGGTATGAAAGGTCGTGGCAGTGTGAAAAGCCAGCACATGCCCGCCGGCGTATTCACGCTCCATCGTCTTGCGCCCCCGCGAGCTGCCGCCGGAACGCGACGATTCGGTCTGCAGGAAGAACACCGCCTTGATCCCCGGCAGCACCGGGTTGTGCGCCAGGTCGGCGATCACTGAACGGCTGGGGTTGTCGTAGCCCGAGGCGCTGGGGCCGTCATCGAAGGTCAGCAAAAAACGGATCGGCGCCTGGGCTTGCAGGCGTTGCTCGGTCTGCGCGGTCAGGGCAATGGGCGCGCCGATACAGCCGCTGAGGCTCAAGGCCAGGGCCAGCACGGCGGATGCGATGGCAAAGGATTTCATGGTGTGCGCAGGCTCGGATAAGAGGCCGCTGCTGGGCGGATCAGCAGCGGCAGGCGCGCACGATACAGTAAGTGCGGCGCCGGATTACAGCAGACTTATCGGGTAACTGACGATCAACCGGTTTTCATCGAACTCATTGTTGCTGTAGTCGCGGCGCATGCTCGAATTGCGCCAGCGCACCATAAGGTTTTTCACCACGCCGCTCTGTACGGTGTAGCCCAATTCGCTTTCGCGACCCCATTCCTTGCCGTCGGTGATGGTGCCGGTGTGCACGTTGCTGCCGCTGATATAGCGGTTCATCAGGGTCAGGCCCGGTACGCCGAGGGCGGCGAAGTTGTAGTCGTGGCGCACCTGCCAGGATTTTTCCTCGGCGTTGTCGTAACTCGAGTTGTAGCTGTCGTTGGCCAGGGTGCCGCCGCTGGTGCCGTTGACGCGCATCCACGCGCTGTTGCCGGTGAGTTTTTGCAGGCCGACGTAAAAGGTGTTGCCGCCATACTTGGCCGAGAACAGACCGGACCAGGTTTTGTTGTCCAGGTCGCCGGCGCGGGCGCTGCCGTCGTCCTTGCCGTAGAAGAACCCGAGGTTGGCGCCCAGGGTCCAGTCGCCCAGGGGCTGGCTGTGGATCAGGTTGACGAACTGCTGGCTGTAGATGTCCTTGAGCTGGGCGTTCCACACGCCGACCTGGGTGCGTTTGTCGTTGAAGGCGTACTCGCCGCCCTGGAAGTTGAAGCGGTCCGAGGTGAACGCGGTTTTGCCGACCATCGACATGTCCGACATGCTGCTGTCGTCGCGCGGGCTGTTGGCGCGGAACTGGCCGCCGTACAGGGTCAGGCCGTCGATTTCCTTCGAGGTGATCTGCCCGCCGCGCAGGGTTTGCGGCAGGGAGCGGCCATCGTCGGCACGCAGGATCGGCAGCACCGGCATCCATTCGCCGACCTTCACTTCGGTCTTGGAAATACGCGCCTTGAACGCCACGCCGAGACGGCCGAATTCATCTGCAGGGCGGCCATCGTGGTCCAGCGGCAGCAATTGGGTGCCACCGGTACCGCGCCCGCCATCGAGCTTCAACGAGTACAGCCCGAGCACATCCACACCGAAACCGACGGTGCCTTGGGTAAAGCCGGACTTGGCGTCGAGGATGAAACTCTGTGTCCACTCCTGCGCGCCACCCTGGGTTTTGGTGGGGTTGGTGAAATTGCGGTTGAAGAAGAAATTACGCAGGTTGAGGTTGGCGCTGGCGTCCTCCAGAAAACCGTGTTCTTCGGCGACGACGGGCATGGCAAGACTGGCGATAGCGGTGGCCAGCAGGAGCCGGCGCGGGTGAAAAGTGCTCATGGTGGTGGACCTGTTGTTATTGGGTTTATGCAGGTGGCGGCCATGGTGCGGGGCGGTGCGGGGGCGGTTCAATCGGGGCAGGGCGGGTTGTGGGCGATGATCGAACGCAAGTTGCCGGGCGCACAGGCCCGGCCTCGGCATTGCGGGGTTATCGCTTGGGCAGGTCGAAGTGGGTCCAGGGCACAGTCGGCAGGTAGTGTTGCGCAGCTACGATCAGCGCCACCATCACCACCAGGAACACCCCTTGCAGAGGGCTCCAGAAGGCCCAGTGCAGGCCGTTCAGCCAGGGGTAGCCTTCGGCGAACTTCTGGCTCATATGACCGATGCGTTTTTTGTGCAGCAGGTTGATCAGCAGCGCGCCGGCATAGGTCACCGCACCCAGTACACCGAGCATCAAGCCGCAGGCCACCAGCATGATCGCCTGCGGTACGCCGTGGCGAATCACCAGCCAGTAGTCGTTGGGGTTGATTCGCTTGGGGATCAGGTACTGGCTCAGCCACACATCCAGCACCCGATAGGTTGAACTCATCCCGGCCCACATTTGGGTGACGCGAAAGCCAACGGCCGCCGGCACGAACGCCATCAGCATGAAAATGACCAGCGACATCCCGTCCATTCTGTCTGGCTTATCGTGGGCGATGCTCAGGCCAAGCCCCAGGGCGAAGACGGCCCATAGCCGGATAAACACCTGGGTGTAGATCGGCCGGGGCACGAATTTGCGCCAAAAGAACAGGTCTGTTTGAGGCAGGCGCTCGACCAGTTGCGGATAGCGCCAGGTCAGTGTTTGCGCCAGGTGCTGGCAGGCGTTCCACTCGTTCTCGCCAAACCCATCGATCAGGCGTTTGTGTTGCGTGGCGGACATCGGCGTCAGCAGCAGGCGCGCGGCCAGGGCATCGGCTGATGTGCGCCGCGTGTCCTGGGCCTTGTCCTGCAAGTTGGCGTAGAAACTTTCCTGCTCGCAACGCGACACCAATTCGCGCCACATCCACGCCGGTTCCGGGTAGACGCCTTTCTGGTCGTCCCAGCCGAATGCCTGGCACACCCGCTCGAACAGCGGCACGCTCCACTGGGTGTCATGCAGCAGGTGCAGGACGATGCGCTGCCACTGCTGTTGCAGGTCGAACACCCGGAGCCAGGGTTGGTCGTTGTACTGCGTGAGCTGGGTGATGAACTCGCGCTCGGCCTTTTGCTCCAGCAGTTCCTGCAGGGTGCGGCGGTAGTCTTGCAGCAGCTCGCCGGTCAGCGCTTCGTATTGCCAGGACGTCATCGCCACCTGCTGCCAGGGGGTCAGCCATTCCAGGTGTTGCGCGGCCCAAGCGGCGATGGCGCTGCGTTCGCCCGGTGCTTCGAAACAATGGCGCAACAGGCCGGCCTGGAACGCATCGGTGCAGCCCTGTTGCCGAGCCTGGGCCCAGCGCTCGTCGAGGTTACGCGCGTTAAGGCCGTCGAGCAGTGCCTGGGCCGGGTCCGGTGTGGGGGCGTCGAAGGGCGCCGGGCTGACGGGGCTGATGTCCAGCAGTTCGGCCAGGTCATTCAGGTTGGCGTAGGCCGCTTCGGCCACGGGCGCCTGGACGGGTTCTGCCTCTTCGTTATCCGCTCGCCAGCGTGCTTCATTCAGCGCGTGTTCATAGGCCTCGCGCAGGCGTTGGAAGCCTTGGGCGTCGTCGTCCGGGCGGCAGTTTTTCAGCAGACGCGCATAGCTGCGCTTGATGGTGCGCTCGTCGGCGTCCTCCGGCAGTTGCAGTACGGTCCAGCAATCCATCGGTGTGCCCTCAGCGCCAGAACCCGTTGTCGAGTTGCTCAAGTTGACGGCTCAGTTCGCTGCGGGCGTCGCGGATGCGGCGTTCGTCCTGGGTGTCGAGTACCTGCTGGAACTGCGCCGCCCAATGGCCGAGCTGTTCGCGCAGCTCGCCGAGGTTTTCCTGGTAGAGCCGTTCGAGGCGGGCGACGAGCACGGTATTGACCTGCTGGTCGCGTGGGTGGACCTTCAATTGCGCCAGGGCCTGCAGGCGTTGCTGGATCTCCTGCGGGTTGAGCACGCCGGGGTTGTTCTCGATCACCAGCGAATGCTGCTCGCCGGTCAGCGGGATATTCACCTGGGCTTCCAGCAGGCCGTTGTTGTCGTAGGTGAAACGCACGTCCAGGGAGACTTCACCGGCCTTGCGCTTGGGCACCGGAATATCCAGTTGGCCCAGCTCGATGTTGTCTTTGACCAGGCGGCTTTCGCCCTGGTAGATCTTCAGCAGTACGTGGGCCTGGTCGTCGTGCAGGGTGACCACGCTTTTGACCCGGCTGACCGGCACGCTGCTGTTGCGTTCGATCAACGGCAGGTAATGGCCGCTTTCGATATGGCCGCCGTATTGGTTGGAGGTTTCGATGCCCAGGGTGTAGGGGCAGACGTCGGTCAGCACCACTTCTTCGAGGGCCGCGGAACGGGCCTTGAGGGCGGCCTGGATCGCCGCACCGTGGGCGACCACCTGGTCGGGATCGAGGCTGATGGAGGGAAAGCGCCCGAACAGGCCGGCGGCGAGTTTGCGCACCAGCGGCATGCGTGTGGTACCGCCCACCAGCAGGATTTCATCCAGGTCGCCGACCCGAATCCGTGCATCGCGCAGGGCGCGTTCGATCGGCGCGCGCAGGCGTTCCAGCAGCGGCGTGTAGAGCTTGGCCAGTTCCTGTTGGGTGATGGTTTTCAGCCATTGCTGGCCGTCGACACGCAGGGCGAACTCGGCGCTGTCGTCCTGGCCCAGGGCTTTGCGTACGCGCTCGGCTTCGCGGCGCAGGGCTTGCAGCACCGTGCTGGTGGGCGGGAAACCCGTGGCGTTACGTTGGCTGTCGACAAAGTGTTCGAGCAACAGGGTGTCGAAGTCTTCGCCACCGAGAAAGTTGTCGCCGGCGCTGGCACGCACTTCCATTACCCCATCGAACAGCTCGATGATCGACACGTCGAAGGTGCCGCCGCCAAGGTCGAAGACCAGGAATGAGGTTTCTTTATCCCGCTGATGCAGGCCGTAGGCCAAGGCCGCGGCGGTCGGTTCGTTGATCAGTTTCTCAACGCTGAGCCCCGCCAGTTCACCGGCGATGCGTGTGGCCTTGCGTTGGCCGTCGCTGAAATAGGCGGGCACGCTGATCACCGCGTCGGTGACGGTTTGACCGTAGGTACGCTCGATGTCCTCCTTGAGGCTCTTGAGCACCAGGGCAGAGAGTTCTTCGGGGCGGAACGAGCGGTCGCCCAGGCGCACTTCGGTGGCGCTGCCCATGTAGCGCTTGAACAGCGAGGTGGTCAGGTGCGGGTGGGTGTGCAGGCGCTCCTTGGCGGCCTGGCCTACCAGGACACGGCCTTGGTCATCCAGCCCGACCACGCTGGGGGTCAGCAACTGGCCCAGGGCATTGGGCACCATTTCGGCGGCATCGCCGCGCCAGACGGCTGCGAGACTGTTGGTGGTCCCCAGGTCGATTCCTACGATCATTACGACAAGCTCCCTCTGTGGTCTGTAAGAATCTGTTACCAATTTTACCCTGAAAGCTTGAGCGGAAAGCAAGGCGGGAGACTGTTCTTACAAGCGGGCTTATTGTAGTTGGCAGGCTTGTTGTGGTGAGCGGGCTTGCCCCGCGCTGGGGCGCGAAGCGGCCCCAAATCCTGCCAATGCGTTCTGCCTGAAAGAACGTGGCGCCTGCATCAGGGCCGCTTCGCGCCCCAGCGCGGGGCAAGCCCGCTCACCACGGAGAGTGTCCAACCTGTCAGCCTTATGCTTAACCGCTTCTGCGTCTACTGTCAGGGTTGACAGTAGATGACCCGTTTTTGAAAGCCTATGTTCAAGGCGGTGGCAGTATTTTTGCTGGTGCTCAAGGGAGAAGTGCTCATGAGCTTTGGAACAGAAATGGGTGAGTTTTCAACCTCGTCGAATACGTTCAACGCGGACCTGATCTTTGGGAATAAAAAGAAGATCCCGATTACATTCGACACATTCGAGTTGATCTATATCGAGGGTTCTCAGTTTTTCATTCGTTTAGGGTTTGAGGGCAATCCGGGGTCCAGAAATGAACTGACTCTTGAGGCTAAAGAGTTGAAAGCAGGCCAGACCTACCCGATCCGGCCGCAAGACCCTGGAATCAGGGCAACCTTTGCCTTCGGAGCACGCATCGAGTATTTCCCGGCGGAATATTCGGGGTTCCTGACCGTTGACCGTCTTGAATACAAGGACGGCCATCTGGCGCTGAGCATGCAGTTCTCCATCTACTTCGAGCCACAGGGCAAGGGCGATATGGAAGTTGTTTGCCATGCCCTTCAAATCACCTGCGCGTTAGCAAACCACCGCGCAACGGGTAAGTTTGTACCCAAGCACCGAGCGCAAGCGAAGGTTCCAGTTTTTTGTGAGATCGACGCCAGTGTCGATGGTAGTTATGACCCCATCGACCTGGGTGATGTATTTTTCGTGATCTACTCAGACTCGAGTTATTTTATTCAGTGCTTGCCCCGTCATGGAGGTGATCGTGCGTCCCTTGAGTTTGCAGGGAGTGCCTTGAAAACCTTTACTGATTATCCAATCACAGCGCCTGGGGGGGCGCCAGAAAGTGTTGATACGCTTCTTATTATGCGGCCTGAATTCTCATACGGGTTTTCTGATCCGACGGGTACATTCCGCGTAAGGCGCACTGAAGATTCAGAGGAAGGGTTCTGGTTTATCGCTGAGTTTAATTTCTCACTCACTGCCCGCAACGCCGATGGAAGAGAAATCGAATATAAAATTACGAGCCTTAGGTTTCAGGTGCAAGTCAGTGAATTGAGAACTTAACCTTGGCACCCAGCCTTTAAAATATCGCGGGCCATAAAAAACCGCCTCCTGATAAGGGAGGCGGTTTTTGTTTATTGCGGCGCTATCAGAACAACTTCAACGCCGGTGCTTCTTCTTTCAACGGCTCGTTCTTCGCGGTCTGCTCGTTCCAGCCGCCGCCGAGGGCCTTGTACAGGTTGACCTCGCTGGTCAGCTGCGCCAGGCGGTCGGTGATCAGCGATTGCTGGGCACTGAACAGTTGGCGCTGGGCGTCGAGGAAGGTCAGGTTGCTGTCGACACCGATGCGGTAGCGACGCTCGGCCAGGCGGTAGTAATCCTGGTTGGCCGCGACGAAGCCACGCTGGGCCTCCAACTGCTGCTTGTAGGTCTCACGCGCGGCGAGGCCGTCGGAGACTTCCTGGAAGCCGGTCTGGATCGCCTTCTCGTAGTTCGCCACGTTGATCTCTTTCTGGATCTTCGAATAGTCCAGGCTGGCGCGCAGGCTGCCGGCGTTGAAGATCGGGATGTTGATCTGCGGGGCGAACGACCAGGTGCCCGAACCGCCTTTGAACAGGCCGCCCAGGGTAGGGCTGGCGGTACCGGCGCTGGCGGTCAGGCTGATGCTCGGGAAGAACGCTGCACGGGCCGCACCGATGTTGGCGTTCGCGGCCTTGAGGTTGTACTCGGCCTGCACGATGTCTGGACGACGTTGCAGCAGGTCGGAGGGCAACCCGGCTGGTACGTCGCTGAGCAGGTCATCCGACAGCGGCTTGCTGGCGATATTCGCCGGCAGGCCGGTGCCCAGCAGCAGGGTCAGGCTGTTTTCGTCCTGGGCCACCTGGCGGGTGTAGCGTGCCAGTGCCACGCGGGCATTTTCCACCGAGGTGCGCGCCTGGCTGAGGTCGAGGGCCGAAGCCACGCCGACTTCATTGCTGCGCGAGGTCAGCTTGAAGCTCTGCTCGTACGCGCCGAGGGTGTCCTGGGTCAGCTTGAGCAGTTCCTTGTCGGCCTGCCAGGTCAGGTAGGCATTCGCCACGCTGGCCACCAGGCTGATCTGGGTGCTGCGCCGTGCTTCTTCAGTGGCGAAGTACTTTTGCAGCGCTTCTTCACTCAGGCTGCGCACACGACCGAACAGGTCCAGTTCATAAGAACTGATCCCGAGGCCGGCCGAGTACTGGCTGGTGATGGTCGATTCGCCGGTCTGTGACAGCTTGGCCGGGGTGCGCGAACGGCTGCCGCTGCCCGTGGCCGATACGGCCGGGAACAGGTCGGCACGCTGGATCTGGTACTGCGCCGCATACGCGTCGATGTTCAGCGCCGCGACACGCAGGTCACGGTTGTTCACCAGCGCGGTCTGGATCAGCTGTTGCAGGGCAGGGTCATGGAAAAACTGCTTCCAGCCCTGCTCGGCAGCGGCCTGGCCCGGCGCCTGGGCCGACGAATACGCCGGCCCCTGTGGGAACTGAGCTGCCACCGGCGCTTCAGGGCGCTGGTAGTCAGGGATCAGCGAGCAGCCACTGAGCACGAATGCGGTGACGGCTAAGGAAAGTAGCGACTTGCTCATTGGCCAGCCTCTTGAGGAGTTTGCTTAGGTTCAGTCTTGTTACGTTCGCCCATGGCGGACACGCTCGCGAAGAACAGTGGCACCCAGAAGATCGCCAGCACCGTGGCCGTGATCATACCGCCAATTACACCGGTACCGATTGCGTGCTGGCTGCCTGAGCCGGCGCCCGAGGAGATCGCCAGCGGCAACACGCCGAGGACGAACGCCATGGAGGTCATGATGATTGGCCGCAGGCGCATCCGCGAGGCCTCGATGGCCGCCTCGACGATGCCTTTGCCTTGCTCGTGGAGTTCCTTGGCGAACTCCACGATCAGGATGGCGTTCTTCGCCGCCAGGCCCACCGTCACCAGCAAGCCCACCTGGAAGAACACGTCGTTGGACAAGCCGCGCATGCTGGTGGCGATCAACGCACCCACCACGCCCAGTGGAACCACCAGGATCACTGCGATCGGGATCGACCAGCTTTCGTACAGCGCCGCGAGGCACAGGAACACCACCAGCAGCGACAGCGCATACAGTGCCGGCGCCTGGGAGCCGGACAGGCGTTCTTCATACGACAGGCCCGTCCAGGCGTAGCCCACACCCGCCGGCAGCTCCTTGGCGATGCGTTCGACTTCGGCCATGGCGTCACCGGTACTGTAGCCCGGTGCCGGGGTACCGAGGATTTCCATCGCCGCTACACCGTTATAACGCGAGAGCTTCGGCGAGCCATAGATCCACTTGCCCGAGGCGATGGCCGACAACGGCACCATCTTCCCGGAGTCGCTGCGCACGTACCATTTGTTCAGGTCTTCCGGGGACATCCGGCTGGCGGCTTCACCCTGCACGTAGACTTTCTTCACCCGACCACGGTCGATGAAGTCGTTGACGTAGCTGCCACCCAAGGCAATCGCCAGGGTCTGGTTGATGTTGGACAGCGTGATGCCCTGGGCGCTGGCCTTCTCGTCGTCGACGGTGAGCTCGTATTGCGGCTCATCGTTCACGCCGTTGGGGCGCACACCGGCCAGGATCTTGCTCTGGGCAGCCATGCCCAGGAACTGGTTACGCGCCGCCATCAGCTTTTCATGACCGACACCGCCCTGGTCTTGCAGGAACACGTCGAAACCGGTGGCGTTACCGAGTTCCAGTACAGACGGCGGCACAATGGCAAACACCATGGCGTCCTGGAAGGTCTGCATGAAGTAACCCTGGGCACGCTTGGCAATCTCGAACACCGAGGTGGACGAGTCGCGCTCATCCCACGGCTTGAGCATCACGAAGGCCAGGCCCGAACTCTGGCCACGACCGGCGAAGTTGAAGCCGTTCACGGTAAACACCGATTTCACGCCTTTGCCTTCGCCTGGTTCGCCTTCCTTGTCATTGAGCAGATAGGCGCGCATGTCGTCGATGACTTTTTGCGTGCGTTCAGCCGAAGAACCTACCGGGGTCTGCACCTGGGCAAAGATCACGCCCTGGTCTTCATCGGGCAGGAACGCAGCCGGGATGCGCATGAACAGCCAGATCATGCCGGCGATGATCAGGGCGTACACCAGGAACGCCGGGATCTTGTGCTTGATCATGTTACCCACGCCGCGCTCGTAGCTCAGTACGCCACGGTCGAAGGTGCGGTTGAACCAGCCGAAGAAACCACGCTTGGGTTGGCCGTGTTTTTCCGGGTCGATCGGCTTGAGCATGGTGGCGCACAGGGCCGGGGTGAAGATCAGGGCAACCAGTACCGACAACGCCATGGCCGAAACGATGGTGATGGAGAACTGTTTGTAGATCACACCGGTGGAGCCGCCGAAGAACGCCATCGGCAACAGTACCGCCGACAGTACCAGGGCAATACCCACCAGGGCGCCCTGGATCTGGCCCATGGACTTGACCGTCGCCTCTTTCGGCGACAGGTGCTCCTCGGCCATTACCCGCTCGACGTTTTCCACCACGACGATGGCGTCATCCACCAGCAGGCCGATGGCGAGGATCATGCCGAACATGGTCAATGTGTTGATGGTGAAACCGAACGCCGCGAGGATCCCGAAGGTACCCAGCAGTACCACCGGTACGGTCATGGTGGTGATGATGGTGGCGCGGAAGTTCTGCAGGAACAGGAACATCACCAGGAACACCAGCACGATCGCTTCGATCAGGGTGTGCACCACACCGGAGATCGATTCGGTCACGACCGGGGTGGTGTCATACGGCACCACCGCCTTCATGCCAGGCGGGAAGAACGGTTCCAGGGACGCCACGGTGGCACGGATGGCCTTGGCGGTGTCCAGGGCGTTGGCGCCCGACGCGAGCTTGATCGCCATGCCGGAAGCCGGGTTGCCGTTGAACTGCGCGCTGATGCTGTAGTTCTGGCCGCCGAGTTCGATACGCGCCACGTCACGCAGGCGAACCTGGGAACCGTCGGCATTGACCTTCATCAGGATGTTGCCGAACTGCTCAGCCGTCTGCAGGCGGGTCTTGCCGATGATGGTGGCGTTCAGCTGGTTGCCGGGCAGGGCAGGCAGGCCGCCCAATTGACCGGTGGCCACCTGGACGTTCTGTGCCGAGATGGCCGTGCTGACATCCACCGGCGTGAGCTGGAAGTTGTTCAGCTTGGCCGGGTCCAGCCAGATACGCATAGCGTACTGCGAACCGAACACCTGGAAGTCACCCACACCTGCGGTCCGGGAAATCGGGTCCTGGATGTTGGAAACGATGTAGTTGGACAAGTCATCCTTGGTCATGCTGCCGTCTTCCGACACCAGGCCGATCACCATCAGGAAGTTCTTTACCGACTTGGTTACGCGGATACCCTGTTGCTGCACTTCCTGCGGCAGCAGTGGGGTCGCCAGGTTTAGCTTGTTCTGCACCTGCACCTGGGCGATGTCCGGGTTGGTACCTTGGTTGAACGTCGCGGTGATGGTCATGCTGCCGTCGGAGTTACTGTCCGAGGCCACATAACGCAGGTTGTCGATACCGTTGAGCTGTTGCTCGATGACCTGCACCACGGTGTCCTGCACGGTTTGTGCGGACGCGCCTGGGTAGGTTACCTGGATGTCGATGGCGGTTGGCGCGATGGCCGGGTATTGGTTGATGGGCAACTTCAGGATCGACAGTGCCCCGACCAGCATGATCACCAGGGCAATTACCCAGGCGAAAATGGGACGGTCGATAAAAAATTTCGACATGGATTACTCCCCTTGGCCAGGCGCGGCAGCAGGAGCAGCGGCGGAACCGGCGGGCTTGGCGTTGTCAGCCTCCTTGACCTTGACCTCCACACCCGGCTTGACGTACTGCAGGCCTTCGGTGATCACGCGGTCACCGGCGTTCAGGCCTTTCTCCACCAGCCAATAGGCGCCAGCGGTGCGGTTGGCCACCAGTACACGCTGCTCGACCTTGTTGTCGGCGTTGACCACCAGCGCCGTCGGGATGCCCTTGAGGTCGCGGGTCACGCCTTGCTGTGGCGCGAGGATCGCCTTGCTGTTCACGCCGGCTTGCAGTTGGGCGTGTACGAACATGCCCGGCAGCAGGGTGTGGTCAGGGTTGGGGAACACTGCGCGCAGGGTCACGGAGCCGGTGGTCTGGTCGACCGAGACTTCGGAGAATTCCAGCTTGCCGTCCTGGCCGTAGTCGCTGCCGTCTTCCAGGGTCAGCTTGACCTTGGCGGCATTGGCGCCGGCTTTTTCCAGTTGGCCGCTTTCCAGGTCGCGGCGCAGTTTCAGCATTTCAGCCGAAGACTGCGTGACGTCGACGTAGATCGGGTCCAGTTGCTGGATTACCGCCATGGCATCGGTCTGGCCATTGCTGACCAGCGCGCCTTCGGTCACCGAAGAACGACCGATACGCCCGGAGATCGGCGCGAACACCTTGGTGTAGCGCACGTTGATCTGGGCGGTTTGCACGTTTGCTTCCGCAGTCATGCGGTTGGCCACGGCGGTGTCGTATTCCTGGCGGCTGACGGCTTGCTCATCGACCAACTGCTTGTAGCGGTCGGAGATGGACTTGGTCTGGGTCAGGCTGGCTTGTGCGCTTTTCAGCGTGGCTTCATAGACCGACGGATCGATCTGATAGAGCTGCTGGCCTTCCTTCACATCCGCGCCTTCCTTGAACAGGCGCTTGAGGATGATGCCGTTGACCTGCGGGCGAACTTCCGCGATGCGGTAGGCGGTGGTGCGGCCTGGCAGCTCGGACGTCAGGGTATAGGCTTGCGGTTGAATGGTGACCACGCCGACCTGAGGGGCTTGAGCGGGCGGAGCCGCTTCTTCCTTTTTACATCCGCTGAGCAGCGATGCCAGGGCGACGGCAGTGACCAGAGCGGTAACAGCTGGCTTAAGTTGCATGAAGATCCTCGGGTCAGGCGCGCAGGGTGCGCACAAGAAGTGTGGAAGGGTAAAAAACAAGCTGTGAGTGGATAAGTAGCTTGCTACGCAATATACTTACGTTCATGGTTGTTTGTAAACTCTTGACAGGCTTCGCGGATTGTTGACAACGCAGGCCAAAAGTCTCGATTCCATTACGTTCGGCGCCCATGACGGTGTCGTCCCACAAATATTCGGATGATCGTTAACATCTATTAACACTGCGTTAACGATAGTCTCAGGTGTCCTGATTGAGGTTGTACTGCCATGGTTCGTCGCACTAAAGAGGAAGCTCAGGAAACGCGCAGCCAAATTCTCGAAGCCGCCGAGCAAGCCTTTTATGAGCGCGGCGTTGCACGGACGACGCTGGCGGATATCGCTGCGCTGGCCGGTGTCACGCGGGGCGCGATTTATTGGCACTTCAGTAATAAATCCGATCTGTTGCAGGCCCTGCTGGACACGCTGCATGAGCCACTGGACGAATTGGCCAGGGCCAGTGAAAGCGAGGACGAGGTCGACCCGTTGGGGTGCATGCGCAAGCTGCTGATTCATTTGTTTCATCAGGTGGCCCTGGACCCGAAAACCCGGCGCATCAATGAGATTTTGTTTCATAAGTGCGAATTCACCGATGAAATGTGCGACATGCGCCGTCAGCGCCAGACCCACAGCCTGGAATGCAACCTGCGCATCGGCCTGACACTGCGCAACGCGGTCCATCGCGGGCAACTTCCGGAAAACCTCGACACCACCCGTGGCGCAGTGTGCATCCATGCCTACATCAACGGGCTGATTGGCCAGTGGCTGCTGGTACCCGACAGCTTCCAGCTACATCAGGAAGCCGAACGCTGGGTGGATGCAGGGCTCGATATGCTGCGCCTGAGCCCCAGCCTGCGCAATTGAGACAAAATGCGTAATTGCATCAGGTTGTGTCAACAGTAAAGCCTAAGGACCGTCAATCGTCCTTCTGCCTGATGGGTGGGGTGACTTTATATACGGGCTGGCGGGCGGTTGATACATAGCCGCCTAAGTATTTTGTAGGGATTTTGTTGCAAGGCTGTTAAGGAGTGTTTCCCAGGGCAACAATGTGGGAGGGGGCTTGCCCCGATGGCAGTGGTTCAGTCAACACATACAGTGACTGACGCACCGCCATCGGGAGCAAGCCCCCTCCCACATTTGGTTTCGCGTGTCGGGCGATTACAGCGGCAGCGTCGGGTAATCGATGTAGCCCACCGGGCCCTGGCCGTAGAAGGTTTCCGGATGCGCTTCGTTCAGTGGCGCATCGGCTTTCAGGCGTGCTGGCAGGTCCGGGTTGGCAATGAACGGCACACCCCAGGCCACGGCGTCCGCTTTGCCTTCGGCCAGCCAGGCATTGGCGCTGTCCTTGGTGAAACGTTCGTTGGCGATGTACACGCCGCCAAAGGCTTTTTTCAATTGAGGACCGAGGCTGTCCGCACCTGCCTTTTCACGGGAGCAGATGAAGGCGATACCACGCTTGCCCAGCTCGCTGGCGACGTAGGTGAAGGTCTCCTTCAGGTTGTCGTCGCCCATGTCGTGGGCATCGGCGCGCGGTGCCAAATGCACACCCACACGGCCAGGGCCCCAGACCTCGATGGCCGCATCGGTCACTTCCAACAGCAGGCGTGCACGGTTTTCCAGGGAGCCACCATAGTTGTCGGTGCGCTTATTGGTGCTGCTTTGCAGGAACTGGTCGAGCAGGTAGCCGTTGGCGCCGTGGATCTCCACGCCATCAAAGCCTGCGGCCTTGGCGTTCTCGGCACCGGTGCGGTAAGCGTCGACGATGTCGGCGATTTCAGCGGTTTCCAGGGCGCGCGGCGTCGGGTAGTCGGCCAATGGGCGCACCAGGCTGACGTGGCCTTTAGCCTGGATCGCGCTCGGCGCCACCGGGGTTTCGCCGTTCAGGTAGGACGCGTGGGAAATGCGGCCGACGTGCCACAGTTGCAGGAAGATCTTGCCCCCTGCGCCATGCACGGCCTTGGTGATATTGGCCCAGCCGCGCACCTGGTCGTTGGACCAGATGCCCGGCGTGTCCGGGTAGCCCACGCCCAGCGGTGTCACCGAAGTGGCTTCGCTGAGGATCAGCCCGGCGGAAGCGCGTTGCACGTAGTACTCGGCCATCAGCGCGTTGGGTACGCGGCCGGCATCGGCACGGCAGCGGGTCAGCGGTGCCATGATGATGCGGTTCGACAGCTCCAGGTCGCCCAGTTTGATCGGATCGAAAATAGTCGTCATGGGAAAACACCCTTCTCTTTGAAGTTGATCAGTGGGTCGCAGGGGCCAGGTCGGCATCGCCGCCCTGACGGAAAGTAATCAGGGTTACCAGCAGCGCCAGGATCGCCAGGGCCGCTGCCGCCAGAGGCACGCTGCTCAGGCCGAAACCGTGGGCAATCACGCTGCCGCCCACCCAGGCGCCGAGGGCGTTGCCGATGTTGAAGGCGCCGATGTTCAGGGTGGACACCAGGTTCGGTGCAGCCTTGCCGAAGGTCACCACGTTGATCTGCAGCGCGGGTACGGCGGCAAATGAAGCGGTGGCCCAGAGGAACAGGGTGATCTCGGTCGGGATCACGGCGATGCTGGTCCAGGTCAGCGCGGTGGACACCACCGCCATACTGATAAACACGCCGATCAGGGTGGCTGCCAGGCGTTTGTCCGCCAGCTTGCCGCCGATGATATTGCCCACGGTGAGGCCCAGGCCGATCAGCAGCAGGGTCCAGGTCACGCCTTTGGGCGACACGCCGGTGACATCGCCGAGCAGCGGCGCAACATAGGTGAAGAGGGTGAACATGGATGCGGCGAACAGCGCGGTCATGCTCAGCGACAACCAGATGCCGGCACCCTTGAGGGCGGCCAGTTCGGCGCGCATGTCGAGTTTTTCTTCGTCACGCTTGGCCGGCAGGAAGCGGATCAGGCCGATCAACGCCACCACCCCAATCACCGTCACTGCCCAGAAGGTCGAGCGCCAGCCGGCTTCCTGGCCCAGCGCGGTGCCCAGTGGCACACCAAGCACGTTGGCCAGGGTCAAACCGGTGAACATCAGGGCCACGGCCGAAGCGCGCTTGTTGGCCGGCACCAGGTTGGCGGCGACCACCGAACCGATGCCGAAGAACGCGCCGTGGCACAACGCGGTGACCACACGGGCAAGCATCAGCACGTTGTAGTCACTGGCCAGGGCGCAGAGCAGATTGCCGATAATGAAGATGCCCATCAACGCTACCAGGGCCGCCTTGCGGGGCAACCTGGCGGTGGCCAGTGCCATAAATGGCGCACCGATGGCCACGCCCAGGGCATAGCCGGTGACCAGCCAGCCGGCGCCGGGAATCGACACGGCGAGGTCCGCCGCCACATCGGGCAGCAGGCCCATGATCACGAACTCGGTAGTGCCGATGGCGAAGGCGCTCAGGGCCAGGATGAGTAGCGAGAGGGGCATTATCGTTTCCTTGTTACAACGTCGCGCTGATTTCAGCGCTGAGTTCAGTGGTAAGCGCCGCGAGGAAGGCTTGGATCACTTCCTCATTGCGCTTGAAAAAGTGCCACTGCCCGGCCTTCTGGCTGCTGATCAATCCCGCCCGTTGCAAGGTGGCCAGGTGGGCCGACACGGTCGACTGGGACAAGCCGCAGCGCTGGTCGATCTGCCCGGCACAGATGCCGTATTCGTGGTTGTGCACTTGCTCGGGGAACTGCACTTTCGGGTCTTTCAGCCAGGTGAGGATGTCTCGTCGTACTGGGTGCGCCAGGGCTTTTATTATTTCGTCGAGGTCGATGGACATGGCAGGTGCTCGGTGTCGTAAAGCGTTATATCGCGATGAGGCGAACTTTAAATCGTTATATCCCGATATACCAATATGAATTTGCTCTGAGCTCAGGCTGAATCGGTATATCGGGTTATAACGATACGTTGGCGCCAGTGCTAGACTGCGCGGCATGAATTATCTCGCACATCTGCACCTGGGCGGCCAACTTCCTGCGCAACTGCTGGGCAGCCTGTACGGCGACTTTGTCAAAGGCCGCCTGCTGGGCCAGTTCAGCCCGCCAATCGAAGCGGCGATCCAGTTGCATCGCTCGATCGACCGCTTCACCGACAGCCACCCGTTGGTGGGCAAGGCGTTGTCGCGCTTCAGCCTGACCCGCCGGCGCTATGCCGGGATTGTCCTTGATGTGTTCTTCGATCACTGCCTGGCGCGGGATTGGGCGCTGTACGCCGACCAGCCCCTGGAGCACTTCACCTCGCAGGTGTACCGCGTGCTGGCGGCCGAACCACAGTTGCCGGGGCGGCTGGCGCAGATAGCGCCGTATATGGCGGCGGATGACTGGTTGGGGTCGTACCGCGAGTTTGCGGTGATGGAGCCGGTGTTGCGCGGGATTTCGCGGCGGCTGACGCAGCCTGAGGCATTGGGGTATGCGATGCAGGAGTTGCGGGTGTTGTATGAGCCGCTGAGTGAGGACTTCCGGATCTTCTACCCCGAACTGCAAGCCTTCGCGCATAACCACCTGACAACACAAAGCTAAAATGTGGGAGGGGCGGTGCGACCCTCCCACATTTGAACTGTGTTCACATCTCAGGCTGCAAAAGCCGGTCGAGCATGCACTTGTTCAGTCTCCGGCACCGGCCCAAACAACGCCTTCTGCACCGCCTGCTGCGCCTGGAACGCCAGCGCCGCACGCTCCTGCCCGGCGCAGGCAATCGGCTTGAGCACATGGATTTCCACATCGCCCTGGTCATTGCCGAACAGGCGCATCAGGTGCGAGAGCAAATCGTCATCGCCAATGAACGGTGCCAGCGGGTCGACCTGCCCATTGCGCAGATAACGGATGGCCACCGGTTGCAGCGACACATCCGCGTCAATCGCACTGGCCAGCAAGCGCCCGTGGAAGGTGCGCAGGCTGCGGCCGTCGGTGGTGGTGCCTTCGGGGAACATCAGCAGCGGGTGCTGTTGTTCCAGGTGGCGGGTCATCTGCTTGCGGATCAACTGACTGTCGCCCGAACCGCGACGGATAAACAAGCTACCGGCCTTGGCCGCCAACCAGCCGGCCACCGGCCAGGTGCGCACTTCGGCCTTGGACAAAAACGACATCGGCGCCACTGCGCCCAGCAACGGAATATCGGTCCAGGACACGTGGTTGCTCACCCACAGCATGGGCTGGGTCGGCAACTCGCCGTGCACTGTCACGCGAAAGGGCAGGGCGTTGGTCAGCCGCGCCATGAAAAACCGCGACCAGCGTTGGCGCCGCACCATCGAGTTGGCCACGCCCAAGCGTTCGAACACGCCAAACACACTGGCCATGCTCAAGCCCAGCGCCACTACCACCAGCACCCGGGCGATGCGCCCGTACACGCGCAGGCGGCTCATCACATGGCCGCCTTGAAGTGGCGCGCATAGCGCGGGCATAGCTCATCGCGCTTAAGCAGGATGAACACGTCGGCGACCTGGAAATCCTCATCCCAGCACGGTTCGCCGCAGATCTTCGCACCCAGGCGCATATAGGCCTTGAGCAGTGGCGGCATCTCGGCGATTACGTTGGTCGGCAGGTCCAGCGCCGGCAGCGGTTTTTTCGGTTCGGCGCGCAGGTGTTCGTTGCACAGGTAGCGTTCGCGCAGGCGCTGCATGATCGCGTGGGCCTGGATGCCGCCGTCGTGCATCGGGATGCTCGCGCAGCCCATCAGGTAGCTGTAGCCGCCCTGGTTGAGCACTTCGGCCAACTCGCCCCACAACACGGCGATGGTGCCGCCGTTGCGGTAGGCCGGGTCGACGCAGGTGCGGCCGATTTCCAGGATCGGGCCCTGCAGATGCAGCAGGCCATGCAGGCTGAATTCTTCTTCGCTGTAGAACCGGCCCAGGGTGCTGGCGGCCTGGTGGTCGAGCAAACGGGTGGTGGCGACGAGTCGACCGCTGTTCAAGTCCCGCACGCCGATGTGGCTGCAGTGAACATCATAGTCATCCATGTCCAGGCCGTGTTCCGCGCCTTTCAGCTTGGCGTTGAACTCGCCGCTGAAGACGTTGAAACGCAGGGCCTGGGCTTCCTGCAAAGCCTTGGCGCCAACCAGGCGTTCGGCTTGCAGACGGCGTTCATTGCCGGTGTCGCTGATGCGGGCGATCTGAGTCATGGCGAATCTCCGAGTGCCAGCCACGTTTCGGCCGGTCGACTTTGTTGTCCAAAGTCAGGCTATGTAGCCCCGGTGTCATCTCCATGAAGTTATGGTGACGCTTGGATGACAGGGTCTCTGTAGCAAATCTGTCATTGCCCTCGGCTAGGCTCGCGGGCTTGAATGCTCCCTTGAGTGTGTGTCCATGGTCAGAGGCCTGCTGTGCGTTTCCCTGCTGTTCGTCACCGTTACCGCCTGCGCTGAAACCTGGCCCGACAAGGAGTGGGCCAAGGGCCCGCCACTCGCAGGGCCCGCCGTCGAAGCCCTTGACGCCTATGCATTCCCGCCCCGTGACGACACTGCCCGCCAAGGCATTCGCACCGACGCGCTGCTGGTGATCCGCGACGGTGTGGTCATCTATGAACGCTACGCCGCACCGACCACGGCCAGCACGCCACACTTGACCTGGTCCATCAGCAAAAGCCTGATGGCCACGGTGCTCGGCGTGGCCTACGGCGAAAACCGTTTCAAACTGACCGACCCCGCAGCACGCTTTTATCCGCCGATGAAACAACACCCCAAGGTGACCATGGCCGACCTGCTGCACTGGGCCTCGGGCCTGGACTGGCAGGAAGACTATGAATACGCGCCGCTGAAGTCCTCGGTGGTGGCGATGCTTTACACCCGTGGTCGCGCCGATATGGCCGAGTTCGCCGCCAGCACTGAGTCCTTCAGCGCACCGGGCCAGGCCTTTCGTTATTCCAGCGGCGACAGCAATATCCTGTCCGCCGCGCTCAAGGGCATGCTCGGGCACAAGGCGTACATGAGTTACCCCTGGGACGCGCTGTTCAAGCCGCTGGGCATTCACAACGCCACCTGGGAAACCGATGCCGACGAAACCTTTGTCGCCTCGTCCTATGCGTTCCTCACCGCGCGTGACCTGGCGCGTGTCGGCCTGCTGATGGCCCGCGACGGGCGCTGGGGGGATCAACAATTGCTGCCCAAGGACTGGGTCGTGTTCAACCGCCAACCCTTCGACAAATACACCGCCGGCCAGGACGAAGCGGTCCCCGGTGGCCAATGGTGGCTCAACCAAGGCGCCCCGAGGCCCTGGCCCGACGCCCCCGCCGACACCTTCGCCGCCCTCGGTCATTGGGGACAGGCGCTGTACGTGATGCCCGACGAACACCTGGTGATCGTGCGCTATGGCGATGACCGCGACGGCAGCTACCGCCACAACGAACTGCTCAAGCGCGTGCTTGCGGCGGTGCAACCATGATGCGTCGTCGGCCGTTTACCAGCCTTTTTCTGGTGCTGTTGCTCGCCCTGTCAGGCTGGGTTTGGCACGAGCGCGTCAACCTGCAAGCCTTCCCCGACATCATCGCGGCGTACACGGCCAAGGAGTATTGCTCGTGCCGCTATGTGGCGAACAATCCAGCCGAGTATTGCCGGGGGTATGTGAAGCAGTACGTGCCCACCAGTGGGTTCAGCGATAACCCGGAACGCAGTGAAGTGACGGCGAGTGGCTTGGGGCGTACGCACAGCGCGCGGTGGTTGGGGGATCGACAGGGCTGTCGTCTGAATCCCTGACACAGCGCCAGCCACCCCGCACATTGGATTTGCGCCGTTCGTGACATTGCGCTTAAGGTTCGTGCAGGTTTTTCGCCCCACGAGTCCTTAATGTTCAACGCGTCTGTTATCAAACCCCTGGCCTTCGCCCTGCTGGCCGCTGCCGTGGTGCCCGCCCATGCTGACTGGTACCTGGACAACGAGTCCTCGCGCCTGTCGTTCGTTACCACCAAAAACACCGAGATCGCTGAAGTCCATCGCTTCCTGGTGCTGCACGGCAAGGTCGACAGCAAGGGCGCGGCGCAATTGGAAGTAGAGCTGGAGTCGGTCAACAGCGGCATCCCGCTGCGCGACGAGCGCATGCGCAACCAGCTGTTCGAGATCAAGACCTTCCCCGAGGCGCTGATCAGCGCACAGATCAACCTGCAACCCATCAATGACCTGGCTCCTGGCGCGCAACTGGAACTGCGCTTGCCCCTGAGCGTCACCCTGCATGGCAAGACCCAGACCTACAGCGCCGAGTTGTTGGCCACGCGCCTGGATGACCGGCGTTTCCAGGTGGTGACCCTGGAACCGGTGGTTTTGCATGCCGAGGATTTCGACGTGGCGCCGGGGGTGGCGATGTTGCGCAAAGCGGCCGGGCTCAAGTCGATCAGTTTGTCGGTGCCGGTGGGTGCGGTGCTGATCTTTACGGCGCGTTGACGTGAGCGGCGCAGTGTTCCCGTGGCGCAGCGCCAACCGTTTCGAGTTGTTGATCGACGGCCCGCAATTTTTTCCGCAGATGCTGGTGGGCATTGCCCGGGCCGAGCGGCAAGTGGAGTTGGAATTGTATCTGGTGGAGGCTGGTGCCTGCGCCGAAGCGATGGTGCAGGCGCTGGTGCTGGCCGCCGAGCGCGGCGTGCGGGTGCGTTGTCTGTTTGATGACTACGGTAGCCTGGCATTTACCCTGGGGCTGCGTAAGCGCCTGACCGACGCCGGTGTGGAGCTGCGTTTCTACAATCGCCTCAGCTGGCGCCGCTGGATGCGCAACCTGTACCGCGACCACCGCAAGCTGTTGCTGATCGATCAGGAAATCGCCGTGGTCGGCGGCACGGGCGTCACCGATGAGTTCTGGACGCCGGGGCAAGACACCGCTGAGTGGCATGAGGTGATGGTGCAGATCCGCGGCCCGCTGGTGCTGGACTGGCAGGCGCTGTTCGAACGGCAATGGCACGCCAATGTCGCGCGCCGGGCGTGGAAGCCCGCCACCCATTTCGGTTTGCCGCGTTTGCCCAAGGTGCCGGCGACGGGGCCAGGCCTGGGCCGAGTGGCCTATGCAGACGCCCGACAGCACCGCGATATCCTGCAATCGCTGATCCGCGCGCTGAACAGCAGCCAGCAACGTATCTGGTTTGCCACGCCGTATTTCCTGCCCACCTGGGGCGTGCGCCGCGCATTGCGTCGGGCCGCAGGGCGTGGGGTGGATGTGCGACTGCTGCTCACCGGCCCGCGCACCGATCACCCGTCCGTGCGCTACGCCGGGCACCGTTATTACCCGCGCTTGCTGCGCGCAGGCGTGCAGATCTTTGAATACCAGCCGTGCTTTTTGCACCTGAAGATGGCGCTGGTGGACGATTGGGTGAGTATCGGCTCGTGCAACTTCGATCACTGGAATCTGCGCTTCAACCTGGAAGCCAACCTGGAAGCGTTGGACCCCGGGCTGACGCAGGCGGTGGCGGCGAGCTTTACCGCGGATTTTGCCCAGAGCCTGGTGGTCAGCCTGGAAGCGTGGAAGGCGCGGCCGTTGTGGCGACGGGTGAAGCAGCGGGTGTGGGGATGGATTGATCGGTTGGTGGTGAACCTTCTTGACAGAAGGAGCTAGGAACAGCTGCAAGCTGCAAGCTGCAAGTTAAAAGCAGAACTGCTCTTCCTTGCCGCTTGTAGCTTGCAACTTGAAGCTGCCTCCTATAGCAATTCGAACGTCTGCTGCTGTACGTCCTGGGAGTCCAGCCCGATCTGCACATTGAACTCACCCGGTTCGGCGGCGAACTTGAGCTGGGTGTTGTAGAACTTCAAGTCGTCCTCGGTGATGGTGAAGTGCAGCGTGCGCTCTTCGCCAGCCTTGAGCATGACCTTCTGGAAGTTCTTCAGCTCCTTGATCGGACGGATCATCGAACCCGCCACGTCCTGGATATACAACTGCACCACGGTTTCGCCATCGACCTTGCCGGTGTTCTGCACCGTGACGCTGGCGTCGAGCTTGCCGGTCTTGTTCAGGGTGGTGGACGACAGCGCCATGTCCGACAGGCTGAACGTGGTGTAGCTCAGGCCATAGCCAAACGGGAACAGCGGCCCGGTGGTGTCATCGAAGTACTGTGAGGTGTAGTTGCCCGGCTTGCCTGGGGTGAATGGCCGGCCGATGGTCAGGTGGTTGTAGTAGGTCGGAATCTGCCCCACGGAGCGTGGGAAGGTGATCGGCAGCTTGCCCGATGGGTTGTAGTCACCGAACAGCACGTCGGCGATGGCGTTGCCGCCTTCGGTACCGGCGAACCAGGTTTCCAGGATCGCGTCGGCTTGTTGTTTCTCTTCCAGGATCGACAGCGGGCGGCCGTTCATCAGTACCAGCACCAGCGGTTTGCCGGTGGCTTTCAGGGCCTTGATCAGGTCGCGCTGGCTTTGCGGGATATTCAGGTCGGTGCGGCTGGAGGATTCGTGGGACATGCCACGGGATTCACCCACGGCGGCCACCACCACGTCGGCATCCTTGGCGGCCTTGACCGCTTCATCGATCATCACCTGGGCCGGGCGGGTGTCATCCACCACTTCCGGGGCATCGAAGTTGAGGAAGT
This sequence comes from Pseudomonas sp. 8 R 14, assembly GCF_900005955.1. Lineage (NCBI taxonomy): Bacteria > Pseudomonadati > Pseudomonadota > Gammaproteobacteria > Pseudomonadales > Pseudomonadaceae > Pseudomonas > Pseudomonas sp. 8 R 14. Next base: position 265,904 of record NZ_CVTH01000092.1, on the reverse strand, counting down.
TGAGGTAGTCGACCACCGCCTTGTCGTTGGTGATGTTGGCGCCACGGGCGTAGATGATCTTGCCTTTTTCGCCGATAACCGCGTTCATGCCGTCAAGCAGCGTGACCGATTGTTCCGGCTTGCCGGCCGCCGCCCAACTGCCCATCATGTCGATCGGCGCCTTGGCCAGTGGGCCCACGAGCGCGATGGTCGCGGACTTTTTCAGCGGCAGGGCGTCGTTCTGGTTCTTCAGCAGCACCAGGCTGCGGCGCGCCACATCACGGGCCTCGGCACGGTGCAGACGGCTTTCGGCGTAAGTGTCGGCCGGGTCATCCCCGGCCTTGCCGATGCGCAGGTACGGATCTTTGAACAGGCCCATGTCGTACTTGGCGCCGAGCACTTCACGCACGGCGTTGTCGATGTCGCTCTGTTCGATCTCGCCGGACTTGAGCAGCCCCGGCAATTCCTTGCCGTACAACGAGTCGTTCATGCTCATGTCGATGCCGGCCTTGATCGCCAGCTTGGCGGCCTCGCGCCCGTCCTTGGCCACGCCGTGCTTGATCAGCTCGAAGATCGCGCCGTGGTCGCTGACGGCCAGGCCCTTGAAGCCCCAGTCCTTGCGCAAGAGGTCGTTCATCAGCCAGGTGTTGGCGGTGGCGGGCACGCCATTGATCGAGTTGAGCGCCACCATCACGCCGCCGGAACCGGCCTTGATCGCCGCGTGGTACGGCGGCAGGTAGTCCTGGTACATCTTGACCGGGCTCATGTCGACCACGTTGTAGTCACGCCCGCCTTCCACTGCGCCGTAGAGGGCGAAGTGCTTGACGCTGGCCATGATGCTGTCGGCATTCGCGGGGCTGGCGCCCTGGAAGGCCTTGACCATCACCTCGGCAATGCGCGAGACCAGATAGGTGTCTTCACCGAAGCCTTCGGACGTGCGACCCCAGCGCGGGTCGCGGGAGATATCGACCATCGGTGCAAAGGTGATGTCGAGGCTGTCGGCGGCGGCTTCGTGGGCGGCGATGCGTCCGGAGCGGCCGATGGCGTCCATGTCCCAGCTGGAGGCCAGGGCCAGGCTGATCGGGAAGATCGTGCGGTGGCCGTGGATCACGTCATAGGCGAAGAACATCGGGATCTTCAAGCGGCTGCGCATGGCCGCGTCCTGCATCGGACGGTTTTCCGGGCGGGTGATGGAATTGAACGTGCCACCGATGCGGCCAGCGGCGATTTCCTTGCGGATCAGCTCACGGGGCATTTCCGGGCCGATGCTGATCAGGCGCAACTGGCCGATCTTTTCGTCCAGGGTCATCTGCTTGAGCAGGTCGCTGACGAAAGCGTCCTTGTCCTTAAGCGCAGCAGGCTTTGTTTCTGCCCAGACGGGGTGGGTGGCCAGCGTGGCAACAAGGCCGAGCAAACACAGCTTCTTCATGAATATCCTTTTTCGGCTCACTGCACAGCGCTTGGGCTGATCGGCCAAAATGTGGGGAGCGTCTATTGTTGTTCGGGTGTTGTTCAGATAAATGCAGCACACTCTGAACTCTTTATCGCGCTGGGCATCTTTGTAGCTGATTGGCTCGATGCATTCCAGTGGTGGCGGATTATGCCCCAAGCGTGTGGTTTTTAGGGTTAGTCGTCATATTCCATCCAGTTTGGGCAGGAGAAACACCATGCAAGCAGCACAACATTCCCGCTGGGGCCTCAAGGCCGCGGCTTTGCTATTGATCAGCACAGTATTGAGCGGCTGCGGCATCAATAACATCCCGACCCTGGACGAACAGGCCAAGGCGGCCTGGGGCCAGGTGCAGAACCAGTACCAGCGCCGCGCCGACCTGATCCCCAACCTGGTGGAAGTGGTCAAGGGTTACGCCGCCCATGAGCAAGACACCCTGACCGCCGTGATCGAGGCGCGTGCCAAGGCCACCTCGATCCAGGTGGATGCCAGCACCCTGGACAACCCGGAAAAACTCAAGCAGTTCCAGCAGGCCCAAGACGGTTTGAGCGGTGCCCTCAGCCGCTTGATGGTGGTGTCCGAGCGCTACCCGGACCTGAAGGCCAACCAGAACTTCCTGGCCCTGCAATCCCAGCTCGAGGGCACCGAAAATCGCATCGCCGTGGCCCGTCGCGATTTCATCCAGGCCGTGCAGGCGTACAACACCGAGATCCGCACCTTCCCTGGTCGCCTGTGGCACAGCGTGATGTACAGCGACCTGCCGATCCGCGCCACCTTTGAAGCCACCAGTGCCGATGCCGATAAAGCGCCGCAAGTGAAGTTCAAATAAGGCTGCACTGAGGTGTCGATGCGTTTATTACGGATAGGCCTGGCGCTATGGATGCTGGCCTGCGTGGGTGTGGCCCAGGCGGCGCTGACGTTCCCGGCGTTGAGCGGACGGGTGGTGGACACCGCCCAGATGATCGACCCGGCCACGCGCGAGCACATCACTCAGCAGTTGCAGGCGCTGGAGCAGAGCCGTGGCGACCAGATCGTGGTGGTCACGGTGCCCGACCTGCAGGGCGTGCCCATCGAGGACTACGGTTACCAGCTGGGTCGCCAGTGGGGCATCGGCCAGAAGGGCAAGGACAACGGCGCGTTGCTGATCGTCGCCCGTGACGAGCGCACGTTGCGCATCGAAGTCGGCTATGGCCTTGAAGGCGTGCTTACCGATGCGCAGTCCTGGGTGATCATCAACCAGGTGATTGCCCCCAAGTTCAAGGCCGGCAATTTCAGCCAGGGCATCAGCGACGGCGTGGCGGCGATGGTGCAGGTGGTCGGCGGTGAACCGCTGGCGGTGCCGGCGCATGTGGCGGATGCCAACTTTGCCAAGGATAATCCCGGCTTTTCCATCGGCCTGTTCATCCTGCTGATCGGCGTGTTGTGGCTGTGCAATCGCATGGGCCTGCCGGTGGGCGCGATCCTTTTGGCGATCCTCAGCAGCAGTGGACGCGGCGGCGGTGGCGGGGGAGGTGGCGGCGGTTTCCGAGGCGGCGGTGGTGGCTTCGGCGGCGGCGGCGCGTCGGGCGGCTGGTAATGACAATAACTAGAGAGCAACTACAACCATGGCATTACTGACTGAACACGAGCAGCGCCAAGTCGCCGAAGCGATTGCCCGGGTCGAAAAAACCACCGACGCCGAACTGGTCACCGTGCTGGCGGCCCGCGCCGACGATTACGCCTACATCCCCCTGCTGTGGGCCAGCCTGATCGCCTTGGTGGTACCGGGCGTGGTGCATTACCTGTCGGGCTACCTGACCATGTATACCTTGCTGCTGGCGCAATGGGCGACGTTCATCGTGTTGTGCCTGCTGTTTCGCCTGCCCAAGGTGACCACCCGCCTGATCCCACGCTCGGTACGCCATTGGCGCGCCTCCAACCTGGCGCGCCGGCAGTTCCTGGAGCAGAACCTGCACCACACCCTGGGCAGCACCGGGGTGCTGATTTTTGTCAGCGAGGCGGAGCGTTATGTGGAAATCCTGGTGGACGATGGCATCTCCAGTCGCGTGGATGACAACAGTTGGGATGGGATCGTCAAGGCGTTTACCCAGCAGGTGAAACAGGGGCAGACGCTGGCTGGGTTTATTGCTTGTATCGAGGCGTGTGGTGAGTTGTTGAAGGTGCATGTACCGTTGACACAAACCCGCAATGAATTGCCAAACCGCCTGGTCGTACTCGAATAATCCAGACACCACTGAGCAAAAAATGTGGGAGGGGGCTTACATCCCGATGGCAGTGGGTCAGTCACGGATGGATTAGCTGACACGCCCTCATCGGGAGCAAGCCCCCTCCCACATTTGGATCGGTGTTGACCATTGGTCAAATAACTCCGTGCCCTGGTGGGCTATCCCCCCTAAAATGCCCGGCATTCACTGCCCGAGGCGTTTTTGTTCATGTCCGTTACCGCTCAACCTGCCAGCCCCGCGCCGGATCATCACGCCCAGTTCATCGAACTGTTGAGCACAAGCCTTGCGCAGAACGCCTTTATCAAGCTGGTGCTGGCCAAATACGTCGGCGACGAAGCCGAGTTGCAGCGGCTGATCATCAAGGCGGTGACCGTCAAGGAGCAGCCGTGCCTGTCCTTCGTCTACCGCTACAAGACCCGCGACATCACCAAGAACTTGGCGCTGGCCGACGGCGTGGCGGCGATTGCCGCGTTGCTGCCGGGCTCGTTCAAGAACGCGCACCTGCTGTCGCTGACCGACGAAGCCCAATTGGAATACAGCAAGAAGAACAAAAGCTCGCTGTTCAGGAGCAAGACTCAGCAACTGCGCGAGGCGCCATCGGCTGAGCATAACCGTGAGAAGCATCGCTTCCTCGACCTGAGCCGGCCATTCCTCGCCGACCTGGGCGTGACCGACGCCAAGCAGGCGCTGATCCCGTCGATGTCGCGCAAGTGGAAGCAGATCAACAAATTCATCGAAGTGTTCAGCCATGCGCTGACCTCCTCACCGCTGAGGCTGGACCAACCGGTGCGCGTCGCCGATTTCGGTTCGGGCAAGGGCTACCTCACGTTTGCGATCCACGACTACCTGCGCAACACCCTCAAGGCCGAAGGCGAAGTCACCGGCGTCGAGTTGCGCGAAGACATGGTGACCCTGTGCAACACCGCCGCGGCCCGCCTGGAGCACCCCGGGCTGGTGTTCAAATGTGGTGATGTGCGCAGCGTGGCGCCCAGCGAACTGGACGTGATGATCGCCCTGCATGCCTGTGACGTCGCCACCGATTACGCGATCCACACCGGCATTCGTTCCGGCGCATCGATCATCATGTGCTCGCCGTGCTGCCATAAGCAGATTCGCCTGCAGATCCAGAGCCCGGCGCTGCTCAAGCCGATGCTGCAATATGGCCTGCACCTGGGCCAGCAGGCGGAAATGGTCACCGACAGCTTGCGTGCGTTGTTCCTCGAAGCCTGCGGCTACGAGACCAAGGTGTTCGAGTTCATCTCCCTGGAGCACACCAACAAGAACAAGATGATCCTGGCGGTCAAGCGTGCGGAGCCGGTGGACAACGCGCAGTTGCTGGAGAGAATCCAGGAGTTGAAGGCGTTCTATCACATCTGCGAACACTGCCTGGAAACCCTGCTGCGCGCGGATGGCTACTTGATCTGACCGCCGCCCACTGTAGGAGCGAGCTTGCTCGCGAAAAGCCTGAGAGCACCGCAGGCTTTCAGGTTTCCCGCGTTATCGTTAGCGACCTTCGCGAGCAAGCTCGCTCCTACAGGGAGCTGGTGCCGGCTGCACCGCGGTCTTGCGCCCGAGCATCACCGTGACGATGACCCCACAGGCAAACACCCAGGTAATCGGCTCGATATGTTCACCAAAGAACAGCGCCGAAAACGCGATGGTGAAGAAGATCTGCAACAGCTGAATCTGGCTGACCCGCGCAATGCCGCCCATGGCCAACCCCGCGTACCAGGCGAAGAAGCCCAGGAACTGCGAGAACAGCGACACATAACCAAAGGCCCACCAGGCGCGCATCGAGACCGCGCCTTGGTGCTGCGCCGCCAGGTACCACACCGGGCCGATCAACACCGGCGTGGACAGCACCAGCGCCCAGCAGATCACCTGCCAGCCGCCCATCTCCTTGGCCAACCGGCCGCCTTCGGCATAGCCCAGGCCACCCACGGCTATCGCGCCGAGCATCAATAAATCGCCGGCCTGGATACTGCCGGCGCCGGTGATCAATGCATAACTCAACACCAACCCGCTGCCGAGCGCCGCGCAGGCCCAGAAGGCTTTGGACGGCCGCTCATGGGACAGCCACGCCGCATACAGCGCCACGCACAGCGGTTGCAGGCCATTGACCAGTGCGCCATGGGAGGCCGGCAAGGTTTGCATGGCCCACGCCGACAGCACCGGGAAGCCCAGAATCACCCCCGCAATGACCAGGCACAAACCCCGTACCTGGCGCCAGGTCGGCCAGCGCTCGCGGCGCCACAGCAACAGCGCCGCCGCCGGGACTGCCGCGAACAAGGCACGGCCCAGGCCGTTGAGCAACGGGTGGATCTCCTGCACCACGATACGGGTGAAGGGCAGGGTCAGGCTGAAGATGATGACACCCAGCAGGCCGAGGGCCATGCCGGTGTTTTCGCGCGAGCTCATGGGCGGGATCCGAAATCCAGAGGGCTTCAAGGGAAGCCCATCTAGCCACAACCCCCGCCGATTGCGGGCCTACAGCTGGGTGCGGATTTATCCGTACAGTTTTCAGAAGAAGCGCGTAATGCTGATCTTGGCGTTGCGGCCTTCGCTGTAGACACCTTCCCCGCTGAGCGCCGGCTGGTAGCTGCGGTTGAACAGGTTGTCGACAGTGAAGTTGACCTCGGTGCCCTTTAGGCCGGCCTGCTGCGGTTTCCAGTTGGCGAACAGGCCTTGGGTGTCATAGCTGGCGTTCTCAGTCTGGTCGTAGATAAAGTCACCAATGGTCGAATTCAAGCCGCCAGCGTAGATGTCTGTAGGCACGCGGTCGGTCTTGCGCACGAACTGGCCCTGCCAGCCCACCTGTGCATCCCAGCTCGGGATCTTGGTGCCCAGCACCACCACCCATTTGGCCGGTGGAATGTCCCGCGCCCACACGTGTCGGTCGGTTGCCCACGGGTTGGTATAGGGGTTATCGCGTTTGCCCGTAGCCCAGGAGTAAGTCAGGGAGCCGAACACGTACGTTGAGTCGTAGTAGCTTTCCAGCTCCACGCCCTTGATGGTCATGCCGCCCACATTGCGATAGTTGGTCCTGGAGGCCGTGTCGTTGCACACCGTATCGATATTGCCCGGCACCGTCATTTGCCGTTCACAGCCGATGCCGGTGGCCTTCATGATCTCGTCTTCGATGCGGTTGTGAAACAGCGTGGTGCGCAACTGCAGGTCATCGCCGTGGGTTAAGACGCCGGAGAAGTGAGTCACGTTGCCCGCCGTAATCGCAGTGATGCGCTCTGGGTCGAGGTTGAGGCTTGTGGCGCTGCGGGTGCTGGCGGCGCCCTGGACTTCGTACTGTTCATCGATGACCGGCGCACGCCATGTGCGATTCCAGCTGGCGAAGAAGGCCACATCCGGGGTCAGGTTCCAGAACGCGGCCAGGCGCGGCGACCAGCCGGTGTAGGTGCGGTCGCTGTAGTCATGGCCGACGCTCGGGTCCGGGTTGCTGTAGTACGGCGCATCGTTGGCTTCGCCGCGATTGCGCACGTGGTCATAGCGCAGGGACGGGGTGATGGTCAGATCGCCGAGGGTCACGGCGTCCTGGAGGTAAAACGAGTGGGTATCGGCCTTGCCGTGGGGCATGAAATACGGCTGGAAATGCCCGTAGTTGTATCTTGCGGTGTTGTAGGTAGCGCCCGGCATCCAGCTTTCGGTTTCTCGATTGTGCTTGCGAATCTGCACGCCGGCGGTCACCGCATGTTCCAGTGGGCCGGTGGTCAGCAGACTGATATTACGCAGTTCAAGGAGGCGATCGGAGTATGAAGTTTCCATCTTGCGCCCACCGGTGCTCAGGCCAATGACTGCGTTTTCGCCCCGCTCGTCGGTCTGGTCGGTCTTGGACGTCGAGTAGCTAAGCTTCAGGTCAATCAGCGGGTTGTCCAGCGGCTGGTATTCGTACTTGCCCGACCAGGTGGTGTCCACCGTTTCGCGGTCGGCCAGAAAACGTTTCAGTGCGCCTTCGTAGCCATATCGGTTGATGGCCGATTGGTTCGGCGGCGACGGGTAGGATTTCGCTGAGAAGGGCGCCATGCGCTCACTTTTTGCACTGGAGTAGGACAGGCCCATGCTGTGCTCATCCGTAAAATACGCGTTGAATTTGAACAGCTTGCCTTCTACGTCCTGGGCACTGTTGGGCAGGCGCTTGGGGTTGATCGGGTATTCATTGCGCGGGTCGGGCGGTGTGCCGGCGAGCTTCAAGTCGCCGCCGTCGCGCTGTGTGAGGTAGATCAGGCCATTCATGCGACCGTCGTTGGTGCGGCCATACACGGCGCCGCTGTACACCTGTTCATGGGTGTTGCTGGAGTAACCGTATTTGGTCATGGCCCCGGTGTTACGCCCGTCCTTGAGCAGGTCGGGCGCATCCTTGGTGACCATGTTGACCGTGCCACCGAAACCGCCGTTTCCGGTGAAGGGCGAGTAAGGACCTTTCTCCACCTCAATGCTTTTGATCAGTTCAGGCTCGATGAAAACCGTGCCTTGCTGGTAGCGCTCAAATCCACTTTTGGTCGCGCCATCCACGGTCATCGGCACATCTTCGGCGTCGCCCATGCCGCGAATATTCATGGTCTGCCCCCCCGGCTTGGGAGAGCCGCCCATGAATACCCCCGGCAGCGTCTGCAGCAGCGAAGGAATGTTGTCGGGCTGGTAGCGATCAATATCCGCCTGGCTCAGGGTGGAGCGGCCGACGGTGCTGGAGTCGACCTGATTGCCGGTGCCGATCACGCTCAGGGCGTCCAGCTGGATCGCGCCGCTCTGGGTGGTCTTGGCCTCTTCGGGCTTTACCACGTACGTGCTGCCGACCTTGATCAGGGTGAACGCGCCGTTTTTCAGCAGGCTGCGAATCGCAACTTCCGGTGTGAAGTCACCGTTGAGTGCAGGTGCCTGCACGTTCTTGAGCAGCTCCTCATCGAACAACAGCTGGATCTTCGCCTGCTGCGCTACTTGGCTCAGGGACGTGGCCAGCGCCTGGGCGGGCAGTTGCAAGGTGAATGACTCGGCCTGGGCGCTGAGGCTGAACGTCAGGCAGGTGGCGATGAGGGTCGGTCGAAGATACAGGTGCGAAGCGTGGCAAGGCGCGCGAAACATGGAATCCCCCGGAGCGGCCAAATGGCCAAAAAGGTGTGCTGATCAGATGCAGACCGGAGGAAGACGGGGCAGGCAAAAAAATCCACACCTGCGAATGCAAAATATTCTCAAATAAGATTTTCGCAGGTTATTTGCTCGGTTCAATCCGCACGATGCCATCGGCCGAGACCACGGTTTTCACCGGCAACAGGGCGGGCAGGGCGTTGAGCAGGGCATCCGGATCATTCACGTCCAGATTGCCCGAGACTTTCAGGTGCGCCACCGCGTTGCTGACCTGCAACGTTGCCTGCGGGCGATACAGGCCCAGTTCATCGATCAGGCTGGCCAGTTCACGGTTGCGGAATGACAAGTGCCCGCTGCGCCAATCGGCCACTTCTTCGGCCGTGAGGGTTTGCTGTTGCAAGGTGCCCTTGGCGTAGCTGTAGATGGCGCGTTGCTGGGCGCCGAGCAGGGAAACGGGGCTTTTGGCGGATGGCTCGAAAGCGACCTGGCCGTGGGCGACGCTGACCACCAGTTGCTGCTGGCTGCGGCGCACATCGAAGCCGGTGCCGACCACCCGCACATTTGCTTCGCCGGCTTGAACGAACAACGGCCGCTCTTTGTCGGCCGCCACTTCGATATACACCTGGCCCTTGTCCAGGTGCACGATGCGCTGGTGGGCGCTGAAGTCCACGCGCAGGCGGGTGTTGGCATTCACCGACAGGGTGCTGCCATCGGGCAGGTTCAGGGTGCGCACGCCCTTGGCATGGGCCGCCACCTGGCTGTGATACAACTCGCGGGGCGCACCGATGTGGGGGGCCAATACGGCGCATAGCACGGCGGCGGCTACGGCCAGGGCCGGGCGCAATACCGATGCTTTGCGCTTGGGCAGCGCCACGGGGTTGTTCAGTTGCTGCAACTGGGCCAGGTCGGCCCACAGTTGCTCGAATTCGGCATAGGCGCGGGCATGGGCGGGCGTGGCCTGCCAGGCGGCAAAGGCCTTGCGGTCGGCACGGCCTGTGTCGTTACGGTTGCGCGCAAACCAACTGGCGGCTTGGGCATCGATGGCGTCACTGGCTTCGATATCCAGGCCGTCGGTGTCGCTCAGGCGGTTCATTCTGGCTGCTCCGTGCCGGGGTCGTTTTGAAGGCGTCGCTTGCAATGCAGCAGGGCAAAAGCGATGTGCTTTTCCACCATGCTCGTCGAAATACCCATGCGCTCGGCGATCTGCGCCTGGCTCAGGCCTTCGAAGCGGTGCAGCATAAGGGCTTCTCGCCGGCGGGGCGAGAGTTCGGCGAGGACTTCTTTCAACTGTTCCAGGCGTTGCAAGCGCTGGGCGGCGGCCATGGGGTCGTTTTGCTCGTCGGTGATCGGTTCCGCGTCCCTGTCGGCCTGATCTGGGTGGACGGTCTGCCGTACCTTCTGTTTGCGCCAGTGATCACGCAGCAGGTTGCGTGCCATCTGGAACAAAAATGCCCGTGGCTGTTCGACCTTGGCCCGGTCGCGGTAGTCCAGCCACTGGGTAAAGACGTCCTGGGTCATGTCCGCCGCGTCGCTGGCGTTGTCCGTGCGTCTGCGCAGGAAATACAGAATATCTGCATAGAACCCGCGAAAGGCATCGGCCGACACCGGGTCGGGCTTGGGACGAGACATGGATATCCTTCTTGACGAAGCACGACGTGGAAAAGTCGCGAATGATATCGAGAACTATTGTCATTTGTCTCTATTTTAGACGGGCCCGGATTAAAATATAGGGAGGAGGCAAACCCCTCCCACATAAGGTCGCAGTTTTACCGCAGCAAGGTCTTCAGTTGTTCGATCCCTGCTTCACCCAATGGAAACACCGGCAAGCGAGGCTCGCCCGCCTCCAACCCGGTCAGGCGCAGCCCGGCCTTGATCGTCGCCGGCAACCCGCCCTTGAGGATGAACTCCAGCAACGGCAACTGCTGATAAAACAGCTCGCGCGCCTTGTCCAGGTCATTGGCCAGCACTGCCGCATACAATGCCAGGTTCAGGTGCGGGATCAGGTTGGGCGCCGCCGTGCACCAACCCTTGGCTCCGGCCGCAAAGGCTTCCAGGGCCAGCGGGTTGCAGCCGTTGTAGAACGGCACGTCGCTGTGGCGCCGCAGTTGATGCATGCGTTGAACGTCCCCGGTGCTCTCCTTGACCATCGTCACATTTGCCACCTGCTTGACGATACGCAGGATCAGATCCACCGACATGTCCGTACCGCTGGTGGCCGGGTTGTTGTAGAGCATGATCGGCACGCCGATGCTGTCGCCGATCGCAGCGTAGTGGGCGAGGATTTCCGCCTCGCTGAGCTTCCAATACGAGGCCGGCAGCACCATCACCACATCCGCGCCATTGGCTTCGGCGTAGCGGGCGCGGCGCACGGCCTTGGCGGTGGTCAGGTCGGAGACGCTGACCACCGTGGGCACGCGCCGGGCGATTTTTGCCAGGCTGTAGGCGCTGACTTCGTCCCACTCGGCATCGCTCAAATACGCACCTTCACCGGTGCTGCCCAGGGGCGCGATGGCGTGCACGCCGCTGTCGATCAAACGGTCGATGGAACGACCGAGGGCGTCGAGGTCGATGCGCTGGCCGTCAGCGCTGAACGGGGTGATGGTGTAGCCGATGATGCCGTGAATAGTTGGGCTGGACATGGAAAGTCTCCGGTAGAAAAAGGGCGGGTCAGTTCAGGCAATCGGCGTGCTGGCGCAGGTTCTGCCGCACGTAGTAATTGAACGCGGCGCCGTGGCGCTTGGGGCGGGAAATCCAGGCATGGGCTTCGCGCCCCAGTTGCGGCAGGATCGGCTTGATCGCACCGGCTGCCATGGCGAGCAACTGCAACTTGGCCGCGCGTTCGATCAACTGCGCGATCACGCAGGCTTCCTCGACACTCGCCCCGGTCGACAACTGGCCGTGGTGCGACAGCAGGATCGCGCGCTTGTCGCCCAGGGCCTCGGTGATGATTTCCCCCTCTTCATTGCCCACCGGCACACCCGGCCAGGCCTCCAGGAACGCGCAGTCTTCGTACAACGGGCAAAGGTCCATGTGGGACACCTGCAACGGCACTTCCAACATCGACAGCGCAGCGATATGGGTCGGGTGCGTATGAATAATGCAATTCACATCCGCTCGCCCGCGGTACACCCAGCTGTGAAAGCGGTTGGCCGGGTTGGGGATGCCGTGACCTTCCAGCACCTCAAGATCCTCGTTTACCAGCAACAGGTTGCTGGCCGTGATTTCATCAAAACCCAGGCCCAGTTGCTGGGTGTAGTAGGTGCCCTGTTCAGGCCCGCGCGCGGTGATCTGGCCGGCGAGGCCGGAGTCGTGGCCGTGTTCGAACAGGATTCGGCAAGTGAGCGCCAGCTTTTGCCGGACGGTCCACGTATTATCCGCCAGGGTGTTTTGCATCTGGACCAGCGCTTGCTTGACCAGTTGGTCTTTGGGGAGTGCTAATGTCTTGGCCATATCGGTGTCCTTTGGATGGTTCAATGGACGTGGGATTTGCTGGTCTCCCTCTGCTCGCAAGGTCGTTGGGTGAGGCAAATGACACTAATGATGCTATATGACACAAAGTGTCATTGGCAAGCGCAGCTTATCGCTTCTGCATGGATTAACCGCAGCACATGTCTATCCGTTTGAAATTATTGAGGAAAAAACTTGGCGTAACCTTGGAGGCCCTGGCTGAAAAATCCGGGATGACCAAGAGTTACCTGTCCAAGGTCGAGCGCGGGCTCAACACGCCGTCGATTGCCGCTGCGTTGAAACTGGCCAAGGCGTTGAACGTGAAGGTCGAAGAGCTGTTCAGCGAAGACCGCGTCAGCCTCGACAGCTACAGCCTGGTGCGCAGCCATGAGCGGCCCGACACCGCGCCGGGTTACGCAGTACTGGCCCATCAGGTCAGTGAGCGCAGCTTGTTGCCGTTCATCATCTACCCGCCGGCGCAATTCTCCGACAAAACCTTCAAGGAGCACCTTGGAGAGGAGTTCTTGTTCGTGCATGAAGGGGCGGTAGAAGTGGATTTCATGAACGAGCGGGTGATTCTGGAGCGCGGCGATGCGCTGCATTTCAATGCCCAGAAGCCGCATCGGCTGCGTTCGGTAGGGCCTGTGCAGGCGCAGCTATTGGTGGTTGTACACAGCTCGCAAGAATGACCGCGCTGACGGTTTGAAATGCGATCGGTATGGGCGGGAACAAGTCCCTCCCACCGGTGGCTCAACGTTCGACAGGTACCGACAGGGCCGGATCACCCAACGGATGCGTGCGCGCGGCAAAAAACTTCAACTGCGCGCCACTGCCATCAAACAACTGCGAATACCGCCGCTTCTGCTGGCGAATAAACCCGTCGCTGCGGCCCGATACCGAGATCGCCAGGGTCGCGGGGCGGGCCTGGCGAATTGCATCCACCACGTGTTGGTCCTGCGGCCCCAGGTCATGGCCAAAGATGCACAGCGCGCCCTCATGGCTCAGCAACTGTTCATAGCAGAACGACAGGTAATCCGAGCTGCGGATGGTCTTGAGCTTCTCTTGCACCGTGCCTTCGTTGATAAACAGCGGCACATCGTCCAGGGTCTTGATCGTGTTGTTGATCGCAAAGCTGCTGAGCAAGGTGCTGTCGGTGCTCGGCAATTTGCGTGCGGTGCCGTCAAGGTTGCGCACCAGGTGCAGGCCGCCGTGCAGGTAGAGGACGCGCGTGGTATCGGTGTGGGTGTTGCGCAGGTCGAAGCTCGAGTCAGCGCTGCGGAACAGGTCGTCGATGCCCGGCGTGTGCAGGATCGCCCAATAGTTGAGCAGGTCGTAATTGGTGGTGAACACGCTGGTGTAGTTCGCCAGTTCGCGGTTGATCGTCGCCAGCGTCGACGGCTGCACCAGCCGCCACGGAATGTGCACGGCGTGGATGGTATTGATCAGCGCTTCCTTGATCGCGTAGTAGCGATTACGCGGTGCCGCCGAGCTGACCGCCAGGGCCTTGTTGACTCGGCTGGTGGTTTTCAATGCCCCCAGGGTCTGCTCGAAGCTGCGGGTCTGTAGGGCGTCGAACACGCTGAGCTCGGATGGGCCGAGGGGTTTTTCTTCGACGGTGCGTGCGTTTTCGAACAGCGAGTCGTAGGCAAAGTCTTCCCAAATCGTGCGGCTCGCGCCATTGCCGATCAGAATCCCACTGAAGGTGGTGCTGCTGCGCAGGGTGCTCCAGTCTTCAAGGTGGGCGTCAATATCCTGGAAATCCTTCATTGCTGTGGGTCTACTCGAAATCGGCTGGATGGCGACTTTATCACGAGCCGGCGTTGATCCTGGTCAAGATGCCGCAGGCAAGTGAGGTTGATGCTGTAGGCATACACGTCATCCGAGGATTCGCCATGAGCAGCACCTTCTTCATTCCCGCCGTCAACATCATGGGCACCGACTGCCTCGACGAAGCCATGAACGCCATTCGCAACTACGGTTTTCGCAAAGCGCTGATCGTCACCGACGCAGGCCTGGCCAAGGCGGGCGTGGCCAGCATGATCGCCGAGAAGTTGGCGATGCAGGACATCGATTCGGTGGTCTACGACGGCGCCAAGCCCAACCCCAATGTGGAAAACGTCGAGAAAGGCCTGGCGTTGCTGCAGCAGAGCGCCTGCGATTTCGTAGTGTCCCTGGGCGGCGGTTCGCCCCATGACTGTGCCAAGGGCATCGCCCTGTGCGCCACCAACGGCGGGCATATCAGCGACTACGAAGGCGTCGACCAATCCAGCAAGCCGCAGATGCCCTTGGTGGCGATCAACACCACCGCCGGCACCGCCAGCGAGATGACGCGTTTCTGCATCATCACCGACGAAACCCGCCACGTGAAAATGGCTATCGTCGACCGCAACGTCACGCCACTGCTGTCGGTCAACGACCCGAGTCTGATGGTCGGCATGCCCAAGGGCCTCACCGCCGCCACCGGCATGGACGCCCTGACCCACGCCATCGAAGCCTACGTGTCCACGGCGGCCACTCCGATCACTGACGCCTGCGCGATCAAGGCCATCGAACTGATCAGCGCCAACCTGCGCCTGGCCGTACGCGACGGCAGCGACAAGGCCGCGCGGGAAAACATGGCCTATGCCCAGTTCCTCGCAGGCATGGCGTTCAACAATGCCTCCCTGGGTTTCGTGCATGCCATGGCCCACCAACTCGGCGGTCTCTACGACCTGCCTCACGGCGTGTGCAACGCGGTGCTGCTGCCCCATGTGCAAAGCTTCAATGCCAGCGTCAGTGCCAAGCGCTTGAGCGATGTCGGCCGCGCGCTGGGCGCGGACACCCAGGGTATTACTGTGGAAGAGGGGGCTCAGGCGGCCATCGCGGCTATTCGAGCGTTGTCCCAGGACGTTGAAATCCCCGCCGGCCTGCGCGAACTGGGGGCCAAGTTGCAGGACATTCCGCTGCTGGCTACCAATGCATTGAAGGACGCGTGCGGGCTGACCAACCCACGGCGCGCCGATCAGCGTCAGATTGAGGAGATCTTTCGCAGCGCGTTCTGATCTGTCCGGCAACTGGCGGCACATATAAATGCGCCGCCAGCCAACGCCACGCACAAGAGCGCCAATGGCCATGCCTGCTGACTCACCAGCAGGCTTGCTACGCCGCCGATCAACGCCGCCATCAACTGATGCATGAAGCCGCTCAAGGCGATGGCATAGGAACCGCCGACCGACGACTGATCATTAGCCAGTGACAAACTGATGGGGTAACTCATCGATTGCCCAAATATCGCCAGGCAATAGGGCAGCCACAACAACAGCGCGATCCCGCTGGCAAACACACTGCCCAACAGCATCAGCGCCGCTCCCGTTAACGCCAGCCCCACGCCCCAGCTCATCATCGTCAACCGCCCCATCCGCGCGACGAAGCGGTTGACCATCAACGCCCCCGCCAGATAGGCCCCGCTGATCGGCCACCCCAGCCAGCCGTACTGCGCCGCGCTCCACTCGAAACGCCCTTGCAGTATCAGCGGTGCACAGGTGTTGAAGGCAATGATCACCCCATAGCCCAGCCCACCGGCCAATGCTGCGTGTAGAAAGGGGGGATGACGCACAATCGTGGTGTAGATCCGCCAGGCTGAGTCTGGCGAATCAGCCTTCTTCGCTGACGGAAACACCACGCTTTGCAACACAGCAATCAACGTGACAGCACTTATTGCCAACCCATAGAAAATGGCCTTCCAGCCGAAGGCTGCCTGCAACAGCGACCCCATGAACTGGCCGATACCTAGCGCGATCACAAACGTCATCCCCAGCCACGACAACCCCCTGGCCAAAAGCGCCCCGCTGAAACTGTCCCGCACCAACACCCTGGCCATGACCGCGACTCCACCCGCCCCCAAACCCTGAATCAGCCGTAATGACAAAAAAGATTCGACGTTAAATGCCGATGGAATCGCCGCGCTTGCCGAGGCATATATCGCCAGCGCCGCCAACAGGACCGGCTTTCTGCCAAAACGCTCCCCCAGGCTGCCCCAGAGCAACATCGGCAGCGCCATGCCCATCAGGTACACCGCCAGGGCCAGTGCGACGTAGTCCTCGGCGGCGAGCAGGGACTGGGCGATGACCGGCACAGCGGGCAAATAGCTGCTAATGCCGACTTGGGCGAGGAAGGCGGCGCAGCAAGCGAGGGCGAGACGGGTGGTGTTTTTCAAGGGGCGGCGTCCTGCGCCTTAAGTTCTGCGTACGTCATCGTAAATGGCTTCCTCTGTATAGATACGAACAATGATTAAAACTTATGCTCACTGAGATGTAAGAGTGCGTATGTGGCGGTTGGGTATAGTTGATGCGCAATTTATTTTGCGTCTTTGTGTTCCTGTATTAAGTCTTTCAACTTTGAATAAAGCAATGATCTCCAAATGCTGACAGGTCGTGGCAGTTATCCTGATAAAGGAAGAGTCCGTAACCCGCTTTCAAATAGAGCAGGCTATCAATGTCTGCTAATCCCTTATGCTGTATGCGCCGTCTGCGAAGTAAGCGAAATTTTTACGTTTTTTGCCTAAGTCTTCGATCCGGCACGTGTCATTGTGAGGCGCTATTTTTACTTCTATTTCATCTGCGCACGAGGCTTTAACAGGCCGAGATATGACGTCGTGCAGAAGTGATAGGGTTTTCGCTCATGTTTATCGATAAGTTGGTTGTTGTCTTGAGCTTTTACATTGAGTTCGCAAATTCGACCTGACTGTGATGTCGGCCTGATCTATTGGTTTCTTGTAGTTTGTTGACTGGGTTTTTGATTGCATATTCCTCACTTGCTTTACCTGTCCTTGGGTAAGGCAGGAACAGTAAATGGAAGTTTTTGATAGGGTAAGTCAGATATTTCCCATGCGGGCTACTCTGGATGGACATTTTGTTGTGAGTAAGTTCCTACATTTTGTAAGTTCCAATGGACATCCAGCCGATGGGTGAATGAAAGCAGTGGGGGGCGTTCGCGTTTTGTTGAGGTCGTATCCCGCAGGATTGAGTAAGGTGTCCACTTACCGGCCGGATGTGACGATGGCCTTCAAGGACCTGTCTCTTGGGTAGTCGAAACCAAATGGATGAAGGGAGTACTTGATGAGAGTTCTGTTATTCGGTGCCACCGGCATGGTCGGCCAGGGCGTCCTGCGCGAGTGCCTGCTGGCCGCTGACGTACAGGAAGTCGTCGCCGTCGGCCGCACGCCCCTGACCCGGGAACACGGCAAGTTGCATCAGGTGTTGCACAGCGACATGCTGGATTTCCAACCCCTGGAAAACCTGCTGCAAGGGTTTGACGCGTGTTTCTTCTGCCTCGGCGTCTCCTCGGCGGGCCTGAATGAAATCAAGTACACCCACCTCACTTATGACCTGACCCTCGTCGCCGCCAGCACCCTGGCGCGGCTTAATCCGCAAATGACGTTCATCTACGTGTCCGGCGCCGGTACCGACAGCTCCGAGGCGGGCAAGTCGATGTGGGCGCGGGTCAAGGGCAAGACCGAGAATGCCCTGCTGCGCCTGCCGTTCAAGGCGGTGTACCTGTTCCGGCCGGGGATCATTCAGCCGCTGCACGGTGTGCGCTCGAAGACGCCGTTGTATCAAGCCTTCTATTCCGTGCTCGGGCCAGTGCTGTCGTTGGTGCGTCGGGTCAAGCCGGGCTGGGTGGTGAGCACGGAGACTGTCGGCCGGGCGATGCTCGCGGCGGTGCGCCATGGCGCGCCGCAATCGGTTGTGGAACAGGCCGAGATCAATCGCCTGGCGTCCGAGCGCGCCTGATGTTGCACAAGAGCCTGGTGCGTCGCCTTGACTTGATCACCCTGCAGCTGTTCGTCGCGGTGTTCGAAGAGGGCACCCTGACCCGCGCCGCCGCCCGCGAAGCCATCGCCGTGTCGGCAGCCAGCAAGCGTTTGATGGAGCTGGAGCAGGTGCTGGGGGTGAGCCTGTTCGTGCGACGGGCCAAGGGCATGGACCTCACCGCCGCCGGCGAAACCCTGCTGCATCATGCCCGGCAGATGCTGTTCAACGTGGAAAAAATGGGCCTGGAGCTTGGCGAGCACAGCCACGGCGTGCGCGGTTACGTGCGGATGCTGGCCAATCTCTCGGCGATTATTCAGTTTCTTCCAGAAGACTTGCGGGATTTTTCCGAGCTGCACCCTGAAGTGAAAACCGACCTTGAAGAGCGCCCCAGCAATGGCGTGGTGCAAGGTGTGCTGGATGGGGTGGCGGACCTGGGGATCTGCTCCAGTGATACCGACACCAAGGGCCTGCCCAGCGTGACCTATCGCCACGACAAACTGGTGGTATTGATGCCGGCGGATCACCCGTTGGCGCCGCGCGAAAGCCTGGCCTTCGCCGAGACCCTGGACAGTGACTACGTGGGCCTGCACGCCGCCAGCTCGATCAACATGCGCACCCACGCCGCCGCGCGCGAGGCCGGCAAGACACTGCGCCTGCGTATTCATGTGCCGGGCTTTGATGCGATGTGCCGGATGGTCCAGGCGAACATGGGCATCGGCATCCTGCCGCTGAAGGCCTATGAGTTGTTTGGCCGTGCCCTGGGCCTGCATGCCGTGCCACTGACCGATGCCTGGTCGGACCGCAGTTTGATCCTGGTGGTGCGCGATGAGGCGCAGTTGTCACCCGTGAGCCGGCTGCTGTTCGATTACCTGAGCGTTCGCATTCAGCGAACGCTCCTTGCCAACTGACGGTTGGATTTTTCCTGTCCCTGTCCTCTAGCCTTGGCTGCACATTCCAAGAATAAGAGGTACACCCCATGACGGCTCCCTTGAGCGGTATCAAGGTGATCGAGATCGGCACGCTGATTGCCGCGCCGTTCGCCGCCCGGCTGATGGCCGAGTTCGGTGCCGAGGTGATCAAGATCGAAGCCCTGGGGCAGGGCGATCCACTTCGTAAATGGCGAAAGCTGCATGAAGGCACCTCGCTGTGGTGGTACCTGCAATCGCGCAACAAGAAATCCCTGGCGCTGGACCTCAAGTCCGCTGAAGGCCTGGACCTGATCAAGCAGCTGCTCGGCGACGCCGATGTGCTGATCGAAAACCTGCGCCCCGGTGGCCTGGAAAAACTCGGCCTGGGCTGGGACGTACTGCACGCGCTCAACCCCAAGCTGACCCTGGTGCGTATCTCCGGCTACGGCCAGACCGGCCCGTACCGCGACCGCCCTGGTTTCGGTGCCATCGGCGAAGCCATGGGCGGGATTCGCTACACCACCGGCAACCCCGATTCGCCCCCGGCTCGGGTCGGCGTCAGCCTCGGCGACTCCCTGGCGTCGTTGCATGGCGTGATCGGCGCGCTGATGGCGTTGTTACGGGTCAAGACCGGCCAGGGCGACGGGCAGATTGTCGATGTGTCCCTGGCGGAAAGCGTGTTCAACCTGATGGAAAGCCTGGTGCCCGAATACGACATGCTCGGCCACGTGCGTGAGCGCAGCGGCGGTGCCTTGCCCGGTATCGCACCTTCGAATACCTACCTGACCGCCGACGGTGCCTATGTGGTGATCGCCGGTAACAGCGACCCGATCTACAAGCGCCTGATGACCACCATCGGCCGTGCCGACCTGGCCGAAGCCGCCGAATTCGCCCACAACGATGGTCGTGCGGCGAAAAGCGCTTTGCTCGATGCCGCCATCACCCACTGGACCAGCAGCCTGCCTATCGAGCAGGTGCTCAGCGCCCTGGAAGCCGCCGAAGTGCCGGCCGGGCGCATCTACTCCGTGGCCGATATCGTCAGCGACCCGCACTACCAGGCGCGCGACATGTTGCTCAATGCCGAGCTGCCGGGCGGTGTGTCGGTGAAGATGCCCGGCATCGTGCCCAAGCTCTCGGAAACCCCCGGCGCCGTGAACTGGCAGGGCCCGAGCCTGGGCCAGCACACTGATGACATCCTCGGCAGCCTGGGCCTTACGGTTGCCGACATTCAACGCCTGAAAACCTCGGGAGTGGTGCAATGATCACTGACTATTGCGACCCGCTGATCGTGCAGGAAGTGTCCCCGCGCGATGGCCTGCAAATCGAACCGACCTGGGTTGAAACCGCTGACAAGATCGCCCTGATCGACCAGCTTTCCCTGGCCGGGTTTTCGCGGATCGAAGCCGGTTCTTTCGTGTCGCCCAAGGCCATCCCTGCATTGCGCGATGGCGAACACGTGTTCCAGGGCATCGAGCGTAAAGCCGGTGTGATCTACGTTGCGCTGATCCCTAACCTCAAGGGCGCCCAGCGCGCCGTCGAGTCGCGCGCCGATGAACTGAATCTGGTGATGTCGGCCAGCCAGACCCACAACCTGGCGAATATGCGCATGCGGTGCGAGGCGTCGTTGGCGGCATTCGGCGAGATCGTCAGCTTTGCCGCCGGGCACCCGGTACGCCTCAACGGCAGCATCGCCACCACCTTTGGCTGCCCGTTCGAAGGCAGGATCGATGAAGACCGCGTACTGCAACTGGTCGACGCCTATCTGCAACTGGGCATCCAGGGCATCAGCCTTGCCGACACCACCGGCATGGCCAACCCGCGCCAGGTGGAACGCCTGGTCAAGCGCGTGTTGCAACGCGTGCCCGCCAGCGACCTGACCCTGCATTTTCATAACACCCGCGGCCTGGGCCTGTGCAATGTGCTGGCCGCCTACGAAGCCGGGGCACGGCGTTTTGACGCGGCGTTGGGTGGCCTGGGTGGGTGCCCGTTTGCGCCGGGGGCGTCGGGCAATATCTGCACCGAAGACCTGGTCAACCTGTGTGAAGAGGTCGGCATTCACACCGGAGTCGACCTGCCGCACCTGCTGAGCCTGTCCCGCCGCTTGCCGGCCTTGCTGGGCCATGAATTACCCGGCCAGGTGGCCAAGGCCGGGCGCAATTGCGACCTGCATCCGCCGCCGGACTACATCGCCGCCTTGTAACGCCATACCAGACAACAAAAACAATCGGACGCCTGTGAGCAGTCCGCTGGAGAGAAACCATGAGCACTAATACGTTGGAGGCCGGCGCGCGCCCGGCCGCTGAAATCGATGCCGAAAAAGCCCTGGTCAGCAAGGTCGCCTGGCGCCTGATGCCGCTGATCATGGTGTGTTACCTGTTCGCGTTTTTTGACCGCATAAACATCAGCTTTGCCAAGTTCCAGCTGCAGGCCGACCTCAGCCTGAGCGATACCGCCTACGGCCTGGGCGCCGGGTTGTTCGTGGTGGGGTATGTGATCTTTGAAGTGCCGAGCAACATGATGCTGTACAAGGTCGGCGCGCGGCGCTGGATCGCGCGGATCATGATGTCGTGGGGCCTGGCCACGGCGGCCATGGTGTTTGTCACCGCCGAATGGCAGTTCTATGGCCTGCGTTTCATCATCGGTGCGATGGAGGCGGGCTTCGCGCCCGGTGTGCTGTATTACCTGACGTTGTGGTTCCCGCAGCACTTCCGCGGGCGCATTACCTCGATGCTGTTCCTGGCGTCCGCCTTTGCCGGCCTGGTAGGTGCGCCGTTCTCCGGCCTGGTGCTGGAACACCTCGACGGCGTGCTGCAGATGCGCGGCTGGCACTGGCTGTTCCTGCTCGGCGGCTTGCCCTGCATCGGCTTGGGCTTCCTGGTGCTGACCTTGCTCAAGGACCGTATCGAAGATGCGCACTGGCTGACGCCGGCGGAGAAGACCCTGCTATCGAGCCGTATTGCCCGGCATGAGCCGAACACACATGGCGGCTCACTGCTGTCGGCGATCCGCATCCCCGGCTTCCTGATGCTTGGGTTTATCTACTTCCTGATCCAGGTGGCGTCTTACGGCCTCAACTTCTGGGCGCCGCAGCTGATCCGCAGCGCCGGCACCCAAAGCCCGGTGATGATCGGCCTGCTCACCGCGATTCCCTATGTGTGCGGCGCGATCAGCATGGTGGTGATCGGGCGGCTGTCGGACGCGACTGGCGAGCGCCGCAAGTTTGTCTGCGGCTTGGTGGTGCTGGGCGCGGTGGGCTTCTTCAGTGCCGGGATCTTTGCCGATCACACCACCTTCCTGATCATCGCCCTGGGCATGTTGGGCGCCGGCATCATCGCGTCGATCCCGACCTTCTGGACCCTGCCGCCCAAGTTGCTGGCCGGTGCCGGCGCAGGCGCGGCGGGCGGGATTGCGGTGATCAATACCCTCGGGCAGTTCGGTGGGATTGTCAGCCCGGTGATGGTGGGGCGGATCAAGGACCTTACCGGCAGCACCACCCCGGCACTCTATGTGATCGGCGTGTGCGCGTTGTTGGCGGCGGCGCTGCTGCTGTGGGGCCTGCCGCAAAAGCTGCGCACCCTCGACAAGGCCTGATCAGCCGGCGTTTGTCAGCGCTCGGGCCGGTGTGGCGCTGAACTGAATCAACGCCACGCCGCCCATCAACAACAACGCGCCAAGGATTCGGGGCGTTGTCAGTGAGCGCTCGGCCAAGCCAAACAGGCCGAAGTGATCCAGCAGCAGCGACGCGAGAATTTGCCCGGCCATGGCCAGGGCGATAAATCCCGACGCGCCCAGCTTGGGCAGCAGCGTCAACGCCAGCGCGATAAAGCACACGCCAAACGCGCCCCCGGCCCACATCCACAGCGGCGCCTTGGTGATAAATGCGAGGCCGGGCAGCGGCAGGCGCAGCGCCACGATCACCGGCAGCAGCACGAGGATGCTCACCAGCAGCGACGCCAGGGTGGCCCACAACGGATGCCCAAGGCCGCGTCCGAGGTTGGCATTGATCGAACTTTGAAACGGCACTACCGCCCCGGCGATCACCGCCAATAACAAAAAACCGGCCCAATGCAACGTCGTCATGGCGAATCTCCCAGAGGTTTTGCTGGACTCTAGGCTATTCGTCACGCAAATTTAAATTCCAAGTTTTTATACAGAACATGCAGCTGATGAATGATCTGCGCCGCATCGACCTTAACCTGTTGGTGGTCCTTGACGCCTTGCTCAGTGAGCAACACGTCACCCGCGCCGCCGAGCGTTTGCACCTCAGCCAGCCGGCAGTGAGCCACGCGCTGGCGCGCTTGCGCGATTTATTGGGTGACCCGTTGCTGGTACGCCAGGGCGGCATGTTAGTGCCCACGGCCCGTGCCCTGGAGTTGGCGGCGCCATTGGCTGAAGCCCTGGCCCAGGTGCAGGCGCTGCTGGCGCCGAATCGCTTTGACCCGGCATCGGCCAAGCGCCGGTTTCGCGTGGCGATGTCGGACTACAGTGCGGCGATTTTCCTGCCGGGTCTGGTCCGCGTCCTGCGGCGTGAGGCGCCCGGTATCGACCTGCAAATCATCCAGGCCAGCCGCGAAGGCATGGTCGACGGTGTGCTCAATGGTGATCTGGACCTGGCTGCCGGTGTCTTCCCCGACATGCCCGCCGAGCTGCGCACTGCGCCGTTGTTCGAAGAGCATTACACCTGCCTGCTGGACCGCAACAGCCTGCCGCACAACGGTGTGCTCGACCTGCCCACGTATCTGTCGCGTCCCCACGTACTGCTGGAAATGCGCGGCAGCGGCGCGCCGGAAATCGAACGGGCGCTGACGGCGATTCGTGAACGACGGCACGTGGCGATCAGCCTGCCGCACTGGGGCGTGGCGCCGCAGTTGATTGAGGGCACGGACTTGATTCTCACCGTATCGTCGCGAGGCTTGCTGAATATTGATCACCCGCATCTGGTCGCCGTGGCGCCGCCGTTTCATATTCCGTCGTTTACCTTTGAACTGGCGTGGCATGCGCGACGAGGCGGGGATTCGGGGTTGCAGTGGTTGATTGGGCGAGTGCAGGGAGGGTTACAGGGCTGAATGGTTGCTACCAGGATGTCGGTGGCTGGCGACGTGTATGAAAAATTCGCATCACTTGTAATCGTCCATCTCGAATCCGGTAGGGAACGATGTAAGGCCATCGAGGCACTACCCACTCCCGCGTTCCTGGCACTCGACCTTCCTTTCCCACTGCAGGAAATTCAGCGACATGTCCTAGCCCAACCATGATGGCCTGGACGAACTCATGGGCGGCTTTGGGATTTTCCTGCGCAATGTACGCGGCTTCATCATCAAGGTTCTTGAGGGCTGTCCTCAGCCACTCAACCTGCATTGGTGCGCCATTTATCGGCGACGGCTTTTACTTCCGCAGCCGTTGCGAACTCGCCTGCGTCTGCTTCTTTCAATGCTTTTTGAATTTCTTCGATTTGCCACGCTTCGCGCGTCAAATATTCGCGTAATGCATCGACTGCGAGAAAGGATTTGCTGCGCCCGGTCGCCTTGGCGAGACTGGCAAGCGTGGCGGCGATGTCTTCGGGTATGCGTAGGGACATAACAGACATGGGGAGCCTCGATGTAGTGATATGTAGTGCAACATACTACATTGTCATCTCTTCACGATTTACCCCCGTTCGTCAGGGGGATCCGATAAGGAAAATGCTCATGCTCTCAGGCCTCAATCACTTGACCCTGTCGGTCACCGATTTGCAGCGCAGCGTCGGGTTTTACCATGAGTTGTTGCAACTCAAGCTCGAGGCTACTTGGGACTCCGGCGCCTATTTGTCATTGCCGGGCCTATGGCTATGCCTGTCGCTGGATCCGCTGCGCGAGTCGAAGCCAGGGGCCGATTACACCCACTATGCGTTTACAGTCGCAACGAGTGAGTTCGCTGCGCTGGTCTCGCGTCTGCGCGCCGCCAAGGTGCAAGAGTGGCGCGACAATCGCAGCGAAGGTGCCTCGTTCTATTTCCTCGATCTCGACGGCCATAAGCTCGAAGCCCATGTCGGCGACCTGGCTTCGCGTCTGTTGGCTTGCCGCGACAATCCCTATGCGGGAATGAAGTTTTACCCATAGCGCAGGAACGTGCAGAATCCGTCCACCTTCCTACGTTTTGTCAGAGTCGCGCCCATGACCCCCTCCTTGCTGCTCGCCGTCCTCGCTTCGGGTTTTATCTACGGTATTACGTCTGGCCCCGGCGTATTGGCGGTGTTTGGCATCGGCGCCGCCCGGGGGCGTCGTGCCGGGGCGGGGTTTCTGTGCGGGCACTTGCTCGGCGATGTGCTGTGGTGCAGTACGGCGCTGATCGCGATTGTGGGCGCGCGGGAAGTCGGCAGCAGCGCGTTCGATGTGCTCGGCGTGCTCAGTGGGCTGTACCTGTTCTGGCTCGGCTGGCGCGCGATTCGTACCCAGCGTCGCAGCAGTGAAGCCCCCCAGGGCGCGGCGCGGCATCCGTTCTGGCACGGCATCCTGTTCGGCTTGACCAACCCCAAGGCGTATCCGGTGGCCGTGGCGACATTTACTGCATTGCTGTCCAGCCGCGCCGAATTGCTGACCTGGTCGATGCTGCCGGCGTTGATCTTCCTGAGCTTCGTCGGTGGCCTGTTGGCCTACGCGATCCTGATCGGCGTGGTCGGTGCCCAGCGGGTGCGCACCGTGTATCAGCGCCATGAAATCCTCATCACCAGGCTCTGCGGCGTGATGTTTATCGGCTTCGCCATCAATGCCCTGGCCCATGCGCTGCCAGGCCTGTTCGGCAGCAAACCCGCCTGACGGGCCACGACCGTTCGTCGCACGGGTAAGTTTTTTCTAAACCTTTGCCGCCCGGAAAATTCGAATTCAGGGCGAGGTGTCTTTCCCCGCACCTATTTTTGCCCTGGAGGAACCCATCATGAGCCGCATGGCTATCCGGTTACGCACCGCCAGTTTCGCGATGCTGCTGGGCCTCGGCGCCAGCAATGCTTTCGCCCAGTCGCCTGCTGAATTCATCGAGCAGGCTTCGGCCAAAGGCATGGCCGATATCGAAACCAGTCGCATGGCCCACGCCAAGACCTCGTCCCAGGAAATCAAGGACTACACCATCGAGGTGATCAACGAGCGCACCCTGGCCAACCAGCATTTGGCGGCGATCGCCAAGAAGCTCGACCTGCCAGTGGCCCCACGGGAGAAGATCGTCGACAAGGCCGAAACCCTGATGCCCGAACTCAAGGACGGCGACTCCTTCGACGCGGCCTACACCGCGCAGCAAGTGAAGGAAAACGAAGACGCCATTGCCCTGTTCAAGCGCGAAGGGGCGGCCTCGGATGTGCCGGAAATCAAGGCACTGGTGGATGAGACGCTGCCCAGGCTGGAAGAACGTCTGCAAAAGGCCCGAGCCCTGGCCTCGACCTACGGTAAGGGCCATCAAGGCGACGGTTGAGCCCTTCGCTTGATATGAAAAACGGCGGTTGGATCATGTCCAACCGCCGTTTTTTTACGCCTGGTTCAGGTCGGTTTTGTTCGGGGCCGCGTCATCGGCCGCGTGGCCGCAACTGCTGTTCAGGCTTACGGTGCCGGTGTTGCCGATGCTGCGGTATTCCTGGCGCAGTTTTTCCAGCTCCTTGCGGTCCAGGCCATCCAGGCTCAGCACGGCGTTCTGCGCATCCTTGGAGACCCGCAGCAGTTCATCGATCTTGATGTGCAGGATGTCGTTATCGCGGTTTTGCGTGTTCTGGATCAGGAACACCATCAGGAAGGTGATGATGGTGGTCGAAGTGTTGATGATCAACTGCCAGGTGTCGTTGTAGTGGAAGTACGGACCGCTCAAGCTCCACAGGAAAATCAACGCGACCGCCGCATAGAACGTCCGGGCACTGCCTGCCCAACGGGACAGGGATTGTGAGACTGCAGAGAATTTCATGACCGTTTTCCTTAAAGGTGAGTGATGAAAATACTGACCACAGGCACGCTCTGAAATTTCTTTTTACAACTTAGGGTGTGAACAACATTGTGCGTTTTCTGCAGGGTTCTTAGGAGTGAGCCTACGGCGCTCTGCAGCGATAGGCGCAAGACTGGGTTTTTATGCGGAAATTCCCATGCACGCTGATACCGCCTGCGACCTGCCTACGTTTTATCACCAGACCGAAGATCATTATTTCGCCGCGACGTGCTCGCAGCATCGCCACTACAACGCTTGTATCAACGCTTACTTTACCGGCGAATATTTCGACCCGTGGAACCTGCTGTTTATCCGAGTCGGCAGTGCCCCGATGGGGGGGGCTATGGCAGCGCCCCTGGACTTGCTTCGTCGTATCTTTCTGGATACGCGCGTCGTGATTCATGAGGAAAAGGTCGGTGCGGTAGCCGAGGCCCTCATCGGGCTGGGTTTTCAGCCTGCCGAAAAGACCACTGCGATGGTCCTCGATCTGTCGGGCTTTGTTTCATCTACGGATGACCGCTCGGTGCAGATCAGCTTGACTCGGAACCTGGCCCACTGGGCAGTTCCCCTTGGCAATGCGTTTTCGATGGCGCCCGAGGGTGTTGCACGTTATCAAGCCCGGCACCAGCGGGCTCTTGAAGCGGGCCAATCGCTTCACCACTTCATCCTTTCCACCGAGGGGCAGGTGAGGTGTTCGTTGACTTTATCCATGTGGAATGGGGAGGCACGGCTTAGCGATTTCGGCACGCTCGTGGATTTTCGCGCAAGAGGTTATGGCACACGATTGCTTCAAGCCGCCCTTCTTCACGCTGCAAGCCTGGGGGCCCGGCGCTGTTTTCTTGAAGCGACGATGGAGGGGATCTCGCTGTATCGCAAGCTGGGTTTCGAAGGCTTATTCGATTACCAGGCTTTTACTCGGGGGCCGGTTGCAATCGCCTGATCAGAAGCTCATTTTCACCTGGCTGCGGTCCTCAAGCGTCAACAGATACTGCTTGGCGTCGAGTCCTCCGGCAAACCCGGTCAAGGTGCCGGAGGCACCAATCACTCGATGGCACGGCGCAATGATCGAGATAGGATTGCGCCCATTGGCAGCGCCCACGGCACGTACGGCTTTCGGGTTGCCGATCTGCCGGGCGATCTGGCTGTAGCTGCGGGTTTCGCCAAAAGGAATAGTCAGCAGCGCCTGCCAGACCTGCTTCTGAAAGGCGGTACCGGTGAAATCCAGTTCCAGGTCGAATGTGTGGCGAGTCCCCGCAAAGTACTCCTTCAACTGGCGCTCGGTTTCCAACAGCACCGGGCTGTCGTTGGCTTCGTGCAATTGACCCAGGCGCACACGGTTGGCGCGCTCGACTTCCCACAGGATGGCACTGAGCTTGCCATCGCGCGCCACCAGGGTGAGCTCACCGACAGGGGAAGGCATGAGCTTGTATTCGTAAGGCATGAGCGGGCTCCTCGAGGGGCAGTTGTTAAACGCTACAGGCCTACGGTATTGCCATCCGCCGGACTGAACACTACGTTTCTTGCGGTGGAATTCTTACTGGCCTTGGACATTCCAGTAAACCCAGTTGGAATAGTACGGGTACCAGTAGAACCAGGAAATCCTGTAGAGCCCCATGATGACTGAGGCCTCCCCGATGGCGACCAGGGAAATCAGATTGAACAGCGTGACGATTGCAGCGAATACGGTCACGCCTCGGCTGGCATGGCGCCTGGCAAACCCTACGCCGTAGACGGACGCGGCGATTGATCCGAGCGCCAGCCCCAGCCCCAAGGGATACGGAAGCCGCACCAGCGCGACCAGCAGTGGCAACACCAGCACCCAGCCGAGCACTTGGCGCAGTACAGGTGTGGATGTGGGTTGTTTGGGTTCAATCATGGCAATAACCCTGGGGTCGCAAGCTCAATGAAGCGACATCATCACGCTATGGATGCAGTGCCGCATTCAGACTTTGCTCCCGTTGCAGCTACCGATCCTGTTGCAGCACCTTGAGCGCCGCCGACGCGAGGAAGCCGGAGCGGCTTTTTTCCTCCGGGTGGTGCAGTACATATTCATCGATGCGGTTGAGCAGGTAGCCCGGCAATGTGATGTTGAGTTTTTGCGCCTTGCCCAGGTACTTGGTGACATCGATGTCTACAACCGCCCAAGTGCAGCCGGCGTACTGAGGGTTGGCGGCATGCACGGTGACCTTCTGGGCGCTCGGGATCGGCGCGCCGTCTTCCGCGAGGATTTCGAAGTGCCCTTCGATGGCTTCGCGCGCCATGGCCATGGCGTCGTCCAGATCGTCACCGGCAGAGTAGCAACCGGGAATATCCGGGACTTCCACGCCCCAGGCGTGATCGTGGTCACCAGTTGAAATTGCGATGGGGTACAGCATGTTCGTTGTTCTCCAGGGACGATTAACTCAACAGAGCTTGTTTCAAAATGCTCTTGGCGGTCTTGTCCAACAGGTCTTTCTTTGGATGGGGGATCGTCACCAAGCCAGGCTTCGTCGGGTGCTTGAAGTGGTGATGACTGCCTCTGATGCGCACCAGATACCAGCCGTCTGCGACGATGTGACCTATCAAGTATCGGCTATCCACAGCACCTCCTTGTGGTGTGTGTTGGTGGTGACTATAACCACTGAAAATAAATTATCAACACTCTACCTACCGGTCTTCGATGACCGGCATTTCGGCAGATGGTGAATGCAGTGTAAGAGCGAGTGGGATCGGCGCAGCGGGGAGATATTGCGGGGTTTTTCGGGTCATTGCCGGATGTGTAATGCCTCTTCGATAACGGCAAGAAACGCGTCAATCAACACACTGTGTCTTTCGGTCGGCGTCAACACCAACAACTGCGCACACGCATCCGCCTCCACCAAAGGCCGATAAGTCACGCCCTTGTTCATCAAACTCCGGGTACAGGCCGGTACCAGCGCCACCCCTTGCCCGGCGGCCACCAGTGCAATGATCGAAGTGATCTGCCGTCCGGTCGGCCCGGCATGCAGGGGCACGCCATGGTGGCGGTAAAGCTGCTCGATGGACTGGTTCAGCCCCGAGCCGTAATCGGCTGGAAACAGAATCAAAGGATAGGCACTGAGCTGCGCCAGGCTGATGTCGGCCAGGCTGGCCAACGGGCTGTCACTCGACACCGCTGCCACCAAGGGTTCCTCGCCCAACGACAGCGCTTGCACTGCGTCGTTTTGTGGCAACAGCCGGCTCAACCCAATATCCAGCCGTCCATCGGCCACTTGCGCACCGAGACTGCCGGAGGCGCATTCCACCAGGGTCAGTTGCACATCGGGAAAGCGTTGGGCGAAGGCCTGGATCGATTGGCTGAACAGGTCCGACAGGGCAATCGAGCTGACGTAGCCCAAGGCCAGTTGACCCGCTGTCCCTGCTGCCAACTTCCCGGCAATCACCTGAGCCAACTCCACCTGTTCCAACACGCCACGTGCATAGGGCAAGAACGAGCGTCCCTGTGCGGTGAGGGTCACGGTGCGGCTGGTGCGATCGAACAGCTTGAAACCCAACTCTGCCTCCAGCGCTGAAATATGCCGGGTCAAAGGCGGCTGGGCCAGGTGCAGGCGCAGGGCGGCGCGACCGAAATGCAATTCTTCGGCGACGGTCAGAAAGTAACGCAGCTTGCGTAGGTCGAGCATCCTGATCCTTGGGTATCAATCGGTCGGAATTCGGTATTGGTTCAAGACCTGCCGGCCATTCTATAAAGACCTTTCAAAATAAAACGAGAGGTTTCATGAAACTGCGCCTGCATTGTGCCCGCCTTGCCCTGTTCCTGTGTGGCTGCGCGGCGTTTCTCAACCTCTATGCGACCCAAAGCATCCTCCAGACGTTCGCTGCGCACTTTCATATCAGTGCCAAGGAGGCGGGCTGGAGCATCACCGTCACCACCCTGGCGGTGGCGATCACGGCACCTTTCGTCAGTCGCCTGACCGGACGTTTTGCACAACGCACGGTGATCTCGGTGGCCGCTGTGCTGCTGGCGGTGCCGGCATTGATGACCGCTTATGCCGACAGCTTTGCCGAAGTGCTGGTGTGGCGCTTTGTCGAGGGCATGCTGATCCCGGTGCTGTTCGCCACCAGTGTGGCCTACATCGGCGACCGCTGGAGCGGCGGCACGGTCACGGAGGTGACGAGTCTCTACGTCGCGGGCACCGTGTTGGGCGGGTTCGCCGGGCGCTTCGTCACCGGAGTCATGACCGAGTATGTGGGCTGGCGTGAGGCCTTTGAAGTGCTCGCGGTGCTGAGCTTGATGGTCGGCGGATTCATCCAGTTTCTGTTGCCGGCCAACCGCCCGCGGACCGTGCAGGTTAAAGCCTCCTCGTCAGGTGTATTTCGCAGGCCGCTGTTGGCGGCATACGCCGTAGGTTTCTGCGTGTTGTTTTCGCAAGTCGCGGCGTTTACCTACGCAGGTTTGTACTTGGGCCTGCCGCCGTTCAACCTTGGGCCTGCAGCGTTGGGGACGCTCTATATGGTGTTCCTGTTGGCGTTGATCGTGATCCCCATCGCTGGACGCCTCAGCAAAGCCCGGCCCCATGCCCAACTGCTGGGTGTCGCCGCCGTGCTGGGCGTCAGTGGTTCGGCGTTGACCCTGATGCCCTCCCTCTGGTGCATCGTAGTCGGCCTGGCGTTCAGTTCCACCGGTGTGTTCCTCGCCCAGGCGGCCGCCAATGGGTTTATCACCGCTACCGCGGGCGATAACAAGACGGGTGCTGTCGGGGTGTATCTCACCTGTTATTACCTGGGCGGCAGTGGCGGCGCCATTGTCCCGGCGCTGATCTGGGAGCGCTGGGGCTGGGTCGGGTGCGTGGTGCTGATCATCGGTTTCCAGCTGCTGACCTTGTTGATCGCCTTGACCGGCTGGAAGCCCCTTAAACCTGAGCTGATTCCTGCACCATGAACGACACCGTCGCTGTGCCTTCGCCCGAATCATCGACGCGCCGTCGCGCCTTGTTCGCCGGTTGCAGCGCCCATGCCGTGCATGATGGGCTCACTGATGTGATCTACGTTTTGCTGCCTGTCTGGCAGGCTCAGTTCGGCTTGTCCTACGCCCAGATCGGCCTTCTGCGGGGTGCCTATTCCGGGATGATGGCTGTGTTCCAATTGCTGGCCAGCCGCGCCGCCAGACGCTGGGGCCGCACACCGATGCTGGTGGGCGGCACGGCGTTGGCGGGTGTCGCCTACCTGTTGGTGGGCCAGGCGACAGGGCTGAGCGTGTTGCTGGTGGCGCTGCTGCTCGGCGGCCTGGGCGCCAGCACCCAGCACCCATTGGCCTCGTCGATGATCACCGACGCTTACGAGGACGGCGGTGGGATCAAGCAGGCGCTGTCCCAGTACAACTTCTCCGGCGATATCGGCAAAACCCTGATTCCTGGTCTGGTCGGGCTGCTGCTAACCGTCATCAGTTGGCGGGCCAGTGCCACGTTGCTGGGCCTGCTTGGCCTGGCGGCGGCGGGGCTGTTGTGGTGGCTGATTCCTGCTCAAGCATCCGAATCCACCGCCACAAAAAAAGCCGAGTTCCTCAGGGGTAGCGGCTCCGCCACGGGCCTGCGCGCGCTGATCCTCACCGGCACCCTCGACAGCGCCGTGCGCATGGGATTTCTTACTTTCCTGCCGTTCCTGCTGCAAGCCAAAGGCGCCGGTACTGCTGGCATCGGCCTCGCCCTGACCTTGCTGTTCATCGGTGGTGCCTTCGGCAAACTGTTCTGCGGCTACCTCGGCGCACGCATCGGCATGATGAAGACCGTGTGGATCACGGAAACCAGCACTGCAGTGCTGATCGTCGCGGCGGTGTACCTGCCGCTCAGCGGGTTGATGGTGATGCTGCCGCTGTTGGGGCTGGTACTGAATGGCACCTCCTCGGTGCTGTACGGCGCCGTGCCCGACCTTGCCGGCGCGGGCAAGCGCGAGCAGGCGTTTGCGCTGTTCTACACCGGCACGATTGGCGGTGGCGCGTTGGCGCCGGTGGTGTTTGGTGCAGTGGGGGATGTGCTGGGCGTGCCGGTGGCGGTGATGGTGTTGGCGGGGATGTTGGGTGTGACGTTGCCGTTGGCGTGGGTGGTGCAGAGGGGGGAGGAAAAGTGAGGTGTCAGAACGTAGAGTTGAACCTTGCGGCATTGCCTACACAACGATCAGACTCGTCCGAGTTGTGCGTCTTGGGCGACCTCTTTAAGGTTCGTCAGCCGCTGCCCATCAGCGGTCGGGTTTAGTAGCCCGATACGATCAACGGCGTACAGCTGCTCTTATGGTGGCTGCACGCAGGGCGTCTTCGGGCGCGCCGGTTTCGTTGATTCGCCGGTCTACTAACCTGCGTACAGCCGCCACCCATTGTTTAGTAGCTCTGGTATGCGGTCCCTAACGAGGATCAACAGATGTGTACTGACTCATGCAATCCATCCGTAAAACTGTTCAGCGTCCGTCCCGAAATCGACACTCAAGCGCTGCTCGCCAACGCCTACGAAACCATCGCCGGTGCAGGTGCCATGACCCACGAGTTCGTCGAAAGCCTGCCCTCTCAACAGCGCTACCTGGCCCTGGCCATTCAGCAAATGATTGAACTGGGCCTGCTGCTGGTCGAGGCTGTTCAGGACCGCGTGGACCGAGCCGCATAGGTCACCCGTACGGTGT
Source organism: Pseudomonas sp. 8 R 14 (assembly GCF_900005955.1). Taxonomy (NCBI): domain Bacteria; kingdom Pseudomonadati; phylum Pseudomonadota; class Gammaproteobacteria; order Pseudomonadales; family Pseudomonadaceae; genus Pseudomonas; species Pseudomonas sp. 8 R 14. Next base: position 232,444 of record NZ_CVTH01000092.1, on the reverse strand, counting down.
AAACGGCTTGCCTTCCCAGGCCGCCCATACCACGGGGGAGGGGAGCCAGGATTTACAGTGTCGCCGCCAGCGAAAACGGAATGCGCAACGCACCGATAGGCCCTTCACGCGTACCGCACATTTCATCGTGAACGCAGTGTTGCACCAGTACGCAAGGAAACGGCGGAACCCGCTGCAACAGGTCGCGTAAATGCGTGGTGGACCCGATGCGCATCGGCTTGCCGTGATCGTCCAGTAACGTCGCCTCGACGTGCTCCAGCCTGACGCGAGCGATATAGAAACCGCCCTCCAGGGACAGCAACTCCAGCTCACGTATTTCGCCTTTCCCGGCCAGCTCGGCCAGCATTTGCATATTCATGATTGACCCTCGCTTGGGGCTCATTGGCGACGAAAGAACAGCGTGACCTGACCCCACTCGACACCGAACTTGGACATGCTCGAGCGGTTGATCAAGGTGTCCTCGTCCATCAGGTACATCCAATCGTCAAAGCTGACTTCGTACACCGAGCCATCCACCGGCAGATTGAGCCGGTAGCGCCAACGCAGCGCATTACCCGCCACTTCGCCGATCGCCTCGCCCACCACATCCCCGGCTCGTCCGCGCCAGCGCCCTGGGCCGTCCGGCGTCAGTGTCCACACCCGTTGCTGACGCGTGCCATCGCTGTACAAGAAACGCTCATCCAGAATCAACGCGTCGCCCTCGCGCCGGCTGGCGATATCGACCTCAAAGCGCTTGGCCACTTCCCCCGAACGCTTCTGGAAGATGCCCCAGGCTTTCACGGGTTTACTGAAGAAGCGCTCCAGGTCCAGTTTCGGTTGCTGGTCGGCGTAGTGGTCGACCTCAACGTTGCTGCAACTGGCCAAGCTCACGACCAGCAACAGTGAAAACAGTAGACGTGTCATGGCTTGGCTCTTCGAAGGTGCGGGGCGAAGTGCCGCCGCTCGAAGCATGATACTTGTACAAGAAGTAAAATTTGTACAGGTTTGTGCGCACTCTATTTTTGAATCTCAAATCCCACCCATAAAAAAACCGGCCACCAAGGACCGGTTTTTTATGCACCCCCCGCCAAAACCCTGCCGGCGTGGAATCTATGTCTGAGTGGAGCGGGTGAAGGGAATCGAACCCTCGTTATCAGCTTGGGAAGCTGGAGTAATGCCATTATACGACACCCGCTCAGAGCGGCTGACTTTGTACCAGATGTGCGCCGGGATTTGAAGTTTTTCTTCGGAATTTGTGCAGCTTGCCGTGGCGAGCAGGTCCGTTCGCCACGGCAAGCCTTCATTTCAGATGGCGAATGCATGCTGCGTCTGGCCCTGGTGATAACGCAATCGGCTGGACTGCCGTTCCGGTTTCAAAAAGCCCACCACCGCGTCCCGGCTGTCCCGGCAGGCGGCCTTGTGCTCCATATCCAGGAAATGCCCCGTCGCCTGGATGGTGCTGAAGCTGCTCTTCGTCACGTACTGCCCGAACTGCCTGGCGTCTTCGGCGCTGGTGTATTCGTCCCATTCGCCGTTCAGAAACAGCACCGGCACATCGATCTGCCGCGCGGCCTTGAGGTAGCACAGGCGGTCGTTGTGCAGTACCTGGCTGATGTGAAAATGCATCTGCCCGTATTCGTGCTCGGCCAGGCTGCTCACATGCTTGTAGTTGAAACGCTTGAACAGCGACGGCAGGTGTTTGCCGATGGTGCTGTTGATCAAGTGCCCGACGCGGTCGCGGTCGAGGTTGCCGAGGTAGTCGACGCCACGCTCGAGGTAGTCGCGCATTGGCGCGTTGATCACTGGCGAGAACGAGCTGATCACCGCCTTTTCCACACGCCGTGGCCGCTGGGCGAGGGCCACCAGGGTGGCGGCGCCGCCCCAGGAGAAGGACAGCACGTGCTCGGCGGCGAAGTGGTCGATCAGCTCCAGGAGGATCTGGCCTTCGACTTCCTTCGTCAGCATTTGCTCATGACGGTTATGGATTTTGGAGCGACCGGCGTAGGGCTGGTCGTACAAAACCACATTGAATTGCGGGTACAGGCTTTTCACGGTTTGGGCGAAGGAGGCCGTGGTGGCTAGCGAGCCGTTGACCAGGATGATGGTCTTTTCAGCAGCATCCGCGCGGTAGAACTCCGTGTAAACCCGATACTGACCCTGTATATCCAACACAGCGATTTCTGGCCTCATGTCGTAAGACTCCTGGCAAGCGGGTAGGGCGCGCAGATCACTCTGCACGAGCTTTGTGACAGGTAGGCATACGCCTGGAAGATGAGAGCCCATGTCGGTCCGATGACGGCTGGCCGACGGCTGTTGTTAGGGCGGGCTGTTTGCCTGGGAGGCCCGTGGATCAAGCGCGGGCGGGGCAAGGTGTTTCTTGGAGGTTATAGGCGACTCGTCAGTCATAATTTGGCTGACGGTTTGATTCAAGCAGTAGACCGGGGATGCCGCAAGTCACACAAATGGGTTTTTGCCATCACCGGCCGAACGGTCGTCAGACCTGTCGGATTTCTTCCTCGGACAGCGCCCGGTACTTGCCGGGCGCCAGGGCCGCATCCAAGCCCAATGGGCCCATTCGCTCACGGTGCAGGCCGATCACTTTGTTGTTGAAGTGCCCGAACATGCGCTTCACCTGGTGATAGCGGCCTTCGGTGATGCTCAGTCGTGCCAGGCGTGGCCCCAGCAGCTCCAGCTCGGCCGGTTGCGTGGTCAGGTCTTCAAAGGCGAAATAAAGGCCCGCTGCAAAGGTTGCCGCGTATTCGGGGCCGATGTCCTGCTCCGTCTCTACCCGATAGACCTTGGGCAACTTGGTCTGCGGTTGCGTCAGGCGCCGCGACCACTGGCCGTCGTTGGTGATCAGCATCAGGCCGGTGGTGTTGAAATCCAGGCGGCCGGCGATATGCAGCTCGCCTTTGTCCGGCTCATCCAGCAGGTCCAGGACAGTCGGGTGTTGTGGGTCCGAGGTCGCGCTGACGCAGCCCTGGGGTTTGTGCAGCATGAAATAGCGCGCCGCTTTACCCACCTGCAGCACGTCATCGTCCACGCACACTCGGCTGAATTCGCGCACTTCATGATGCGGGTCGTTGACTGCCACGCCATCCACCGTCACCCGCCGCTCCACCAGCAACACGCGCACTTGTTGGCGATTGAAACGCGGCAGGTTGCTGAGGAAACGGTCAACGCGCATTGCGAAGCTGCTCATCCGCCTGAGCACAGCGCGGGCACAGGCAGGCTGTGTTGCGCAATGCATCGGGCAGCGCTTCAAGCACCGCCGGGTCGATGGTGACGCTGTAGCACCAGCACGGCTGGTCGGCGGTGCGTGGGTCGGCCAGGGTGCAATCGTTGCGGGCACCGCAGGCGGGGCAAAGGGTTGGCGTGGTCATGGTCGCTGGGGCAGGGTCTCGGAAGTCCCTGCACGATACAGCGCCGGTCAGTCCCGTTCCAGCACCACGACCCGTTGGCCGGCGCCAATGCCGCTGCCCGGCTGCACCGGGATTTCCCGCACCACCCCGGCAAAGGGCGCCAGCACCGGGATCTCCATTTTCATCGACTCCAGAATCACCAGCACATCCCCGGCGGCAACACGTGCACCCACGGCCACCGGCACCTGCCAGAGGTTGCCGGCGATAGGGCTGTCGATGCTGTATTCATTGGCCTTGAGCAGCGTGTCTTGCGCCGCTGGCGCCGCGAGCTCTTCGCTGTCGAAATGCGCCTGGCCGCTGGCGATCCAGCGTTCGCGCTCGGCATTGAAGGCCTGTTGCTGTTGTTCACGAAAAGCACTGATCCCCGAGGCTTCCCGCGCAAGAAATGCCTGGTAATCCGCCAGGTTCAGGGTGCTCTCCTCGATATCCAGCTCGAAGCGTCCCAGGGGGAAATCCCGACGAATCCGTACCAGCTCATTCGCGCTCACGGGATAGAACCGAATCTGATCGAAGAAGCGCAGCAGCCACGGCTTGCCGTCAAACGCCGCCACTTCGCGATAGCGGTTCCACATCTGCAAGGTGCGCCCGACAAACTGATAACCGCCGGGCCCTTCCATGCCGTACACGCACAAATACGCGCCGCCGATGCCCACCGAATTTTCGGCGGTCCAGGTGCGGGCCGGGTTGTATTTGGTGGTCACCAGCCGATGACGCGGGTCCAGCGGCGTGGCCACCGGCGCGCCGAGGTAGACGTCGCCCAGGCCCATTACCAGGTAGCTGGCGTCGAACACGGTGTGGCGCACTTCATCGAGGTTGGCCAGGTCGTTGATGCGACGGATGAACTCCAGGTTGCTCGGGCACCACGGGGCGTCCTTGCGCACGGTGGTCATGTATTTTTCGATGGCCAGCTGGCATGCCGGGTCGTCCCAGGACAGCGGCAGGTGCACGATGCGCGAGGGCACTTGCAGGTTTTGCCGGGTGCACACGGCGGTCCACTCGTGGCTGATCAGTGCCAGCAGGTCGGCCAGGGGCAGTTGTTCGGGCTGGTAGTGGATCTGCAGCGAGCGGGTCCCGGGCGTCAGGTCGATCACGCCCTTCAATGCTCGGGTTTCCAGGGCCTGCATCAGGGCATGGGCGCGAAAGCGCAGCACCAGGTCCAGCTCCGGCGCGCCGATTTCCAGCAGCAGGTGGGTGTCGCCGGCGAGGCGCGCGACCAGGCGGGTGTCGGCGTGGCCGATGTCCAGGATGATGGGGGATGCCAATTGCTCGATGCCGGCGACGGACCGAGTTGGTCCCATCGCGAGCAAGCTCTGCTCCCACAGGGTTTCGGCATTCTTTTGATCCCAGTTCAGGGCAAGGTCGCGGGCGGTCTTGAGGTCCACCGGTTCAAAGCGAATCTTGTCACCGGCCTTGAGCTGGCCGAGTTGCCAAAGGTCTGCCTCGATCACCGTCACCGGGCACACAAAACCGCCCAGGCTTGGCCCATCCGGCCCGAGGATCACTGGCATGTCCCCGGTGAAATCCACCGCGCCGATGGCATAGGGGTTGTCATGGATGTTCGATGGATGCAACCCCGCTTCACCGCCATCGGTACGCGCCCACAATGGCTTCGGCCCGATCAGCCGAACACCGGTGCGGCTGGAGTTGAAATGCACTTCCCACTGCGTGGCGAAGAACGTGTCGATATACGCCGGCAGGAAGTATTCCGGCGCGCCGTGGGGGCCATAAATCACCCGCAGTGTGCGGACCTCCGGCAGCGGTTCAGCGACTGATCGTTGCCCGGCGTTCCGGTCTTCCAACGGCAACAGATGCAACACATCGCCCGCCCGCAAGGCGCGCCCGCCATGCCCGCCAAACTGGCCGAGGGTGAAGGTGCTTTTGCTGCCCAGGTAGTCCGGCACTTGCAGCCCGCCACGCAGGCACAGGTAACTGCGCGCCCCGGCGCCGGCGAGGGTGCCCAGGCTCAGGACCGACCCGGCCTCAATCAATAGCGCGGTGTTCATCGGCACGGCTCGATCATTCAACCGCAGCGGGATTTCAGCACCGGTCACGGCGACCACCGCCGCGCAATTGAAGCGTAGCAGCGGCCCGCTCAGGGTGATTTCCAGCGCCGCTGCTCCCTCGTCGTTGCCCAGCAGGCGATTGCCCAGGCGCAGCGAGCGGCTGTCCATCGGCCCCGACGGCGGCACACCCACGGCCCAGTAGCCGAGGCGGCCGGGATAGTCCTGCACACTGGTTTGCGTGCCCGCGCTGATCACTTCAAACGTGTCGGCCACGTAGACCAGGTCTTCCAGGCACCGCGTCCACGGCCGGCCATTGGCAAAGGGCGCGGCCAGCAGGATTTGGCGCAGGTAATCGCGGTTGGTTTCCACGCCGTACAACCGACTGTCACTCAACGCCCGGTGCAGATCCAGGCGCGCCTGTTCGCGGGTGGGCGCCCACGTGATGAGCTTGGCGATCATCGGGTCGAAGTACGGCGGGATCTCGCAACCGGCTTCCACCCAGGTGTCGATCCGCAGGCCTTCGGCCAGCGGGAAATCCACACAGGTCAGCAAGCCGGGACTCGGCTGGAAATCGCGGCCCGGGTCTTCGGCATACAAGCGCGCCTGGATCGCGTGGCCCCGGGGGGTTAACTCGAGTGTGTTCAGCGGCGGCATTTCCCCGGCCGCCAGTTGCACCATCCAGCGCACCAGGTCCACGCCCCATACCTGTTCGGTGACGCCGTGTTCCACCTGCAAGCGCGTGTTCACTTCGAGGAAGTAGAAGCGCCCGCCAGCACTGTCATAGATAAATTCCACGGTGCCGGCGCTGCGGTAGTTCACGGCCTTGGCCAAGGTGATGGCGGCGGCGCACAGGGCCTCGGCCATGCCTTCGGGCAGGTTCGGCGCCGGGGTTTCTTCGAGGACTTTCTGGTTGCGCCGTTGCACCGAGCAGTCGCGCACGCCGAGGGCGATCACTTCACCGGCGCCGTCGCCGAACACCTGCACTTCCAGGTGGCGCGCGTGCTCGATGTACTTCTCGATAAACACGCCGGCATCGCTGAAATTGTTCTGCCCCAGGCGTTTGACGGTCTCGAAGGACTCGCTCAACTCCACGCTGCTGCGGCACACGCGCATGCCGATACCGCCGCCACCGGCGGTGCTTTTGAGCATCACCGGGTAGCCCACGACGTCGGCGGCCAGCAACGCGCAGGCGAGGCTGTCGAGCAGTTCGGTGCCCTCCAGCAGCGCAAGCCCGTGTTGCTTGGCCAGGGCGCGGGCGGTGTGCTTGAGGCCAAATACCCGCAGTTGTTGCGGCGTCGGCCCGACAAAGGCGATGCCCGCGTTTTCACAGGCTTCGGCAAACGCTGCGTTCTCCGACAGGAAACCGTAGCCGGGGTGGATCGCCTTGGCCCCACAGGCCTTGGCGGTGGCGAGGATTTTGTCCACCGCCAGGTACGTACCGGCCGCTGCGCCTTCACCGAGGCTGTAGGCCTCGTCGGCTTGCTGGATATGCAGGCTCGCCGCATCGGCCTCGGCGTACACGGCGATGCCCTTGACCTGCAGCTCGCGCAAGGTGCGCAGGATGCGGCAGGCGATGGCGCCACGGTTGGCGATCAACAGTTTTTCGAACATGGCAAAACCCTGCGGGCCGTCCCGCAAAGTGGGGGAGCACTGCGGTCGTCCGCAGTGCGTGCAGTCAGTGTGGATCCCACATTGGCGCGCTATTGTTTGCGGATGCACTGCCCGGCTCGGGATTGGCACAGGGCAAACAGCCAACGGCGCAGGCGCTTGAGTTTCAGTTCCATACCAGCAGCTCCGCAGGGGTGGGGTTGTAGGCGTTGCATGGGTTGTTCAACTGCGGGCAGTTGGAGATCAGCACGACCACATCCATCTCCGCCCGCAGGTCGACGTACTTGCCGGGGGCGGAAATGCCGTCTTCGAAGGTCAGCCCGCCGTCGGCCGTCACCGGCACATTCATGAAGAAATTGATGTTCGGCCCGATGTCGCCTTTGCCCAGGCGGCCGTCGTGGGCACAGGCGCGCAGGTAGTTGTCGCGGCAGCTGTGCATGTAGCGTTTTTCCAGGGCGTAGCGCACGGTGTTGCTCTCTTGGGCGCAGGCGCCGCCGAGGGTATCGTGGCGCCCGCAGGTGTCATCGACGATGGTCAGCATCGGCTGGCCGAGGTTGGAATACAGCACGCTGCCGGTGCCCAGGTACACGCTGTTCTGCCGGCGCAACGTGCGCTGCACGTCGTAGCGTTCACGCGGGTTTTTCACGCTGTAGAACAACGTGTCGACGGCCTGGTTGCCCTCCAGGTCGAGGATGCGCAGGGTCTGCCCGGCCTTGACCTCCATCAGCCACGGTTCGCCGGCGGGGATGGTTGCGCGGTACACGGCCGCGTCCGGTTGTTTCAGTGCGATAGACATGGCAGCTCCTCAGGCGAACAGGCGGTCGGTGTTGATAAAGCCGCGCTCGTTTTCCGGGCGCGAGGTGCGGCAGTGTTCGGCGACGCTTTTGTCGGCGTTCATCCAGCTCAGTTTCAGCGGTTGCGGCGCGTAGTGCGGGTTCGGGTCCATGGGGTGTTGCAGAGCGGTGAGCACCACCAGGGTGTCCATCGGCGCGTAGAGCTCGATGTAGTCGCCAGCCTTGGAATGGCCCGCTACAAAGTGCAGGCCACCGTCGCCATCCACCGCGACTTTGCTGAACAGGTTGAGGGTCATCAGCAGGTCGGACAGGCCCAGCCCCCACTTGCCCAACTCCACAAGCAGGTTGTCGGTGCCGTTGCGGAAGAAGCCGTTGCGCAGCTCCTGATAGCGGCCCTGGCCGTACTTCTCGGCGACTTCGGCGGCGCACAGCACACCGCCGATGCTGTCGCTCCAGCCGCAGGTGTCGGCGGTGATCGCGGCCAGTACGCGGCCCATGTCCGAGTACAGGCAATGGCCGGTGGTGAGCTTGGCGGTGTGTTGGCATTTGAGGCTGTCGGGCAGGTTCAGGCGCTCGGTTTTTTCGTTGGCGTTGAGCAGAGTCAGGCTGACGTTGGCGCCGCCGCGCAGGTCGGTCAGGCGCAGCAGTTGGCCGCGCTTGAGCACGAACGAGCGGTGGCCGCCGCCGGGCAGCATTTCTTCGGCGAAGGGTGGGAACAGTTGGGTGGAATCGGTCATTTGGACGTGGCTCCAAGTTCGGCGGCGAGCGCCTTGCGGCGTTCGCTGTTCAAAGGGATGTCGTAGGTGATGCGCGCGCCATAGGCGCCGGGGGCGTGGGGATCGACGCGGACCTTGTCGAACACCAGCAGGCGCGTGCCGAGGCTGAAGCCTTCGCTCAGGTCATGGGTGACCATGAACACCGTCAGCCGGGTTTCGCGCCACAGTTCCAGCAGCAGCTGGTGCATGTCCTTGCGAATGCCCGGGTCGAGGGCGCCGAAGGGTTCGTCCAGCAGCAACACGCGGGGTTTCATGATCAGGGCCTGGGCGATGGCCAGGCGTTGTTGCATGCCGCCGGAGAGCTGCGCGGGGTACTTGTCCAGGGCGTGGCCGAGGCCGACCTTGTGCAGCAGCGCGGCAGCCTGTTCGCGGGCGTCCTTCCTGGCTTTACCGAACAGCCGGCCCAGCAGGCGAGAATGTGGCAGTTCCAGGCCGAGGGCGACGTTGTCGAGCACAGTCAGATGTGGGAACACCGAATAGCGCTGGAACACCACGCCACGGCTGGCATCCGGCTCGGCGGCGAGGGCCTGGCCGTCCAGCAGGATCTGCCCCTTGCTCGCGGTTTCCTGGCCCAGCAGCAGGCGCAGGAAGGTCGACTTGCCACACCCGGACGTACCCACCAGCGTGCAAAACTCACCCTCGGCGACGTGCAGGTTGAGGCCTTCGAGCACCACCTGATCGCCATAGCGCTGCCACACATTATTGACGCTGATAAAGCTCATGCCCGCGCTCCTTCGTACCAGGGGAACGCACGCCGGGTCAGGGCCTTGAGGCCCCAGTCCATCAGCCACGCCAGCAGCGTGATCCACACCACGTAAGGCAGGATCACGTCCATCGCCAGGTAGCGTCGTACCAGGAAGATCCGGTAGCCCAAACCGTCGGTGGAGGCGATGGCTTCGGCGGCGATCAAAAACAACCACGCCGAGCCGAGCATCAGCCGCAGCGAGATCAACAGGCGCGGCAGCAATTGCGGCAATACCACACGCAGCATCAGGGTCCAGGTGGAGGCGCCGAGGGTCTGCGCCTTCACCAGCAGCTCGAGCGGAATTTCCCGCGCGCGCTGTTCCAGGTCTCGGGCCAGGCAGGGGGTGACGCCGATGACGATCAGCATCACCTTGGACAATTCCCCCAGCCCGAACACGATGAACAGAATCGGCAGGATCGCCAGCGGCGGCACCATCGACAGCACCGTCAGCAACGGTGACAACGGCGCGCCAAACAGCGGCAGCGTGCCGGCGGCGATCCCCAGGCACAGGCCGGCGAGGGCGCTGATCCCCAGACCGATGGCGAGGCGCCGCAGGCTGGCAGCGCTGTCCTGCCACAGCACGTATTCGCCGGTGCGGGTGTCGGCGTTGAAGGCCAGGCGCTTTACCGCGTCAAGCATTTGCCCGGCACCGGGCAGCAGCTTGTCGTTGGGGTTGTCCGCCAGGCGCTCGGCCGAGCCCACGAAGTAGGCGAACAGCAGCAGGGCGAACGGCAGCAGCACCAGCAACAGGCGGCTGGAACGGTCCGGGTGACGGTTGATCAGGCGCATGGCCGGGTCCTCTTACAGCTTGCCGTCGGCGGCCATCTGTACGTAGCTGGGGTCGAACTGCAGCTTGAGGTTGGCCTTGTCGCCGCTGGTCACACCGTTGGCGAAGCGCATGCCCACGGCGCTGCTGTCCTTGGCGCCTTCACCCAGCAGGCCGTGTTTAAACGAGAACTCGGCGACTTTGCCCATGGTGGCGGGCAACTGTGGGCTGGTGGCGAAGGCCAGGGCTTCCTGGGGCGTGGCGAACAACTGGGTGGTGTCCAGTTGCGACTGGAAGCCCGCAAGGTCAGTGCCAGAGGCCTTGGCCATATGTTCGAGGGCTGCGGTGCTGGCGGGGCCCTTGGCGTTCATCAGCGCGACCACTTCGAACCAGGCGCCGGTCAGCGCTTTGCCCAGCTTGGGGTTGTCTTTGAGGACCTGGGTGTTGACCACCATCATGTCCATGATTTCGCCGGGTACTTTGCTCGAGTCGAACACTTGGCTCACCCCAGGCTTGGCCTTGATCTCCGAGAGCATCGGGTTCCAGGTGGTGACGGCCTGGACCTGGTCGGTGTTGAAGGCCGCCGCGATGTCGGCATCGGAGGTGTTGACCACCTTCAGGTCTTTTTCCGTCAAGTCCGCCGACTCCAGCGCGCGGGCCAGCAGGTAGTGAGACACCGAGAGTTCCACCAGGTTGACGTTCATGCCCTTGAGGTCGGCCACGGTCTTGCCGGTGCCCTTGATTACCACGCCGTCGTTGCCGTTGGAGAAGTCGCTGACCACCAGCGCGGTGCTGTCCACGCCACCGGCGGCGGGGATGGTCAGGGCGTCCATGTTGGTCATGGTGCAGCCGTCGAACTGGCCGGCGGTGTACTGGTTGATGGATTCGACGTAGTCATTGAGCTGCACCATGTCGATGGTGATGCCGTACTTCTTCGCCCACTTGTCGAGGATGCCTTGGCTGCCGGCGTACTCCCATGGCATCCAGCCGGCGTAGATCGTCCAGCACACGCTGAAGTGGTTTTTCGTGGCGGCTTGGGCCTGGACGCTCAGCACGGCGGCAAAGACGGCGGCGAGCAGGGCGGGTAAACGGATTGAGGGCATGGGGCTTCTCCAGTTGATCAAGGGCGAGCAGGAGCAACGCGGCACCGTGAACGGTGGCTTGTCTCCCGGGCTTTTATCCCGCCGTGTAACCTCAACTGGAGGTCGCCAACTCTCGGACCAGCCACTCGCTTTCGGCGAGCCGGAACCCTAGTCGGCCATTGCAAATTGTGGTGCCGCGAACCTGTTATCAATCCTGCACGCAATAGACGAAGCGAGAGTCGTGCCAAGTGGCTTCGATGCCCGGCGGTTCAGCCGGGCGAGCGGGAGAGGAGGGTGTAGACGAGGGCGGTGTGCGCCACGCAGGTGCGCCGGCGCACTGTGATGAGGCGCTTACAGCTGGAACTTGCTGACCAGCATAGTGAACGAGGTGGCCAGGCGCGACAGGTCCTGGCTGGAGGCGTTGGTCTGGTGGGCACCGGCGGCGGTCTGGGTCGACAGGTCCTGAATGTTGAGCAGGTTGCGATCCACTTCGCGGGCCACCTGGGCCTGTTCCTCGGACGCCGAGGCGATCACCAGGTTGCGCTCGTTGATACTGGCCACGCTGGCGGTGATGCGCTCCAGCGCCTGGCCGGCGTTTTGCGCCAGGGTCTGGGTGTTGTTGGCCCAGTTCAGGCTCTTGTTCATGGCGGCCACGGCGCCATCGGCGCCTGCCTGCACTTCACCGATCATTTTCTCGATGTCGACCGTGGAGGTCTGGGTGCGATGGGCCAGCGCGCGCACCTCATCGGCCACCACCGCAAAACCGCGACCTTGCTCACCGGCACGGGCGGCTTCGATGGCGGCATTGAGGGCCAGCAGGTTGGTCTGGTCGGCAATGCCGCGGATCACATCAATCACCTTGCCGATTTCGCGCACCTGGTTGGCGAGGTCAGCGACCGATTGGGTCGAATCGTTGATCTCCACCACCATCGACGACATGCCCGACACTGCCTGCTCCACCTGCTGGCGGCCGTCCTCGGCTTCGGCGGTGGCCTGGCGCGACGCCTCGGAGGTCGACACGGCGTTGCTCGCCACTTCGTCGACCGCTGCGGTCATCTGGTTGACGGCGGTGGCCGCTTGCTGGATTTCGTCGTTCTGGCGGGTCAGGCCACGGGTGCTTTCATCGGTGACCGCGCTCAGCTCTTCGGCTGCCGACGCGAGCTGGTCGGAGGCATTGGCGATCTCCATCAGCGTGCTTTTCAGGCCGCCCTGCATATCGGACAACGCCATCAGCAGTTGCCCGGCTTCGTCGGTGCGGTCGGTCGTGATGGCTTGGGTCAGGTCACCCTTGGCAATGCGCTGTGCGTTCTCAACCGCTTGTGCGATAGGACGGGTGATCAGGCGCGTGATCAGCACACCGATGATAATCGCAATGATGAAGGCCAGGACAATGCCGCTGATCATCCAGGTCAATGCGCTGCTGCGAAGGTCCTCGGCGGCGAGGGCGCCTTCCTTGATCTGGCGGTTATTGGACTCGATCATCACACGGATCAACTCGCGCGCCTGGCGGAACAGTTCATTGTTGGTGCTGTTGAGCTGGGCACGGGCCTGCTCGACCTGGCCACTGTCGAGCATCGACATGATGCGTTCGGAGCTGCTGGTGTAAGTTGGCCAGATCTGGTCGAGCTTGTCGCCTGCTGCCCGTTCGTCGTCTTCCTGAGGCGTGGCGCGGTAGGTGGCGTAGGCGCTCTGGCTGCGTTTGAGTTCGTTGGCGATGTCCTGGCGTACACGGTCGCGGTCTTGTTGGGATACGTCGCCGTTGCTCGCATCCATCAAACGGTACAAACCACGGTTGTGGGCGACCAGGCTGTTGAGGGTGGCGGCCGTGGTGCTGACGGACACCAGGTTATTGGAGAACGTCAGTTCCAATGCATTGGCGAGGCGGACCACGCTTTTGATACCCAGCAGGCCGACCCCGAGGGTGACCAGTGCACACAATAGAAATGAAAGCAGCAGTTTGGTTGAGATTTTCATGGCTCGGATCCGGCGAAAGTGGCGAAGGGCGCACGTTAGAGCCTCCCTGGCTTATGCGATGTCATAGTGACATCATCGCAATCGGGAAAGTTTCGAGCCAGAAAAATTTACTGAATCGATAAACCTGGGGGTTGTTAAGTGCTATACCGCAGTGCGTCTGACGGGATGTGGCTGCCCTTGGCATTGATGTATCAAGTTGTTACCAAAACGCACCAGATTCGGTTTTTGATGTCAGATGTTTCGTCATTCAGTGAAAGCTGAATGCCGCCCCCCAGCGTCGCTGGAGGTGCTCTTCCGCGGTCCAGGAGGCCGCCATGTATCGACGACTGCTGCTCAGCGCTTTACTCGGTCTGACCCTTTGCGCTTGTGTGCCCTACTACGATGGAGGCCAGAGCTACTACCGTTCCGAGGTCTACACCTCACCGGCGCCGGCTTATTACTATGGCGGCGGCACGGCGTATCAATATCGCCGTGATTACTACCCGTCGCCGCGTTACTACGCTCCGGCACCGCGTTACTACTCGGCACCGCGTTATTACCAGCCGGCGCCTCGCTATTACCCGTCAGGGCCAAGGGCCGGTTACCGGCCTTACCCGAACCAGGGCTGGGGGGATCGTTGGAACAATGGCGGGCATGGACGCGGTGGTGATCATGACCGTGGAGGTGGCCGTGGCGGTCACCGTTGACCGGCCTGTATGACAAGCGGCGCATGAAGCGCCGCTTTTTTATGGGCGCAAAACCTCAGTAATCGGACAAGTCCGCCAGCGGGTGCCGGCCTTCCCACGCCTTGGTGAAGTGCGCCTGCACCACGGCGTCCGGGACCGTATTGATGTCTGGCCAATGCCAATGGGGCTTCTGGTCCTTGTCGATCAACCGCGCGCGCACCCCCTCGCTGAATTCCGGATGGCGGCAGCAGTTCAGGCTCAGGGTGTATTCCATCTGGAACACCTCGGCCAGGGACAGGTGGCGGGCCCGCTGGATCTGTTCCCACACCAGGTGCGCGGTCAGCGGGCAGCCTTCGCTCAATGTCTTGCCGGCGCGATTGAACAGTGGGTCCGCGTGGTCACGCAGCGGGCTCAAGGCGCGCCAGGCGCTGCGCACATCGCCGACGTCCAGCCATTCGTCGATCTGTGCCCGGCGCGGCAGCCATTGCGCCTCGGGTTGCTGGGCCACGGCTTCCTGGGCCATGGCCTTGAGCAGGCTGTTGAGCTGTATCGCGGTCTGCTCCTGCCAGTTCAGTTGCAGCAGGCCATCGAGCAACTCGTCTTGTTGATCGTCACGCAGGAAACGGTCGGCCAGGCCCAGGTCCAGGGCGTCACGGCCGTTGATATGGGCGCCGGTGAGGCCAAGGAATAAGCCCAGCTTGCCGGGCAGGCGCGACAGGAACCAGCTGGCGCCCACGTCCGGGTACAGCCCGATGCTGATCTCGGGCATGGCCAGGCGGCTGCTCGGCGTGACAATCCGTATGGCCGCGCTTTGCAGCAGGCCCATGCCTCCGCCCAGCACGTAACCGTGGCCCCAGCAGATCAGCGGCTTAGGGTAAGTGTGCAAGCGGTAGTCGAGGCGGTATTCCGCGGCAAAAAACTGTGCGGCCAGGGCCGGCACTTCACCCGGCTGCTCGCGGCAGGCTTGGGCCAGGCTGCGCACTTCGCCGCCGGCGCAAAAGGCCTTGGGCCCGTTGCCACGCAGCAGCACACAGACGATGGCCGGGTCTTTGGCCCAGGCCTCCAGGCGATCTGTCAGGGCCAGGATCATCGGCAAAGAGAGGGCGTTGAGGGACTTTTCAGCGTCGAGGCTGGCGATGCCGACGCGGGCGCCGCCACTGCCGGTCAGTTCTTCGAAGTGCAGATTCATCGTGACCTCAATCGAGAAGGTGAAGGATCAGTATGATCGCTTCGTGGGAAAGTGCCGGTGGTGTGTCAGATCAATTGACAAGCAGGGCCGGCTTTCCTAGGGTTCGCCTCATTCTTTTCTACAAGACATTTCAACTATGACCGAAGGCGACCGTATCAAACTCGAACCCAGCTGGAAACACGCCCTGCGTGATGAGTTCGATAAGCCCTACATGGGCCAGTTACGCGAGTTCCTGCGCCAGGAACATGCCGCCGGCAAAGAGATCTACCCGCCCGGCCCGCTGATCTTCAATGCGCTTAACTCAACGCCGCTGGACAAGGTCAAGGTGGTGATCCTCGGCCAGGACCCGTACCACGGCCCCGGCCAGGCCCACGGCCTGTGCTTCTCGGTACAACCGGGCGTGCCGGCGCCGCCGTCCCTGGTCAATATCTACAAAGAGCTCAAGCGCGACCTGAACATCGACATCCCCAACCACGGCTGCCTGCAGAGCTGGGCCGACCAGGGCGTATTGCTGCTCAACACCACCATGACCGTGGAACGCGCCAACGCCAATGCCCATGCGGGCAAGGGCTGGCAATTCTTTACCGATCGGATTATCGAAGTGGTCAGCGAACACCAGCCGCATTTGGTGTTCCTGTTGTGGGGCGCCCATGCCCAGGGCAAGCAGAAGCTGGTCGATGCCACCAAGCATTTGGTGCTGACGTCGGTGCATCCGTCGCCGTTGTCGGCGTATCGCGGGTTCCTGGGGTGCGGGCATTTCAGCCGCACCAACAAGTTTCTTGAGCAGAACGGCGAGACGCCGATTGAGTGGCGGTTGCCGCCGCTCTAAGGCCAGGCACATTCAAATGTGGGAGGGACAAGCCCCCCACAGGTTGAACTGTGCCGAAGGTTTAGATTTTTTCCGGCTGACGGTTCCAATGCCGAAACAACGGCTCCGCCAGAAACAGCACAAACAACAAGCGCATCACCTGCATCGCCGTCACCAACGGCACCGACAGTTGCAGGGTCTCGGCCGTAAGGCTCATCTCGGCAATCCCGCCGGGCATCATGCCCAGGGTCAGCGAGCGCAGGTCCAGGTGGGTGAGGGCGCTCAAGCCCACCGCCGCCAACGTTGCCAACGCCATGGTCAAGGCCGTGCCGATCAAGGTGCGGCCCATGAACGACGGTGCTCGACGAAAGAACTGCCGGTTGAAGTGGCAGCCCAACCCGCTGCCGATCAACCACTGGCCGATCTGGCTGCCGCCTTCGGGCAGGCCGATATGCAGGTCCCACACCACGCTGGCCGTCGCACTGACCAGCAAGGGGCCGAACAACCACGGGTTAGGCTGGCGCAAGCGCTGCCAGCCCCAGGCCACCAGTGCACCGAGTGGAAACAGCAGCGCCAGCCACGCCCAACTGACAGGCGCCGGATGAAACTGCGGCGCACCGCCGCCCAACAGATACTTGAAGATCGCCGGCACACACAGCACCACCACCAGCACGCGCAGACTTTGCCCAGCCGCGACACGGCTGAGTACCGCGCCATTGCGCGAGCCGAGGTTGACCATTTCCCCGGAACCGCCCGGCATGCTCGAGAAGAACGCGGTGGCGCGGTCTTCACCACTGCGGCGCATCAACCACACGCCCACCACGCTCGACAGGCTGGTGACCAGCGCCCCGAAGAAAATCAGGCCGAAGTGGCTCATCACCTGTTCGATCACCACCGGGGTGAAGTGCAGGCCGATGCCGATGCCCACCACCCATTGGCCGCATTTGCGCCCGCCGGGAATCTCCGCTAACTGCCAGGGCGTTAGGCAACGCACGAGGATGATCGCCAGTAAGGAGCCGACCATGTACGGCAAAGGCCAGCCAACCAGGCTGGCCAGGTAACCGCCGGCCAGGCCGACCAGCGGTGTTCCCCACCAATGTTTAAAGATGACCTCAGACATCGGCCACGGCACGACGCTGTTGGGCACGTTTACGCCAGATACGCAGCAACGGTACAAACAGCATGATGGCGGTCAGCACCCAGACGCCAAAGGTAATCGGGCTCGACCACAGGATTTCCAGCGCACCGTTGGAGATCGACAGCGCACGGCGCAGGTTTTGTTCCATCAGCCCACCGAGGATAAAGCCCAGCAGCACCGGCGACAGCGGGAAGTCCAGCTTGCGCAGGATGTAGCCGAAGATGCCGATACCGACCATCAGGAACAGGTCGAAGGTGGTGGCGTGCACCGCGTACACACCGATCGCGGTGATGATCGCGATCACCGGCACCAGCGCCCAGTTCGGCACGGCGAGGATGCGCGTGAAGATGCGGATCATCGGGATGTTGAGGATCACCAGCATGATGTTGGCGATAAACAACGAGGCGATCAGGCCCCAGACGATGTCCGGTTGCTGTTGGAACAGCAGCGGGCCGGGGGTGATGTTGTACAGCGACAGGGCGCCGATCATCACGGCGGTGGTGCCCGACCCGGGAACGCCGAGGGTCAGCATCGGTACCAGGGCACCGCAGGCGGACGCGCCGATGGCGGTTTCCGGTGCAGCCAGGCCGCGCATGTCGCCCTGGCCGAATTTGCCGCTGGCACCGGCCAGGCGTTTCTCGGTCATGTAGGCCACGGCCGAGGCCAGGGTCGCGCCCGCGCCGGGCAGCACGCCCATGATGAAACCGAGCAGGCCGCAACGAATGTTCACCACGAACACCGAACCTGCTTCCTTCAGGTTGAACATCATCCGCCCGGTGGCCTTTACCGCTTCCTGGCCACGGTGGGTTTTTTCCAGCAGCAACAGGATCTCGCTGATGGAGAACAAGCCCAGCACCAACACCACAAACTGGATGCCGTCGGTGAGGTGGATGTTATCGCCGGTGAACCGGTACACGCCGCTGTTGGCGTCGATGCCCACGGCGGAAAGGAACAGGCCGATCAGCGCCGCCACAAAGGTCTTCAACGGTTTGTCACCGGCCATGCCGCCCAGGCAGACAATCGCGAACACCATCAGCACGAAATATTCCGCCGGGCCGAAGGCAATCGCCCATTTGGCCAGCAGCGGCGCGAACAGCACCATGCCGCAGGTGGCGATAAACGCGCCGATGAACGAACTCCACGCGGACAACGACAGCGCCACACCGGCCAGGCCTTTGCGGGCCATCGGGTAGCCGTCGAGGGTGGTCATCACGGTGGAGGCTTCGCCCGGGATATTCAGCAGGATCGAGCTGATACGCCCGCCGTATTCGCAGCCCAGGTACACGGCGGCCAGCAGGATCAGCGCCGATTCCGGCGGCAGGCCCAGGGCGAACGCGATGGGGATCAACAGCGCCACGCCGTTGATCGGGCCCAGGCCCGGCAACAGCCCGACCACGGTGCCGATCAAGGTGCCGCACAGGGCGGTCACCAGGTTGTAGGGGGACAGTGCAACGCCGAAGCCCTGGCCCAAATAGCCGAAAGTATCCATATCAGTTCTCCAGAACGTCGAGCAGGCCGAGGGGCAGCGGAACATCCATGACTTTATCGAACAGCAGATAAAGACCGATGGCCATCAGGCTGACGATCACCACACTGGGCACCCAGCGGCCGCCATACAGGCGCGCCATGGGGATGCCGATCAGCATGCTGCTGAGGATGAAACCCAGGGGCTCGAAGGTGCCGGCAAACACGATCAACAGCGCCACGCAGATGCTGATCTTGACCAGTGTCTGGCGGTCGAGCGCGGGTTCTTCTTCGGTGTGCTTGGTGGGTTGCGGGCGGAACAGCATGTAGATCAGCGCCAGGCTCATCAGCCCGAGCATCAGCAATGGGTAGGCCCGAGGCCCCACGGGCTCGTAGGAAAACGCCGCCTGATACGGCCAGGCCATCAGTGCCAGGCCGGCGCAGGCCAGCAACAGCACAGCGGCAAAAACGCGTTGTAAGAGCATAGGAAACTCCAAGGCCCCTCTTGTAGGAGCGAGCTTGCTCGCGAAAAACGTCAACGATAACGCGTGCTGTCTGGATGCACGTGGATGTCCTTGGGTTCTTCGCGAGCAAGCTCGCTCCTACAGGGGCATTACACAAAAGAGGGGCGATTACTGGATCAGGCCGAACTCTTTGGCCAGCACTTTGTAGTCAGCCACCTGTTTCTTCACGTAGGTGTCCAGCTCCGGGCCAGTCATGGCGAACGGGAACAGCTCGCGCTGGTCACGCAGCTTGGCGAACTCGTCGGAGGCCAGCAGTTTATCGAAGGCCTCCTTCCACCAGGCGTAGTCGGCATCGCTGACTTTTGGCCCGAGGTAGAAGCCACGCACCACCGGCCAGACGATGTCGTAGCCTTGCTCTTTGGCGGTCGGAATATTCTTCATTTCCGGCTCGTCCAGGCGCTCCTCGGAGAACACCGCCAGCAGGCGCATGTCACCGCTGAGGATGTGCGGCATGGAGTCGGAGATGTCGGTACTGCCGACCTGGATATGCCCGCCGAGCAGGGCGGTGGCGATTTCACCTCCGCCTTCGAGCGCCACATAGCGCAGCTCGCGCGGGTTGATCCCGGCGGCCTTGGCGATCAGGGCGGTTTGCATCCAGTCCTGGCTGCCCACGGTGCCGCCGGAACCGATCACCACGCTGCCCGGATCTTTCTTCAGGGCTTTAACCAGGTCGTCGAGGGTCTTGTAGGGCGAATCGGCTTTAACGGCGATGGCACCGTAGCTGGTACCCACGGCGGCCAGCCAGCGTACGGCGCTCTCATCGAAGCGCCCGAACTTGCCCTGGGCCAGGTTCAGCAGCGAACCGCTGGACCAGGCCACCAACGTACCGCCGTCCGCAGGACGCTGGGCCACCACGGCGTTATAGGCCACCGCGCCCACGCCGCCCGGCATGTAGGTCACGCGCATTGGTTTGCTCAGCAGTTTCTCGTTGACCAGCGCGCTTTGCGCCAGTTTGCAGGTCAGGTCAAAACCACCGCCGGGGGAGGCCGGGGCGATGCATTCCGGGCGCTTGGGTTCGTCGGCGGCCAGCAGTTGGCCGGCGAACAGCATGCAGCCGGCGGCGAGGGCCAATTTACGCAATGAAGGGGTCATGGTGATCTCCGTCTTTGTTGTTATGAGTGGCTTACCAGAGCGCAACGCTGTAGCTGACCAGCAGGCGCATTTCATCCGCATCACGGGCTGAATAGTTGGAACGGTAGGTGGCATTGCGCAGACGCACGGCGACATTCTTGAATGTGCCGCTTTGCACCACGTACTTGATCTCGCTGTTGCGCTCCCATTCCTTGCCGGTGTCGCCGTTCCTGAGCTTGATATTGTCACCCGAGAGGTAACGGCTCATGAAACTCAGGCCGGGAATGCCCAGCTTGGCGAAGTCGTAGTCGTAGCGCGCCTGCCAGGAGCGCTCTTCGGCGCCGGCAAAGTCGTTGATCTGCACGAAGTTGACCAGGTACGGGTCGCTGCCATCCACATAGGGAAAGGCGCTGTCGCCGGACATATGCTGGTAGCCGGCGCTGAGCTTATGGCCATTGAGGGCATAGCTGAACAGGCCGTTGAGGGAGGTGTTGTCGATCTTGCCGCCACGGGCTGCGCCTGCGTCATCGCTGATCGCCAGGCGCAGGTCGGTGGCGAAGGTGCCGGGGCCCATCGGGCGTGCGGCGACCAGGCCGAGGAAGTGCTGGCGGTACACGTCGTCGAGTTGGGCGAAGTGGTAGCTGCCGGTGATCTTGTCGGCGAACTTGTAGTCGACCCCGCCGAAGTTGAAATGCTTGCCGGTGGCACCGCTGAGGAAGCGGCTGTTCTTGTTATTGAGGGCGATGTCTTCGTAGTTGCTGTCGTCGCGGTCCTTGGCTTTGTCGAGACGGCCGCCGGTGAAGACCAGGTTCTTGAATTCCTTGGAGGTGATCAGGCCACCGTTGAAGGTCTGCGGCAGGATACGACCGTCGTTGGGCTTGAGGATCGGCAGCTCGGGCATCAGCGAACCGATCTTCAGCTCGGTAGCGGAAATCTTCACTTTGCCGGTCAGGCCCAGCTTGGAGTACTCGTTGGCGGCGCGGCCATCGTCGTGGGTAGGCAGCAGGCCGGTGCCGGTGCGGTCGGGGCTGGAGTCGAGCTTGACCCCGAGCATGCCCAGCGCATCCACGCCAAAGCCGACGGTGCCGTCTGTGTAGCCCGATTGCAGGTTGAGCATGAAGCCCTGGGCCCACTCGTCGCGCTTGGACTGCTGGGCGCTGGTGCCGTCGCGAAAGTCGCGGTTGAAGTACATGTTGCGGGTTTCCAGGGTCGCGCTGCTGTCTTCGAAGAAGGCAGCCTGGCCAAGCGGCGAAAAGCCGGCAAGGGCAGCGGCACTGGCAAGGGCGGTGTGGGTCAGGCGGGAAATACGAACAGGCGGGCAAGCCTGGGGCTGTGTCGACAGCATCGTGGTGCACTCCGTTATTGTTCTTATTTTGGCGAAAACGCTTCGAGGCGTTTTTCGGGCGCGACCCATCAGGTCGCTCGGCAGGCATGACCTACCGTGGCTGGATGCTAAAGGGCGAAGCTTTCACTAACCTTTCAGCTGTCTTTCAATGTTTTCAGGCTTCACAGGGCAGTCGGCGCCTGTAAACTGCCCGGCAAAGCGTGGCGCCGACCACGTCCGAATAAGGTGGAAATCCATGCGTGTCCTTCTGGTTGAAGACCATCTGCAACTCGCCGAAAGCGTCGCCCAAGCGCTCAAGAGCACAGGTTTGACCGTCGACGTATTGCATGACGGCGTGGCCGCCGACCTGGCCTTGAGCAGCGAGGATTACGCGGTGGCCATCCTCGATGTGGGCCTGCCGCGCATGGACGGTTTCGAGGTACTGGCGCGCTTGCGGGCGCGTGGGAAAAACCTGCCGGTGCTGATGTTGACCGCGCGCAGCGATGTGAAGGACCGCGTGCATGGCCTGAACCTGGGCGCCGATGACTACCTGGCCAAACCGTTCGAACTGACCGAGCTGGAAGCCCGGGTCAAGGCGCTGCTGCGCCGCAGTGTGTTGGGCGGCGAGCGTCAGCAGGCGTGTGGTGTGCTGGTTTATGACCTCGACACCCGTCGTTTCACCGTGGGCGGCGAGTTGATGACGTTGACCTCCCGCGAGCAAGCCGTGCTTGAAGCGCTGATTGCCCGCCCAGGCCGGGTGATGAGCAAGGAGCAACTGGCTTCACAGGTGTTCGGCCTGGACGAAGAGGCCAGCCCCGACGCCATCGAAATCTACGTGCACCGCCTGCGCAAGAAGCTCGATGGCCAACCCATCGCCATCGTGACGTTCCGCGGTCTCGGCTACCTGCTGGAAGCCCGCGATGCATAAGCCCAGCAGCCTGCGCTGGCGCCTGCTGTGGAACCTGGCGCTGCTGCTGGTGCTGTTGATGCTCGCCAGTGGCATGAGCGCCTACTGGAACGGTCGCGAAGCGGCCGACACCGCCTATGACCGCACGTTGCTGGCCTCGGCGCGTACCATTGCCGCCGGCCTGACCCAGGTGGACGGCACCCTCAGCGCCAACGTGCCCTATGTCGCCCTCGACACCTTTGCCTACGACAGCGCCGGGCGCATCTATTACCAGGTCAATGACATTGATCAGAAGCTGATTTCCGGCTACGAAAACCTCCCCGGCCCGCCCCCCGGCACTCCGCGCACCGACGACTACCCGGCGCTGGCGCGCTTCTACAACGCCAAGTACCAGGGCCAGGAAGTGCGGGTGGTCAGCCTGCTCAAGGCGGTCTCCGAACCGAACATGAACGGCATGGCGGAAATCCGCGTGGCCGAAACCGATGAGGCACGGGTGAGCATGGCCCGCAGCCTGATGGCCGACACCTTGCTGCGCCTGGGCATGCTCGCCATCGGTGCCTTGTTGCTGGTGTGGTTTGCCGTCAGCGCCGCATTGCGCCCGCTGGAGCGCCTGCGCACCGCGGTGGAAGAGCGCCAGCCCGACGACTTGCGGCCGTTGCCGTTGGTGGAAGTGCAGCATGAGTTCGGCCCGCTGGTGCGTTCCCTCAACCACTTCACCGAACGCCTGCGCGGCCAGTTCGAGCGTCAGGCGCAGTTTATTGCCGATGCATCCCATGAACTGCGTACCCCGTTGGCGGCGCTCAAGGCACGCCTGGAGCTGGGCCTGCGTGCCGAAGACCCCGCGACCTGGCGCAGTACCCTGGAAACCGCCGCCCAAGGCACCGATCGGTTGACCCACCTGGCCAATCAGTTGCTGTCCCTGGCGCGCATCGAAAACGGTGCCCGGGCGATTGCCGAAGGCGGCGCGCAGTTGCTCGACCTCAGCCAATTGGCCCGTGAGCTGGGCATGGCCATGGCGCCGTTGGCCCATGCGCGTGGCGTGGCACTGGCGCTGGAGGCGGATGAACCGGTGTGGTTGCGTGGCGAGCCGACGCTGCTCAACGAACTGTTGAGCAACCTGGTGGACAACGCCCTGGCGCATACGCCACCGGGCGGCAACGTGATCCTGCGGGTCACGGCGCCGGCGGTACTGGAGGTGGAAGATGATGGCCCAGGTATTCCGCAGGAGGAGCGCGACCGGGTGTTCGAGCGCTTCTACCGCCGTAGCCAGCAAGGCATGGGCTCAGGCCTGGGGTTGGCGATCGTGGGCGAAATCTGTCGTGCGCATCTGGCCCAGATCAGCCTGCATGACGGCGAGCACGCGGGGTTGAAGGTGCGTGTGAGTTTTATCGCCGGTTGATCAATCGAACATGGCGCGCGCTTCATCCAGCTCTGCGCGCAGTTTTTCGCTGTAGGGATCAACCCGCAGTTTTTTCATCGCAGGCACGCTGGAGACGTCCACCTTGGCCAGGGGGTGATCGGTGCCGTGATGGCAATACAGCATGGCAATCTGCACCACGTCGATGTAGTCGAGGCAGGCTGAGTCCCGGTCCAGGTTCAGGTACTGGCCCGGCAGTTTCGCCAGCATTTCCGGGAAGTCCCAACCACTCAGCAACTTGTCGCCCAGCACCGGGTGGATGCTGTCGATCACGTGGTTGAGGCTGACCGGATCTGACAACAGCTCGTAGTGGTCTTCGGCGTAGGTCAGGATCGGCAGCACGCCGATCTGGTGCACCAGGCCGCCCAGCGCTGCCTGGTCCGGCTTGAGCTGGCTGTGGTTGCGGCACAGGGCGTAGCTGACGCCCGCCACTTCCAGGCTGCGGCGCCACACATCGCGCATTTTCTGTTCGACCACTTCGGAACGGGCGTGGAAGATCTGTTCCATCACCAGGCCGATGGCCAGGTTGCTGCTGTAGTTGGTGCCCAGCCGGGTGATGGCGGTGTGCAGGTCGGTGACTTCCTGGGTGGCGCGCAACAGCGGGCTGTTGACCACTTTGATCAGGCGCGCCGACAACGCAGTGTCGCGGCCGATCACTTTACTCAAGTGGCTGATGCTGATTTCCGGGTCTTCAGCGGCCTGACGGATGTTCAGGGCCACTTCCGGCAATGTCGGCAGAACCAGGTCATCGTTGTCGATGGCCTTAACCAACGCCTGTTGGACTTTTTCCGCCAGTTTGTTCATTCATGCTCTCTAGGGTGTTGCAGGAAAATACGGCGACTAACGCTGGATCTCACGATCGCGGTCAAGGGTGTAAGGCAGGTCAAGCAGTTGCAAACCGGGGCCTTCCAGCGTGCCTAGGTGCACATCGCCACTATCGGCAGCTTCGGCTTGCAATACCGCCAGAAGTTCAATCACCTGGTCAGCTTTTGCTGCAATCACCACTTCGCCGATCGAGCTGTTGTGGCTGGGGGAAAACAACGGGGTGCCTGGCTCGGGCATTTCAGCCGCGTTCAGGCTCAAGCGGTACAGGCGACGCTTGAGTTTGCCCAGGTACTGCATGCGCGCGACGATTTCCTGGCCGGTGTAGCAGCCTTTCTTGAAGCTGACGCCGCCCACGGCCTGCAGGTTGAGCATCTGCGGGATGAACAGTTCGCGGGTCTGGGGCATGACCTGGCCGATACCGGCGCGGATCTGGCCCAGTAGCCAGTGATTCAAGTCGGTTTGTGTCAACTGTGCGGCCAATTGGCCGCGCACGCCGTCGGCTTGCTCGGCAGGTACCCAGAGTTCGGCGCGGGCGGGAGACACGCGGACGGCGATCAGGTGTTCGGTACGGGCAACGCTGTCCGTTTCGGTGGGCAGCTCAAGGCCAAGGCCGGTCAGTGCCTGATCGCCATCGATCACACCGAAACGCACCCAGGCGGCGCTTTCGTCGGTGAGCTTGGACTTGGAGAACACCGCATATTTCTTCAGGTCCGCCAGTTGCGGTTCGAGCAGCTCGGTGGCCATGGCCAGGAGTACGCCGTCGCCCTGCAACAGGATGCGGAAGCTCGACTGCATGCGGCCTTTTTGTGTGCAGCGCGCACCGAGGCTGGCCTGGGTGTCGCTCAGGTAATTGAGGTTGCAGGTGAGTTGTCCCTGCAGGAACTTGGCAGCGTCGGAGCCGCGGACGGCGAGAACGCCTTCGTGGGACAGGGGGCAGAAGAAAGCAGAGTCAGCCATGGGTCATCGCAGGTCAAAAAGTCATGGGTGCATCATAGAGGGGCGCCCGGCAAATGGATAGTTTCCGTAGGGGCGACCAAAGCCGACTGTTCCGGTGCCGTCGGGCCTGTATACTTGCGCTCTATTTGAGGAGCGCTCCATGGTCGAAGATGTAGAAATCAATCGTCTCTACTGGCACAGCCGTCGTGGCATGCTTGAGCTTGATGTGTTGCTGGTGCCTTTTACCAAAGAGGTGTATGCGACGCTCAATAAGGAAGATCGCGATCTCTACGTCAGGCTGCTGACTTGCGAAGATCAGGACATGTTCGGCTGGTTCATGGAGCGGGCCGAATCCGAAGATCCTGAACTGCAGCGCATGGTCCGGATGATCCTGGATCGTGTCCAGCCCAAGTAATCGTTTCGAATGCCGCTGGCAGGCCTCACGGCTGCTGCTGGCGGCGTATCTCCTTGCCCAGCTGTTCGCGCTGGGTGCGCTGATGGTCCTCGACTCTCCCTTTGCTGTCCTCGGCGTGCTGGCGTGCCTGGCCCATGCTGCCTGGGTATTGCCGCGTTATGTCCTGCTGACTCACCGTTCGTCGATTCGTGGCCTGCGACGGGATGAAGAGGGCTGGCAATTATTCAGCAGTGAGCGCGGCTGGCATCGCGTGCAGCTGCGGCCCGACAGCCTGGCGTTGCCGCTGATTGTGGTGTTGCGCTATCGCGTACCGGGGGAATGGCGGGTGCGCTCGGTCTGCGTGCCGACGGATTCGCAGGCCGCCGATGTGCACCGGCGCCTGCGGGTTCGCTTGAAGTTCAGCCGCCGTAGGTGGTTGGCACCAGAATAGTGTCGCGGGCCTCGGGCAACATCTGCGGGTAGTCGAGGGTGTAGTGCAGGCCCCGGCTTTCCTTGCGTTCCATGGCTGAACGGATCATCAACTCCGCGACTTGGGCAAGGTTGCGCAGTTCGATCAGGTCACGGCTGACCTTATAGTTGCTGTAGAACTCATCAATCTCATCCAGCAGCAGTCGCACCCGGTGTTGCGCCCGTTGCAGGCGCTTGTTGGTGCGCACGATCCCCACGTAATCCCACATGAAGCGCCGCAGCTCGTCCCAGTTGTGGGCGATGATCACGTCTTCGTCCGAATCGGTAACCTGGCTGGCATCCCAGCGGGGCAGGGCGGCCGGCACCGGGATGCGCGGCAGTTGTTCGAGAATGTCGGCTGCGGCCGAGCGGGCGTAGACGAAGCATTCGAGCAGTGAGTTGCTGGCCATGCGGTTGGCGCCGTGCAGGCCGGTGAAGCTGGTTTCGCCAATCGCGTACAGGCCGGGTACATCGGTACGCCCATGTTGGTCGACCATCACACCGCCGCAGGTGTAGTGCGCCGCCGGTACCACCGGGATCGGCCCTTTGGTGATGTCGATGTTGAACGCCAGGCAGCGCTCGTAGACGGTCGGGAAGTGGGTCTTGATGAACGCTTCGGGCTTGTGGCTGATGTCCAGGTAGACGCAGTCGATGCCCAGGCGCTTCATTTCATGGTCGATGGCGCGGGCGACAATATCCCGTGGAGCCAGCTCGGCGCGCGGGTCGAAACGCTGCATGAAGCGCTCACCGTTCGGCAGCTTGAGGTGTGCACCTTCGCCGCGCAGGGCTTCGGTGATCAGGAAGCTCTTGGCCTGTGGGTGATACAGGCAGGTGGGGTGGAACTGGTTGAATTCCAGGTTGGCCACCCGGCAGCCCGAGCGCCATGCCATGGCAATGCCGTCGCCGCAGGCGCCGTCGGGGTTGCTGGTATAGAGGTAGACCTTGGCGGCGCCGCCTGAGGCGAGGATGGTGAAGCGCGCACCATAAGTATCCACTTCGCCGCTGGCGCGGTTGAGCACATAGGCGCCGAGGCAGCGTTCGCCCGGCAGGCCCAGGCGCTTTTCGGTGATCAGGTCGACAGCGACGCGTTGTTCCAGCAGTTCGATGTTGGGGCGTTGGCGGGCCTGGTCGAGCAAGGTCCTGAAGATCGCGGCACCGGTGGCATCGGCGGCGTGGATGATACGCCGATGGCTGTGGCCGCCTTCGCGGGTCAGATGGAACTCGAAGCCGCCGTCATCGCTGCCTGCGTGTTCGTCGCGGGTGAAGGGCACGCCCTGGTCGATCAGCCATTGGATTGCCTCGCGGCTATGCTCGACGGTGAAGCGCACCGCGTCTTCGTTGCACAGGCCACCGCCGGCGTTGAGGGTGTCTTCAACGTGGGATTGCACCGTATCGGTGTCGTCCAGCACCGCGGCGACACCGCCCTGGGCCCAGAATGTCGAACCGTTGGCCAGGTCGCCTTTGCTCAGGACGGCAATGCGCAGGTGGCTGGGAAGGGTCAGCGCAAGGCTCAAGCCGGCCGCGCCGCTACCGATCACCAGGACATCGTGTTGAAACTGTTGGCTCATTTGAAGGATTCCGCAAAAAGCGATCCACAGGGCTGGCGCAAACAGGACGCCTGGATCGGCGAATCAAAGGGTCACACGGGCCACTAGTATATAGAGGGGGGGAGCGGCACAATAGCCGGGCATTCGTGGCAATGTGAGATTACGGTGCACGGCTCGGGTAAAATCGGCAGGTTATTGAGGTGGGAACTTTTTGCATAAGCCTCGACTCAATAGCAGGTTGCCCGAAAGCTGGGAAACGTTGAGTTTATTGGCCCGTCGGGAGCATTGGACGCGTCAGAAAACCGACGACAAGATTATTCGCGCAGCCGGCGTTGCCCGCGCTGCGTTTTTCGTGTGTGCCAAATCAGTGCGTGCCGGAAACTTGCTTGAAGGGGGAGAACTTTTGCGAAAAGTCCGAGTCTATGTTTGCAAGCCTGATCGTTTAGTTATGCAAGCCTCCTTCAAGTACAACGAGGAGTGTTCATGCTAACCCAGGAAGAGGATCAGCAGCTGGTCGAGCGCGTTCAACGCGGTGACAAGCGAGCATTTGATCTGCTAGTGCTGAAATACCAGCACAAAATTCTCGGGTTGATCGTGCGGTTTGTGCACGACACCCATGAAGCGCAGGACGTTGCACAGGAAGCCTTTATCAAGGCGTACCGTGCACTGGGCAATTTCCGCGGTGATAGTGCGTTTTACACGTGGCTCTACCGCATCGCCATCAACACGGCGAAGAACTATCTGGTGTCTCGCGGACGCCGCCCGCCGGATAGTGATGTAAGTTCAGAAGATGCAGAATTTTACGATGGTGATCACGGCCTCAAAGATCTCGAGTCGCCGGAGCGTGCATTGCTGCGCGACGAGATCGAAGGCACCGTTCATCGCACAATTCAGCAACTGCCAGAAGATTTGCGTACGGCGTTAACTTTACGTGAATTCGATGGTCTGAGTTACGAAGACATTGCGAGCGTCATGCAGTGTCCGGTGGGGACTGTAAGGTCACGGATTTTCCGGGCCCGGGAAGCCATCGATAAAGCCTTGCAACCGTTGTTGCAGGAAAACTAAAGACAGCGGCGACAGCCAAGAGAGGAACCGCCATGAGTCGTGATGCCCTGCAGGAATCGCTGTCCGCAGTGATGGATAACGAAGCGGATGAACTGGAACTTCGTCGAGTGCTCAACGCATTTGATGATGCCGAAACCCGTGATACCTGGTCTCGTTACCAAGTCGCTCGGGCGGTGATGCACAAGGATCTTCTAATCCCTCGTCTGGATATTGCTGCGGCCGTTTCTGCCGCGCTGGCTGATGAAGCCGTTCCGGCAAAAGCTGCTCGTGGCCCTTGGCGCAGCCTGGGTCGCCTGGCAGTGGCTGCCTCGGTGACTGTTGCAGTGCTGGCCGGTGTTCGCCTGTACAACCAGGACGAAATCGCCGGGGCCGAACTGGCCCAGCAGACTCAGCAACCGGTCATGGCCGGTCCGCAAGTCAAAGGCCCAGCGGTACTGGCCGGCTACAAGGAAAGCTCCGACACCACCGGCCCTATGGCCAACGGTGTGCTGCAAGGGCAATCCGGCTGGCAGGACCAGCGTCTTCCAGGCTACCTGCGCCAACACGCACAGGAATCCGCCTTGAAAGGCACTGAAAGCGCTCTGCCATACGCTCGCGCTGCAAGCCTGGAAAACCGCTGATCCGTTAAGGAGCCCTATGCGCGCCATACCGCTCCTTACGTTATTGCTCAGTGGTTGGTTTGCACTCCCCGCCCATGCCGACGAAGCCCAAGACTGGCTGACTCGACTTGGGCGTGCAGAGCAGCAGCAAAGTTTCCAAGGTACGTTTGTCTACGAACGTAATGGCAGTTTTTCTACCCACGACATCTGGCATCGCGCCCAGAATGGCCAGGTCCGTGAGCGGCTCTTGCAGCTTGATGGTTCTGCCCAGGAAGTCGTTCGCGTAGATGGCCGCACTCAGTGCGTCAGCGGCACTCTTGTCGCCGGCCTGGGCAATTCGCGTGATGCGCCCTCGCGCGCCCTCGATCCGCAAAGACTCAATCAATTCTACGAACTGGCCGTTATCGGAAAGTCTCGCGTGGCCGGTCGTAATGCAGTGATTGTGTCTATTACACCCCGTGATCAATACCGCTACGGTTTTGAGCTGCACCTTGATCGTGAAACCGCGCTGCCGCTCAAGTCCTTGTTGCTGAATGATCAAGGGCAGTTGCTGGAGCGCTTTCAGTTCACTCGATTGGACACCTCCACCACGCCTAATGATCGCGACTTGCAGCCTAGCGGCGAATGCACCTCCATCGCCGTCGGCGATACCAAGGCAGCGGCCGTAGAGGCCACCGAGGCGTGGCACTTGGAGTGGTTGCCGCCAGGCTTTCAGCTGACCAATAGCAGTGCCCGCAAGGATCCCCATACCAAGGCCACGGTCGACAGCCTGATGTATGAAGATGGACTGGCGCGCTTCTCGGTGTTTCTCGAACCGATCAGCGATGTGAGCGTGACCGAGACTCGCACCCAATTAGGCCCTACGGTTGCTGTATCTCGTCGCTTGAATACGGTAGATGGCGAAATGATGGTGACTGTGGTCGGCGAAATACCTATTGGCACTGCCGAACGCATCGCACTGTCGGTGCGCGGTGAAAAAAAGGCCACCCCCAAGCCGTGAGTCGTTAATCCTATGTTCATCCAGATCTTTCACGGTACGTCCATGCCAGGTTGGCTGCCGAGAGCATGAAATGTCTGGATCAGCATTTTCACTTGCAAAAATCTCCCATGTTTTTTATAGGTCAGGGCTTGTTGGCCCTGGCCTTGTTTAGTTCGCGGAACAAAGATGTCGTTCGCAGTTTTCGGCGTTTCTTGAACCCTGTCGCTCAACCCTGCTCGTCGTAACGGGAGCTGTATGTCGATACCACGTTTGAAGTCTTACCTATCCATAGTCGCCACGGTATTGGTGCTGGGTCAGGCCGTGCCCGCGCAAGCGGTCGAGTTGCCTGACTTCACCCAATTGGTTGAGCAAGCCTCGCCTGCCGTGGTGAACATCAGTACCACCCAGAAGCTGCCGGATCGCAAAGTCTCCAACCAGCAGATGCCTGACCTGGAAGGCCTGCCGCCGATGCTGCGCGAGTTCTTCGAGCGTGGCATGCCACAACCTCGTACTCCGCGTGGCGGCGGTGGTCAGCGTGAAGCGCAGTCCCTGGGTTCGGGCTTCATCATCTCGCCAGATGGCTACATCCTCACCAATAACCATGTGATTGCCGACGCCGACGAGATCCTTGTGCGCCTGGCTGATCGCAGTGAGCTGAAAGCCAAATTGGTCGGCACCGATCCGCGTTCCGACGTGGCCTTGCTGAAGATCGAGGGCAAGGACCTGCCGGTGCTGAAGCTGGGCAAGTCCCAGGACCTGAAGGCGGGGCAGTGGGTGGTAGCCATAGGCTCGCCGTTTGGTTTTGACCATACCGTTACCCAGGGTATCGTCAGTGCCATTGGTCGCAGCCTGCCGAACGAGAACTATGTGCCGTTCATCCAGACCGACGTGCCGATCAACCCGGGCAACTCCGGTGGCCCGTTGTTCAACCTGGCGGGCGAAGTGGTGGGGATCAACTCGCAGATCTACACCCGTTCCGGTGGCTTCATGGGGGTCTCGTTCGCCATTCCTATCGACGTGGCCATGGATGTTTCCAATCAGCTGAAAAGTGGTGGCAAGGTCAGCCGTGGCTGGTTGGGTGTGGTCATCCAGGAAGTGAACAAGGACCTGGCTGAATCCTTCGGCCTCGACAAGCCGGCGGGCGCCCTGGTCGCGCAAATCCAGGATGACGGCCCGGCTGCCAAAGGCGGTCTGCAAGTGGGCGACGTGATCCTGAGCATGAACGGTCAACCGATCGTTATGTCGGCCGACCTGCCGCACCTGGTTGGCGCACTCAAGGCCGGCAGCAAGGCCAAGCTGGAAGTGATTCGTGATGGCAAGCGCCAGAATGTCGAGCTGACCGTGGGTGCGATCCCTGAAGAGGGCGCGACCCTGGATGCCCTGGGTAACACCAAACCGGGCGCCGAGCGCAGCAGCAATCGCCTGGGCATTGCGGTGGCCGAGCTGACTGACGAGCAGAAGAAAGCCTTCGATCTCAAGAGCGGCGTGGTGATCAAGGAAGTGCAGGACGGCCCGGCAGCGTTGATCGGCCTGCAGCCTGGCGACGTGATCACTCACCTGAACAATCAGGCGATTGAGACTACCAAGCAGTTCACCGACATCGCCAAGGCGTTGCCGAAGAACCGCTCGGTATCGATGCGCGTGCTTCGCCAGGGGCGTGCCAGCTTCATTACCTTCAAGCTGGCCGAGTAACCCACCCGGCCAATAAAAAGCCCCGCCTTCGTTTTACGAGGGCGGGGCTTTTTTGTGGGCGATGGGTTTAGCCCATCATGCCTTTAACCAGGCGCTCCTGTTCGATCAACTCACGCTGACGTGCATCGATACGTGACGACAACGGGAAATTGCTGCCGGCGCGACGTTTGGCAAAGTCCAACTGCTGAATCGCCTGCTGGAAGTCGCCCACCAAAGCAAAGTATTCGGCGCGAGCCTGATGCAGGCCGATGATATTGCCCGACAAGCCACGGGTCTCGGCGACCTGGTACCACACATCCGGATCGTCCGGGCGAGACTTGAGCAAGCCATCCAGGGCCTTTTCCGCATCGGCGGTGCGATTCTGTTTAAGCAGCAGATCTACCCGAATCTGATTCAGCGGGTAGTTGCCGGGGTATTGGGTCAGCATCCGATCCGTGCGTTGCTGGGCATCGGGCAGGTGGTTGTTGTCGATGTCCAACTGGATTTGCGCCAGGTTGTAGGTGATGTCGTTGGGCGCCTTGGCCAGCAAGGGTTGCAGGCTTTCCCTTGCCTGCTTGAACTGGGAGGCTTTGATCTGGGCGATGGCCAGGCCATAGCGCGCCACGTCGTTTTTAGGATTTTCGTCCAGTTGCGCCTGGAAGCGCTTGGCGGCGAGTCCGGAGGTGTCTTCGTATTGCAACTGTACCCGCGCGCGAATCAATTGGTAGCGCAGGCTGTCTTCCTTGCCGCCGGCCTTGGCTTGTTCCGCGCGGTTGCGGGTGTCGGCGATACGCGATTCGGTCACCGGGTGAGTCAGCAGGAATTCCGGCGGCTTGGCGTCGAAGCGATACTGACGCATCAGGCGTTCGAACATGGTTGGCATGGAGCGCGGGTCGTAGCCGGCTTTCTCCAGGTTGACGATGCCGATACGGTCCGCCTCCTGTTCATTCTGGCGAGAGAATCGTCGTTGTTCCTGGATGGCCGCGGCCTGTGTGCCGGCGATTGCGGCGATCCCGGCATCCCCGGCACCGGCGGCGGCCGCAATGATGCCGCCGAGGAGGGCGGCCATCATCGGGATCTGCATGCGCTGCTGCGCCTCGACACCACGGGCGAAGTGACGCTGGGACAAGTGAGCCAGTTCGTGGGCCAGCACCGACGCGTATTCCCCTTCGGTCTGGGCATTGAGAAACAGGCCGCCGTTCACGCCGACGATACCGCCGGGTGCGGCGAAGGCGTTCAGTTGCGGGCTGTTGATCAGGATGAATTCCAGGCGCCGGTCATTCACCTGGCTGGTTTCCACCAGCTTGTACACGCTGGTTTCGACGTAATCCTTGAGCTGCGGGTCGTTCAACTGCGAGACCTGGCCCCGTAGGTAGGCCAGCCAGGCGCGGCCCAGCTGATATTCCTGTTGCGGCGAGACAATGGCAGAACTGGCGTCGCCAAGTGACGGCAGGTCGTCAGCGAAGCCTGGGGAGGCCAGCAGGCAAGCCAGCGTCAGCAGGGTAGGGCGCAAAAAAGTCATGCACAGAGCCTTTCGACAAAGAGCTTACTGTAGCCGGACACTGAGCTTCGGACCAGATATTCTAAGCACCCCGAATGCGTGCCCGGAGTAAAACCATGACCGACGCTGTAGCCTTTGATGCCGAACTCGATGCCAGCGGCCTCAATTGCCCGTTGCCTCTGCTCAAGGCCAAGCTGGAACTCAATCGATTGGCCAGTGGCGCTGTGCTCAAGGTGATCGCCACCGACGCAGGTTCCCAGCGTGATTTTCGTACCTTCGCCAAGCTGGCCGGCCATACCCTGCTGCATGAAGAAGACGCCGCCGGTGTGTACCGTT
The DNA here is from genome assembly GCF_900005955.1 of Pseudomonas sp. 8 R 14. Classification (NCBI taxonomy): domain Bacteria; kingdom Pseudomonadati; phylum Pseudomonadota; class Gammaproteobacteria; order Pseudomonadales; family Pseudomonadaceae; genus Pseudomonas; species Pseudomonas sp. 8 R 14. The sequence goes on along the minus strand of NZ_CVTH01000092.1, from coordinate 198,467 downwards.
ACTGGTTGCGCAAGGCCTGAACCGTTTGCCCCTACCACCCGAGGTTGATTGATGTTCAAAGTGTTACGAGACTGGATCCAGCGCTACTTCTCCGATGAAGAAGCCGTGGTGCTGGCGGTCCTGCTGTTTCTGGCCTTTACGGCCGTACTCACCTTGGGAGGCATGCTGGCGCCGGTACTGGCGGGGATGGTGCTGGCTTACCTGATGCAGGGCCTGGTCACCACCCTGGAGCGTTTACGCTTGCCGGGCGGCGCAGCTGTGGGCCTGGTATTTGCCTTGTTCATGGGGCTGCTGGTGGTGTTTATTGTCGTGGTGTTACCGCTGCTGTGGCACCAACTGATCACGTTGTTCAACGAGTTGCCGGGCATGCTCGCCAAGTGGCAGTCGCTGTTGCTGCTGCTGCCGGAGCGCTACCCGCATCTGGTGTCGGACGAGCAAGTGCTGCAGGCGATAGAAGTGGCACGGGGCGAAATCGGAAAGTTCGGGCAATGGGCGCTGACCTTTTCCCTGTCCAGCCTGCCGCTGCTGGTCAACATCATGATCTACCTGGTGCTCGTACCGATCCTGGTGTTCTTCTTCCTCAAGGACCGCGCCATGATCGGGCGTTGGGTGAGCGGCTATCTGCCGCGCGAACGAGCGCTGATCACCCGGGTGGCCGAAGAAATGAACCGACAGATCGCCAACTACATTCGTGGCAAGGTCATCGAGATCATTATCTGCGGGGGCGTTACCTACATTGCGTTTATCGCACTGGACCTCAACTACGCCGCCTTGCTGGCACTGCTGGTGGGGATTTCGGTGGTGGTGCCGTATGTCGGTGCCGTGGTGGTGACGGTGCCGGTGACCTTGATCGCCTTGTTCCAGTGGGGCTGGAGCGACCAGTTCATCTACTTGATGGCGGTCTACGGCATCATCCAGACCCTGGATGGCAACGTGCTGGTGCCGCTGCTGTTCTCGGAGGCGGTCAACCTGCACCCGGTGGCGATCATCTGTGCAGTGCTGTTGTTTGGTGGACTGTGGGGATTCTGGGGGGTGTTCTTTGCGATTCCCCTGGCGACGCTGTTCAAGGCCGTGCTGGATGCGTGGCCGCGGCAGGAGCCGGTGGTGGCACCTTTGTTGTAAGGGTAGGCGCGAATCACTGCTTCATCGCTGCAGTGATCCGCGCTACAGATCAGGCCTTGTTCAATGCCTGGGCTGCGGCCAGAACGGCGTCCACATGGCCCGGCACTTTCACGCCGCGCCATTCCTGGCGCAGCACACCGTCCTTGTCGATCAGGAAGGTGCTGCGATCCACACCCAGGTATTCCTTGCCGTACAGCTTCTTCAGCTTGATGACGTCGAACAGTTGGCAGACCGCCTCATCCTTGTCGCTGATCAGCTCGAACGGGAATTCCTGCTTGCCCTTGAAGTTCTCATGGGACTTCACGCTGTCGCGCGACACGCCAAACACTTCGGTGTTGGCGGCCTTGAATGCTGCGTACTGGTCACGGAAACCCTGGCCTTCGGTGGTGCAGCCCGGGGTGCTGTCCTTCGGGTAGAAGTAGATCACCACTTGCTTGCCCTTGAGGGCGGCAAGGCTGAAGGTCTGGCCGCTGGTGGCCTGGGCTTCGAAATCGGCGACCGGTTTATCGATGACTACCGCCATGATGACTTCCTTACATTGGGTTCTGTGGGCGCCACGGCTCGATCAGCGCGTCGAGGTTCAGGGCATCGGCGAAATCCAGGAACTGGTCGCGCAGCCAACTGATCTGCACGCCGGCCGGCAGGGTCACGGTGAAGGTGGCGTTGAGCATGGTGCCGCCGGTTTGCGGGGCCTGGTAGGTGTCGCAGGTCAGGTTCTCCAGTTCGACGTTATGGTCGATGAAGAACTGGCACAGCTCATTGACGATGTCCGAGCGGTAGGCCGAGCTGACATACGCCACATAAGGAAGCGCCTGCGGGCGATTTTCCAGGGCGGCGCTGCGCACCACGTTGACGGTGAAGTCGTGCTTCTTGGCCAGGCCCGGCAGGCCGGTCTCCAGGCGCGCCAGGGCATCCCAGGTGCCGGAAATCTGCAGGACCAGCGCACTGCACTCGCCATGGCGGGTCAGGCGGGAGGTCACCACGGCACAGCGGTTTTCATGGCTGGCGCGGCACAGGACGTTGGTCAGCTCCATGGGGTTGGCGCCGAGGGCACTGATAACAAGGAATTGTTCGCGAACTGTGGGGGTGGACATGCAGCCTTCCTAAAACGATGAGCGGTCGATACTGTGAGGGCTGTATCGATCAAAGCATGAAGGGTAGCGAAAAGCGTCGCCAAGGGATAGGAGGTGGCGTTTTCATTGCGTGATCCGCCTGATTTTGCCCAGCCTCAACCCGTGCTTTGGCCCAATGATGGCATTGCCCGTCGTTTAGTTGCGCCAGAACGCATCCTCAGGCGGTACTTCGCTTGTACAAGCATCTTGGCGCCAGTACCATTACGGCTCTCTTTTTCCGGCAGGAGCGGTTGCATGATTGCGGGCAGTATGGTGGCACTGGTCACACCCATGGATGCACAAGGTCATCTCGACTGGGACAGCCTGGGCAAACTGGTGGACTTCCACCTGCAAGAAGGCACCAACGCCATCGTGGCGGTCGGCACCACAGGTGAATCGGCCACCCTCGATGTGGAAGAACACATCCAAGTGATCGAATTCGTGGTCAAGCGTGTCGCGGGGCGTATTGCCGTGATCGCCGGCACGGGCGCCAACTCGACGCGCGAAGCCATCGAGCTGACCCGAAACGCCAAGAAAGCCGGCGCCGACGCTTGCCTGCTGGTGACCCCGTACTACAACAAGCCGACCCAGGAAGGCCTGTACCAGCACTTCCGCACCATTGCCGAAGCCGTCGACATCCCGCAGATCCTCTATAACGTGCCGGGTCGTACCGCGTGCGACATGAAGGCCGAGACCGTGATCCGCCTCTCTACCGTGCCGAACATCATCGGCATCAAGGAAGCCACCGGCGACCTGCAGCGCGCCAAGGACATCCTGGCCGGGGTGAGCAGCGACTTCCTGCTGTATTCCGGTGACGACGCCACGGCTGTCGAGCTGATCCTGCTGGGCGGCAAGGGCAATATCTCCGTGACCGCCAACGTGGCCCCGCGCGCCATGAGCGACCTGTGTGCCGCCGCCATCGCCGGCGACGCCGTGACCGCCCGTGCGATCCACGAGAAGCTGATGCCGCTCAACAAGACACTGTTTATCGAATCCAACCCTATTCCCGTGAAGTGGGCGCTGTTCGAGATGGGCCTGATGCCGGACGGTATCCGTCTGCCGCTCACCCGCCTCAGCGAAGCCTGTCACGAACCGCTGCGACAGGCCCTGCGCCAGTCCGGCGTCCTGGTTTAATTGAGGAAGCACTACGCATGAAGCGATTGGCCGGACTTTCCGCACTTGCCTTGATTATCTCCAGCACCAGTGGCTGCGGTTGGATCTGGGGCCCGGAAGGCTACTTCCGTGACCGCGGCAGCGATTACCTGGAAGCACAAGCAACCAAACCGATGCAACTGCCGCCGGACGTCAACGTCGCCAAGCGCCTTGACCCGTTGCTGCCGATTCCACGCAACGTTGCCGACGACACCACCAAGGGTGAATACGTCGTGCCACGTCCACAGCCGATCTCGGCCGTGGCGGATGCCAGCGACTACAGCCTGCAGAAGAGCGGTGATTCGCGTTGGATCGTGGCGCAGCGTCCACCTGCCGAAGTCTGGCCGGTAGCGGTGCAGTTCTTCCAGGACAACGGTTTCCGCATCGACGAGCAGCGCCCGCAGACCGGTGAATTCACCACGGCATGGCAGCAAGGCAGCGAGCTGTCCGCCACTATGGCCAAGCGCCTGCAGGCCGGCGGTGTCGCCGCCGACAGCGAAGCCCGTGTGCGTGTGCGCATCGAGCCGGGCGTGCAGCGCAACACCAGTGAAGTCTACGTGGTCAGCGCCGAGCGTCCTGCCGGCAGCACCGCCAACGTCGACTTCACCAACCGCTCGGTCAACACCGGTGTCGACTCGGCATTGGTCGACGAGATGCTGGCCAGCATGAGCCGTATCTCCGAGAAGGGCGGTTCCGTTTCCCTGCTCGCCGCCCGTGATTACGACACCCCGAGCCGCGTCAGCCTCACCGAGGACGGCAGCGGCAACGTGGTGCTGAACCTGGGTGAAGACCTGGATCGCGCCTGGGCCAGCGTCGGCCGCGCGTTGGAGCAAGGCCCTTGGCGTGTTGAAGACATCAACCGCAGCCTGGGCCTGTACTACATCAACGTGGCTGAAAAGGCCGAGCGCAAAGACGAAGAGCCTGGTTTCTTCGGCAAACTGTTCGGCAGCAAGCCGACCAAGGAAGAAATCGAAACCCGCGCCGAGCGTTATCAGGTGCGTTTGAGCAAGGTTGGCGAGACTGTGCAGGTCACCGTCGAGAAGAACATCAACACCGTGGCGCCGGCTGAAACGGCGCGCAAAGTGTTGGGCGTGATTCAGGACAACCTGGGCTGATCCGATGCGTTTTGCCGTTCTCGGCAGCGGTAGCCAAGGGAACGGCACGCTGGTCGCCCATGACGACACGTACGTGCTGGTGGATTGTGGTTTCTCGTTAAAGGAAACCGAGCGGCGCCTGCTGCGCCTGGGGGTTCACCCCTCGCAGCTGAGCGCGATTCTGGTGACCCACGAACATGCCGACCACGTGCATGGCGTGGGTTTGCTGTCTCGGCGCTACAATCTTCCGGTGTACCTCAGTCGCGGCACACTGCGCGGGATGCGCAAACCTATAGAACCCGCAGGTTTCCTGGCCGGTGGCGAGCAGCTGCAAATCGGTGCCCTGAGCATCGATGTGATTGCCGTGGCGCACGACGCCCAGGAACCGACGCAGTATGTATTCAGTGACGGAGAGCGGCGTTTCGGCGTGCTCACCGACCTGGGCTCCTACTGCGCCAAGGTACTGGACGGATACCGGAACCTCGATGCCTTGATGATCGAGTCCAACCACTGCCGGGACCTGTTGGCTCGCGGTCACTATCCGTACTTTCTCAAGCAACGGGTCGGCGGCGAACTGGGACATTTGAACAACCATCAGGCGGCGTACCTGGTGTATGAGTTGGGCTGGCAAGACCTGCAACACCTGGTCCTGGCCCACTTGAGCAGCAAGAACAACCTGCCGACGCTTGCCCGGCAATGTTTTGTCGACACCCTCGGGTGCGACCCGGACTGGCTGCAACTGGCCGATCAAGATTCAGGGCTCGACTGGCGACATATCGCCTAGCCCACCTCACTCAAAGCGGAGCCCATCATGGAAAAACGTGAAGAACTCTACCGCGGCAAAGCCAAGTCGGTTTACAAGACCGACGACGCCAACCGCCTGATCCTGCTGTTTCGCAACGACACCTCGGCGTTCGACGGCAAGCGCATCGAACAACTTGATCGCAAGGGCATGGTGAACAACAAGTTCAACGCCTTCATCATGCAGAAACTCGAAGCGGCCGGTATTCCGACCCAATTCGACCAACTGCTGGGCGACAACGAGTGCCTGGTGAAGAAGCTCGACATGATCCCGGTGGAATGCGTCGTGCGTAACTACGCCGCCGGCAGCCTGGTCAAGCGCCTGGGCGTGGAAGAGGGCCTCAAGCTCAATCCTTACACGTTCGAACTGTTCCTGAAGGACGACGCCAAGGGCGACCCGTTCATCAACGAATCCCACGTCGTGGCATTCGGCTGGGGCACCGCCGAGCAACTGGCACGCATGAAGGAGTTGTCCCTCAAGGTCAACGACGTGCTGAGCAAGCTGTTCGACGACGCAGGCCTGCTGCTGGTGGACTTCAAGCTGGAATTCGGCGTGTTCCACGACGGCTCCATCGTCCTGGGCGACGAATTCAGCCCGGACGGTTGCCGCCTGTGGGACAAGGACACCAAGAAGAAGATGGACAAGGACCGCTTCCGCCAAGGCCTCGGTGATGTGATCGAAGCCTACGAAGAAGTCGCCAAGCGTCTCGGCGTACCGCTTTAATCGACGCAAGCATCTGATAGCACGGAAAAAAATCGCTTCTGCGCTTTGCTTCCACGAAACAGGCTGTTATGATGCGCGCCGTTGGAGAGATGCCAGAGTGGCCGAATGGGACGGATTCGAAATCCGTTGTACCTTCACCGGTACCTAGGGTTCGAATCCCTATCTCTCCGCCATTACATAGAAAAAGCCCCGTAGCTGAATAAGCTACGGGGCTTTTTCGTTTCTGAGATTTGAGAGCAAGCTACTCGTTCCGAGCAGCAAACAGGGCCGCAGTGGTTGTTTCCAGCAGGCACAACCAACCGTATTCCATCTTCAAGCATGCCTTACTGGCTTGATCAGGCTTTCTGCTGGAATTCCAAACATCTCATGCAGCTTCCAAATCATTGGCAAGGTCAGCGCTCGTTTTCCATTCAGCACTTCATAAACACGATTCTGGCGGCCAATGGCGGGAATAAGATCAGCCGCTGACAGGCCAGACTGTTCCATTCTGAAGCGAATGGCATCGATTGGGTTGGGCAGGTCCATGGGAAAGTGTTTGGCTTCATAGGCCTCGATCAGCGTGATCATTACGTCAAAGTAATCACCTTCCGGGGTGCCGGGTTCTGGTTCGTTGTCGAACAGCGCAGAGACAGACTTGAGTGCGTCCTTGTAATCCTGTTCGGTGTGGATAGGTCGGATGTTCATGGGTTACTCCGTTTCGACGGTATCGGCGTCAATTGCGTCGTACTGCTTATGTGTACCGACAAACTTGATGTAGACAGCGCCATAGCGATAGGCCACGGCGACCACGAGCCTGTAGTCGTTACCTTTGATGTTGAAGACGACCCTTCGACTTTTGAGAATGCTAGCGCTGCGAAAGTGTTCCTTGATGTCAGCCGGGTTTGACCAGTCGGCGTTTTTTACTTCGTCTATCCAGGCCAGGAACGGTTGCTCCGAATCCGGGTACTTGTGCCAAAAGGTTTTGAGTTGACTGAGTGCGACTATTCTCATGGGAAAATCCTAGTCCCGCCTTGGGACTTTTGCAAGTGGGCACATGGGAACAAGCAGTTTTCCAGACGGGTGTCATGGGCTCTCAAGGCATTTCTCCACATAAGGCATTCCCCTTGTAACCGTGCATGATCGGTCCCAGGAACATGAAAGGACCACAGGCATATAAGGGCGAGGGAGCGGGATGTGAGCGGCACACGGGGAGCTTCAGGGGTATTGGAACTACAGCCCAAAGCGTCACGCCGCACCATGCTCGTTCAGGCGGGTTCTGTTGAGGGGTGGTGCGTACGTTTTTCTGTTCAGGAAGTGAAAGTTGTGCGCCGATGCAGCCGTATAGGCAAGAAATCAGTGCCAGAGTAATGACGGCTTTTTCCATGTCAGACCTGCTGGTGGGGTAATCCTTTGATGTTCCCAGTATTGTCGTTGGTGGGCGCCGTGCTCGTCGATACTGCAAATAACTCACTGATATTTATAACTTCCCATTTCCTGGGTGTACGTCCCTCAAGTCTTTATCCAAACGGCCGAAACACTCTCGTACGACATCGTATCCCCAATAAGAGAGTCCCCCCTAATGTCCCTTCGCAGCCTGTCCATCGCCCGCCGTGCGGGTCTGGGTTTTGCCCTGATTGCTTTGCTCGTGGCCCTGCTGGGTTTTTTTGCACTGTCGAACATGGCAAGCATCCGCGCCAGCGCGGTGCAGGTGGAAAGCGGGCTGGTGCCGAAGATGCGACTGGTGGCGGACATTCGTGAAATCATGCTGCGCATTCGTACGATCTCTTTGCGCATGGCCCTGGACCCGAACCCGGCGAGCATCCCGCAATACCGTAGCCAGATGGACACTCGCAGCCAGGACCTGAGCAAACGGCTGGCCGACCTCGATGCAGTGATCGACACCCCCGAAGTACGCACGCTCTATGACCAGTTCCAGGTCTCGCTGCGCCAATACCAGCAAGGGCTGGCGCAGTCGTTCATCCTCGCCGACAAGCAGCAGGGCGCCGAACTCAACAAGCTGTTGCTGGTGGATATGAAAACCGTGGTCGATGGCTCCGGGGCCCAACTCAATGCCCTGGCCGACTACTACAACGCCCAGATCAACCAGCAAGGCCAGGCGGCCGAGTCGCAGTACGGCCGTTCGCGCACCATGGTGTTCGGCTTTGTGATCGTGGCCGGGTTGAGCACCGTGCTGCTGGCCTGGTTGCTCACGCGCAGCATTGTCGGCCCGCTCAGTCATGCCGTACGGGCTGCCGAGAACGTTGCCCAAGGTGACCTGACCCAAACGGTGGACGTGAGCGGCGACGACGAAGTGACGCGCCTGCTCGTGGCACTCAAGACCATGCAGGCCAACCTGCGCGGGACCTTGCAACTGATTCGCCAGTCGGCCGGGCAGATGGCGTCATCGGCCACCGACCTCAACGGCATCACCGACCAGAGCAGCCGCAGCCTGCAAAAGCAGACCGCTGAAATCGAGCAGGCCGCCACCGCCGTCAACGAGATGACCTCGGCGGCGGATGAGGTGGCGCGCAATGCGGTGTCCACCTCCGAGTCCACTCGCCTTTCCAATGAAACCGCGCGCGAAGGCCAGCACCGTGTGGGTGAAACGGTCAGCGCCATTCAAGCCCTGAGCACCAACATCGGCGAAACCTCGACCCTGGTGCAGAACCTCGCCGAGCAATCGCGGGATATCGGCAAGGTGCTCGATGTGATCCGCTCCATCGCCGAGCAGACCAACTTGCTGGCACTCAACGCCGCGATCGAGGCGGCGCGGGCCGGTGAGTCCGGGCGCGGCTTTGCGGTGGTGGCTGACGAAGTCCGTGCACTGGCCCACCGTACCCAGCAATCGACCCTGGAAATCGACCAGATGGTGACCGCGATGCGCACGGGGTCCAACGAGGCGTTGAGCTCGATGCAGTCGAGCACCCAGCGAGCCACCGACACCCTCGCCCTGGCTGAGGGGGCGGGGGGCGCATTGAGCCAGATCACCGACTCCATCGACCAGATCCACCAGCGCAACCTGGTCATCGCCAGCGCCGCCGAGGAGCAGGCCCAGGTGGCCAAGGAAGTCGATCGCAACATCGTCAATATTCGCGACCTGTCTGCGCAATCCTCTTCCGGCGCCGGGCAGATCAATGGATCAAGCCGCGAACTGGCGCAATTGGCGGTCTCGCTGAACGAGGCGGTTGCGCGGTTTCAGCTGTAGTGCAGCGCGCTTATTCCTGCGCGATAACGGGCTGGGGCGGGGTCAGCTCCAGCACGCGATCACGCCCACCTTCGGCCAGCAGATAAGTCCCATGCCCGGTCGGCACAATCGACTGTGGCGCCTTCAAGAACGACAAAATCGTCTGCTGGCGCCCCTGTTTATCGATCAGCAACAACCGCGCGCGGTGGGTGGCGTCTTCGTTGATCCATAACCCGCGCTCATCGCACATCAAAAAGGTCGGCTGGTTCAGCTTGGCCAGTACCACCGGGTCGCTGCCGTCTTCGGTCAGCTCACGGACCATGCCTTCTTTCTTCTTCGTGTAGAGCATGCGGCCATCGGTGCAGCGGATGATCGATTCGCCCTCGTCGAGGCCTTTGCGAACGACGCTTAAGGTCTGGTCGCTCCAGCGATAACGCAGGATGCGCCCCTCGTCGCGACGGTCCTCCATGGCATAGAGGTAGTCACCGTCGTCCCACAGGCCTTGCACGTTTTCGCCCCTGAACAATTCGGTGACGGTACCGTCCTTGAGGAAGCTGACGGGGGAGTCGAGTGCTTCTTGGCTGAACACCCAGCCGCCACGGGTGGCGAACATACCGTCGGGTTTGGACAGGTTGCCCACCACCACTTCGCGTGTTCCGTCCGGATGAATGCGCACGATGCTGCCCTTGGCGTCGTCGAGCTCCAGGCTGACCACCAGCGCGCCGTCCGGCAACGGCATCAGCGAGGCGGCTTTTGGCACGTCGCGGTGTACGACCTGAACGCTCCAGCCGGCAGCGGCGCTCACCGGGTAGAAGCTTTGCCAGGTGAAGAAACCCAGCGCGGCGAGGCAAGGCAGGCCCACCAGGCAGGCCGCCCATTTCAGCGCGCGGTGAAGCGTTTTTCTGTCAGATGCCTTGCTCATTGAACTCTCAGTCGAAAAGGGGCGGCTAGCAGGCACTTGTTTTTTCAAGGCTGGTTGGCCTGCCATTGTTTATAGAGTTTGCGGGCGACTTCCATTCGCGCGATCAGGATCACCAGGTAAATCATCCATGCCATCGACACGAGCACCAGCGAGAACAGCAGCCCGCGTTGTTGGCCCAGGCCTTCTCGTACGTATTTGTTGTAGGTCTTGTCGAGGAAGAATGAGCAAATGATGTCGAGTTTATCTTCCGGTAATCCTGGGCGCAGGAACGCCTGGAGCGACTCGGACGAGCGACAGTGCTCGACCTTGAGGACGGTGTCAGACCAGATACCGAACTTCACGTTATCTTCCGATAAATAGAACGAGGGGGCATCCGGGGCGTTTTTGAGGGACACCATCAGATACTTGGATTCAATCAGCGGAACCGCAATGGCTACGCCCGCCAGAAGCGCGATGGCAAGAAAGAAAAAGCAGTTGATACGCCACTGTGCGAACCGCTTGGTGATGAAGCTCAGTGCTGTAAAGTCGCTCCACTCGATGTAGCGCTTCACGCGACCGAAGTCGCGTGGGGTGAAGTCATTGCTGTACATCCAATCCTCAGCCAAGTCGGCCTCGCGCAGCGTATTGGCGGGGATGTTGAATTCATAGCGATAATATTCCAGCTCGCGCAAGTCCTTGCGCATGCGTTCAAAACGGTCTGTTTCGAAGCGCGTTTTGCCACCAAAAAACCGCCATATCCAATCCCGTAGAAACAGCAGCGATCCAGAGCGCCGGTAGATAAATATCAACAGCCCCGCGATAGCGAGAAAGGTGAAAGCCCCGCTGAAGACGGCGAAATGCTCCACATACCAGGTCAGCGGTGTGCTTTTTACGATCGGTTCGGCCATGCCTGGGTCCTTAGTCATAGAGTCGAACGCGGGATTCTAGGGAACCCGAGCAACCGTGTCTTTACGTCAGGAAAAACAAGAAGCAACTGACTGGCCTCTCGGAAACAGGCTAAGCCTCAGCGGCAGTTTTTCTGGCAGTTCTACTCCATAGCTTCCCACTGGCGCTTGTACGATATTGCTCTACATCCCGCTATTCACGATGGGCACCAGCAACGTCGCGTCCATGCGCATGGGCAACGTCACCATTGCGATGGGGGCTTGAAGGAACAAGCGCCGCGGGCGGACTTTGCCGCCAGCGGCGCTGGAATTGGAGCGGTGGGCGCGGGAGATACCGTTTCGGTCAGCGCGCCACCGAGTCCAGGCCGGTGGATTGCACCACCGGTTGTGCCTGGGGCGAGGCCAGGAACTGCAACAGCGCCCTGGCCTGCGCAGGGTGTTCGGCATTGACCGGAATGCCCGCCGCAAAGCGCGTCACCGATTGCACGTCTTCCGGGATCTTGCCGACGTACGTCACACCCGCCACCGGCAATAACTCCGCCACCTGCTGCAAGCCCACTTCGTAATCGCCCTTGGCGACCTGTTCGGCCACCGGCAGGCGTTCGATCATGGTGCCTTTGGCGGGCATGCCGAGCTTCTTGAACAGCTCTTTCTCGACATACACACCGCTGGCGCTGTCCGAATACGCCACGGACTTGGCCTTGCTCAGTACGGCCTTGAGTTCGGCATCGGTGCCGATCGCGGGTTTGGTCGCACCTGCCTTCACCACCAGGCCGATGCGCGAATCCGCCAGTTCCACGCGGGACGCCGGGTCGACCTTGCCTTGTTTGATCAAGTCATCCAGGGCATAACCGACCATGATCACCACGTCGGCATGTTCGCCACGGGCCAGACGGTTGGGAATCGCTTCCGGCGCCTTGCCCATGGAGGGGCCGAGGACGGTATCGAGGGTGTCGCCGCTGTACTGCGCGTATTGCGGGCCCAGCAGTTTATAGGCGGCGGTGAAGCCACCGGAGGTCATCACCTTGAGTTCCTCGGCCTGGGCCGTCAGCGCCAGTGCGCCGAGGGCCAGGGCCGTCAGGGTCTTGAACAAAGGCCCCATCACGCCGCCCCCTGCATCACCTGCCCGCGTGCGTTGGCGCGACGATACAGCGCCAGGGTCGAACACAGCGCGCACAACGCAGCGAACATCATCCAGTAGGCCGGCGAGGCCTTGTCTTCGGTGATGTGGATGAACCAGGTGGAGATCGCCGGGGTAAACCCACCGAAGATCGCGGTCGCCAGGCTGTAGGCCAGGGAGAAGCCCGCCACGCGCACTTCCACCGGCATGATTTCCGTGAGCGCCGGGATCATCGCGCCGTTGTACATGCCGTACAGGAACGAGAACCACAGCAGCGTCTCCAGCATATGGGCGAAGCTCGGTGCATTCACCACGTAGGACAGTGCCGGATAAGCCGTGAGCACCGTCAACGCGGTCATGGCGATCAGCACCGGCTTGCGGCCGAAGCGGTCGCTCAGGGTGCCGCCGATCGGCAGCCAGACAAAGTTCGACACCGCCACCAGCAAGGTCACCAGCAGCGCGTCGGAGGTGCTCAGTTGCAGCACGGTCTTGCCGAAGGTCGGCGCGTACACGGTGATCAGGTAGAACGCGGTGGTGGTCATGGCCACCATCAGCATGCCGCCGATGACCACGGTCCAGTTTTTCACCAGTGTGGCCAGCACCTCGCGCATGGTCGGGCGATGCTTGCGGTTGGCGAATTCTTCGGTTTCCTGCAGGTTACGGCGCAGCACAAAGATGAACGGGATGATCACGCAACCAATGGCGAACGGAATGCGCCAGCCCCAGTCGGCAACCACCGCCGGTTCCATCCACACGTTCAAGCCATAGCCCAGGGCGGCGGCGACCACGATGGAGATCTGTTGGCTGCCGGATTGCCAGCTGGTGTAGAACCCCTTGCGGCCTGGGGTGGCCATTTCAGACAGGTATACCGACACACCGCCCAGCTCCGCGCCGGCCGAGAAACCTTGCAACAGGCGACCCAGCAGCACCAGCAGCGGCGCCCACAGGCCAATGGTGTGATAACCCGGCACCAGCACGATCAACAGCGTGCCGCTGGCCATGATCGACAAGGTCACGATCAACCCTTTGCGGCGACCGACGTCATCGATATAAGCGCCGAGGATGATGGCGCCCAGTGGGCGCATCAGGAAGCCCGCGCCGAACACGGCGAAGGTCATCATTAATGAGGCAAATTCATTGGCGGCAGGGAAGAACGCGGCAGCAATGTAGGTGGCGTAGAAGCCGAACAGAAAGAAGTCGAACTGTTCAAGGAAGTTGCCCGAAGTAACGCGGAATACCGCACCTACTTTCGAACGGGCAGAATCGGGCCGGGAAGGGCTAGTCATGGTTTTGTGTCTCCAGCGTTCTTTTAAGTGCTTGTTTCGCGTAAGACCGAGGATAGTGGCTGACACATTTAGAAATGAAAAGTGAAAAATATGGATTGATTAATGTCTGTTGGTTATGAATTTGCGCGCCTTTCAAAGATCCCGCTCTGTTCTATGCTGGAAGGTATGACCCATTCTTACGGAAGGGAGATGGCTATGGGCAATGAACCGAAGCGCCAAGATGAGCCGGAGCATGAGCAACCCCGGCGACATGAAGAGGAAAAACCCCAGACCTGGAAGCACCCGGACGACGGCACTGAGCTGTCCGAGCGGGATCAGGAGCGTCCGCTCAAGCCCTGATCAATGTTCGGCCGGGGCTAAAAAGCACCCTTGACGGGCCATGAACTGCCTCCACGAAGGGCTCTCCGTGGGGGCGGGTGTTACCTGGGTCGGGGTTTCGAATTCCGCCAGCGCGGCGCCGGTATCGGCATTGATCACCTTAACGCGACACCACCCACTGTCGGCGTCGGCAATCCCGCCTTTGAGCAAGTAGCGCTCTTGGGCGGCGAACTGGGTGTTGAACTCAATCACACAGCGCCGGCCGGCGCTTGCCAGGCCCGACACGATCAAGTGCAGCGGTTGGTCGGCGGCGATGTCCACGTAACCGTCGGGGCGCGAAGTACTGCTGTGCACCGCAAACAGTGCGGTTTCCTTACTCGGCGTTCCCACCCTGCCTTGCAGGCATTCATGATCCGTCGAAACGCTGACAGACAGCCATTCGTTGTAGCTGGCGTGGGTGCTCAACTCACTTTTGAGCTGTGCTCGCGGGCCTTCGAGCGGTGCCTTGTAGGGCGTCATGGCGGTACATCCGGCCAGTAACAGCGGTAGTGCGATGTTGCGGATGTTTATCAAGGCAATAGCATCCAGTTCAAAGAGGGGGCTATGAAACCAGCAACGAAACAGGAAAACCCGAAGCCAGCATCAGGTACGCCACCACTGCCGCCAGGCACAGGCCGACAAACACCCGCAATAAGGTGCGGACGGTGGGGCGGGTGACAAAGCGGATAAGCCAGAGGCAGAACCCGGCCACCAGAATGGGCAGGCCAAAAATGACCAGCACGGTAGTGTTCCTGCGACGTTCGAGCGCTGTTTATAGTCCCAAAGCCGCGTGATGAACAGTGTGCACATAGACGCGGCCGGCCCGGCTTTCTAAACTGCGGCTTGTCTTGGGCTAGGGGCAGGCGCCGATGAATCGCAATGAATTACGCAAGGCCGACATCAACCTGATGGTGGTCTTCGAAGCACTGATGCTCGAGCGCAATGTGACGCGAGTGGCCGAGAAGCTGTTTCTCGGCCAGCCGACCATCAGTTCGGCCCTCAACCGTCTGCGTACCTTGTTCAACGACCCGCTGTTCATTCGCGTCGGCCATCGCATGGAACCTACCGCGCGCGCCGAGGAAATCATCCAGCACCTGTCGCCCGCCCTGGACTCACTGTCGTCGGCCTTGAGCCTGACCCACGATTTCGACCCGTCCGTCAGCACCATGACCTTTCGCATCGGACTGTCCGACGACGTCGAGTTCGGCCTGTTGCCACCGTTGCTGCGCGCCTTGCGCCAGGAAGCGCCGCAGGTGGTGTTCGTGGTGCAGCACGTGGACTATTGGCGGATTCCCGATCTGCTGGCGTCCGGCGATATTACCGTCGGCATCACCCAGACCCGTGGCCTGCCGGCGAATGCCAAGCGCAAGTTGCTGCGCCACATTCGTCCGCGACTGCTGCGCGCCGATGCCTCGGACACCCCGCTGACCCTCGATGAATATTGCTCGCGCCCCCATGTGCTGGTGTCCCACACCGCCAACGTGTCCGGGTTTGCCGATGAGTGGCTGGCGGAAATCGGCCGCAAGCGCCATGTGGTGTTGTCGGTGCCGCAATACAGCGCATTGCCCGCGCTGCTGGCCGGGACCGACTTGATTGCCAGCCTGCCGGACTACACGGCCGAGGCCATGGCGGTGTCGGGCAACCTGTTCTGCGAGCCGTTTCCGTTCGAGACGCCGACCCTGGATTTGTCCATGGTCTGGCTCAGTCATGTGGACACCGACCCGGCCGAACGCTGGGTGCGTTCGCGGCTGGAAGCGTTCATGAGCGATCGGGGCCAGGCGAACAAGGCCTGAGGCTTTTATCCGTGCTATATCTACAGACTTTCCTACGAATGACTCGGAGTCATCCATGCCACACCTGCACTTGGAATACACCGCCAACCTGACAAGCCTGGCCGTCGAGAAAACCCTGTTGCGGCTCAACAATGTGCTGATGGCGTCCGGGCAGTTCGGTTCCGAGTTCGATATCAAAAGCCGCGCTGTGAAGCTCGAGAGTTTTCAGGTGGGCACCTCCCTCAACCCACGCGGTTTCATCGCGGTGAAGCTGTCACTGCTCAGCGGGCGGTCGCCGCAGGTCAAGCAACAATTGTCGCAAAGCCTGCTGGCAGCGTTGCAGGATCTGGGCGACTGGCCGGCGGATCTACAGGTTCAGCTCAGCGTCCAGCTGGTCGACATGGATCGCGACTCCTACAGCAAAGTCGCCATCGGCTAATCCTCGCCACAGAAGTTAGAGTAATCCCTGATCCGCACACACCTTCACCACCTGTTCACGAAACCAGGTATTGGCACTGTCCTGTTCACTGCTTTCATTCCACTGCATATCCAGGGTGAACCCCGGCAATCCGTTGGGGGCCTCGCAGTGGCCGAACACCGTCGCCGGTGCCAGCAGTTTCTGCACGCGGCGCGGCAGGGTGACGATGAAGTCGGTGCCGGTGATCATCTTCAGCGCCGCGCTGTAGCTGTTGGCGCGGGCGATCACCTGGCGCTTGTGGGCCTGGCGCGCCAGCCAGCCGTCGATCATGTTGGTGTCGGAGGTCCATGGCGTGGGGAACACGTGGCGCCGCTCGACGAACGATTGCAGGCTGAATGCCGGCTCGCGCGGTGCCGAGCGTTTATCGAAGACGCACACCAGATCGTCCTCCAGCAGCATCTGGGTCTTGAAGTCTTTATGGGCGCGGTGAAAGTGCGGTCCGAAGCAGATCACCAGATCCAGACGGCCCTCGCGCAGGTCGTCGGCGGGGATGTCGGCTTCCAGTTTCTGCACATTGACGATCACCGGCAGGTCGGCGCGGTCGAAATGCTTCAACAGGCGCGGCAGGATCAGTTGTTCGAAGTACTCCGGCGCGCAGACATTGAAGGTCACGGCCTTCTGGGTCGGGTCGAAGGCCTGGCCACCGGCATGGCACAGGTTGATGCTTTCGAGGATCCTCTGCACATGGGCGTACATGGTGGTGGCCTTGTACGTAGGCCGCATGCCCGCCCGCGTGTTGATAAACAGCTCGTCTTCAAAACTGGTCCGCAGTTTCTTCAGGCTGTAGCTCACGGTGGACTGGCTGACGAACAGCGTTTCTGACACGTCGGTAACGCTGCTCTGGTCATAGACGGCGATAAACACCATCAAGTCCTGCATATCGAGTTTTCTGAGCAAGTTACTGTTTAACATCGGTTTCGTCCGTAAACCCCATGTACCGAAGTCAGTACAAGACAGCGCGAAAGCTTAACGGAACGGCCGTGCCAATAGAAAGCTCTGTAGGGCGTTTCAATGTTTTGCGTGGGACAAATACTGTTTGCAACACGACGTCAGTGAATATGTTCTGCGTAATGCCTTGGGTTGAAGCGCGTGACGATCAGCAGCATCACCACGACCACCGCCGTCAACGACCACCAGGCCCATTCGAAGCTGCCCAGCTGGTCACGGATCATCCCGGCGATCAGCGGCGACAGGCCGGCAATCAGGTAGCCGATGCCCTGCACGAATGCGGTAAGGCTCCCCGCGCGACGCGGGTTGTCGAGGTGGTCGAGGGACAGGATCAGGCTCATCGGGAACAACCCGCCGATACCCAGCCCCAGCAGGCACGGCCACAGCAAACTGAGGTGTTGCGGGCTGAGGATCAGGCCGCAGAACCCGAGGATGATCAGCCCCAGCAACACCGCCACCACCCCGCGTTTATCCCGGCGGCGGTTGGCGATGGCCGGCGTGACCAGGCCGGACACCACCTCCATCGCGGTCAGGAAACCCAGCAACAAACCGGCATTCTGTTCGCTCCAGCCTTGCTCCACGTAGTACGGCGCCAGCCACGCCAGCACGCAGGTGTAGGACGCCGTACCGAGGCCGAAAAAGATCGCCAGCAACCAGGCGCGGCCGTTGCCGAAAAACGATTCCTGAGGGCCGGCGGCGGCTTGGGGCAACGGTGGCAACACCGAGCGCTGGGCGTACCAGAACACCAGGGCCAGCAGCGCCAGAAACGCCCAGATCGCCAGGCCGATGCGCCAGCTGCCGGTCTGCACCTGCACGAAGGGGGAGAACGCTGCCGCCAGCGCCGCGCCGCCCATGATAGCGGTGACGTAGAGGCCCATGAACAACGACACGTTTTCGCTGAACCGCGACTTGATCAGCGCCGGCATCAACGCCTGGATCATGGCGATGCCCACACCGGCGGCAATCGCGCTGACGATCAATTCCAGAGCCGAATCCAGGAACAGCCGCGACAACGTCGCCACGCCAATCACCAGCAGTGACAGCACAATGCTGCGGTGCTCGCCAAAACGCTTGGCCAGGCCCATGCCAAAGAACATCGCCAGGCCCATGGCCATGACCGGCAACATGGTCAGCAACGCCGCGCTGCTGAAACTCAACGGCACCTCGCCGCGAATCGACGACAACAACGGCCCCACGGCGGCCATCGACGGCCGCAGGTTAAGGGCGACCAGCACGACGCTGATCATCAGCCACACGGCGGTGGTGGGTTTTGCCTGAACGTTTTCCATGGGCCTGCCTTGAATGAACAAGGGCGAATCAGGCCACGCATGGGGGAGGGGGGCAAATGAGAAAGTCGCAGGGGCTATCTAAAAATTGCGGTTAACTGAAACACCGCAAGTCAAAGTGTGAGAGCGGGCAAGCCCGCTCACCACAGTTACAGTGTTCCTCCTTAACTGACTGGCATTAGGTGCAAGCTCCCTCCCATATTTGTTCTGCGTCGTCAGATAGACCGGATCACATGTTTGATCTCCTGAAACGCCGCCAGGCCCCACGGCCCCAGCTCACGGCCGATACTGCTCTGCTTGTAACCACCCCACGCCGTCTGCGGGAAGATCACCTGCGGTGCGTTGATCCACACCAACCCGGCCTGCAAGGCATTCGCCACGCGTTCGGTGGTCTCGACGCTACGGCTGACCACGCTGGCCACCAGGCCGAAATCGCTGTCGTTGGCCAGGGCAATGGCCTCTTCCTCAGTGGCAAAAGGTCGTACACACAGCACCGGGCCGAAGATTTCTTCGTTCCACAATGCACTGTCCAATGGCACGTCGGTAAACACGGTTGGGCGAATGAAGTAGCCCTTCGCCAGGTTCGCCGGGCGTTCGCCGCCACACACCAATCGCGCGCCAGCCTCAATGCCCCGTTGGATATGCCCCAGCACCCGCTGATACTGCACGCGGTTGATCAACGCGCCCATTTCCACGTCGTCGGCAAATGGGTCGGCGACGCGAATTGCTTCAGCCCGTGCCTGCAAGCGTTGCAGGAATTCATCCGCCAGGCTGTCGGCCACCAGCACGCGGCTGGTGGCGGAACACATTTGCCCAGCGTTGAAAAAACCACCGCCACACGCCAGCTCCACCGCCAGGTCGAGGTCGGCATCCGCCAGTACCAGCAGCGAAGATTTACCGCCTAATTCCAGGCTCACGCCCTTGATGGTTTCCGCTGCACGTTGCATCACCTGCACCCCCACGGCGTTGCTGCCGGTGAAGGAAATCTTCGCCACGCGACGGTCTGCCGCCAGCGGTGCACCAACGGCCAAGCCGGTGCCGCAGACCAGGTTGAACACCCCCGCCGGGCAGCCCGCGTCAGCGATGATTTGCGCCAACTGCAACTCCGCCAAGGGCGTGACTTCCGAGGGCTTGAGCACCACGCAGCAACCGGCGGCAAGGGCCGGGGCGAGTTTCCAGGCGGTGGTGACCATCGGGAAATTCCACGGCACGATCAACCCCACCACGCCGCACGGCTCACGGCGCAGGCGCGCGCTGAAGTCATCGCTGGGCAGCGCCACCGGGCGATCCTGTCCGGCGTCCATGTCGTCGGCGATACCGGCGTAGTACTCGAACGTGGCGATCACGTCGTCCACATCGATGCCGGCTTCAAACAGCGGCTTGCCGTTGTTGCTCGATTGCAGGTGCATCAACTGTTCGCGCTGCGCGCTGACGCCTTGGGCGATTTTGCGCAGCAGGCTGGCGCGATCACGGCCGCTACTTTTCGACCAGTCGATAAAGGCCGCGCTGGCTGCATCCACGGCCTCGGTCACGGCCTGCCCATCGCCGACGCTGACACGGGCCAGGGTCGCCTCGGTGGCCGGGTTGATCACCTCCAGCACGTCATGGCCGGCACGCCATGCGCCGTCGATATACACACCGTTCATTACTGCGCTCATACCGCTGGCTCCTGCATCCATAGGTCCTGGTCGATCTCAATCAGCGTCGGCCCCGGGCGATCGGCGGCGGCGCGCAAGGCGTTGCGCAGCTGTGCAACGCTGTGAGCGCTGTCGGCAGCACTGCCGAGGGCCTTGGCCACGCCGATAAAATCCGGGGTGTAGATGTCTACGCCGACCGGTTCGATGGCGCGGTTGAGCATGTATTTCTTGATCTCTTCATATCCCTGGTTATTCCACAGCAGCACGATGATCGGCGTGCGCGCTTCCACTGCGCTGGCCAGTTCCGGCAGGGTGAATTGCAGCCCGCCGTCACCAATCAAACACACCACCGGTTGCCCATCGCCACGGCCCAACCAGGCGCCGATGGCGGCCGGCAGGGCGTAGCCCAAGGTGCCGTAGCCGGTGGAGGAATTGAACCAGCGGCGCGGGTGATCGAGGTTCAGGGTCAGGTTGCCGCTGTACACCGGTTGGGTCGAATCGCCCACCAGCACGGCGCCCGGCAGTGCCTCCAGCACCGTATTGAGGAACAGGGTTTGCGCGCGGGTGGCGGCGTCCCAGGTGGGGGCCAGTTCGGCCCACAACCGGGCGACGCGCTGAGCGCCCCAGTCGATGTGGCGGGGGCCCAGCGGCGTGCGGTTCAAGTCGGCCAGCAAGGCATCGGCGGCGATCCTTGCGTCGGCCACCAAGGCGAGATGCGGCGGGTAGTTGCGCACGGTCTGGTCGGGGTCGATATCAATGCGTAGCAGCGCGCCGGGTATCTCGAAGCCACCGGCGAAGGTCACGTCGTAGTCGGTCTCGGCCAGCTCGGTGCCGATGGCCAGCACCACATCGGCCTCGGCCACCAGCGCGCGGGTAGCGACCAGGGACTGAGTCGAGCCGATCAGCAGCGGATGCTCGGAAGGCAGCATGCCCTTCGCATTGATGGTCAGGGCCACCGGCGCGCCGAGGGCTTCGGCCAGGCGGGTCAATTCGGCGGCCGCCTCAATCGCGCCGCCACCGGCCAGGATCAGCGGGCGTTTAGCGGCGGCGAGCAACTGGCTCATCTGCTTGACCGCCGCCGGTGCCGCACCGGCACGGGCGATGCTGACCGGTTGACTGCCGAGCAGTGCATCGGCGTTTTCCACCAGCACATCCAATGGAATCTCGATATGCACCGGGCGCGGCCTGCCGGCCTGGAACAACGCAAACGCCCGCGCCAGCACGGCGGGCAACTCCGCTGCCGACATCAAGGTATGGGAGAACGCCGCCACGCCGGCCATCATCGCGCCCTGGTTCGGCAGCTCATGCAACTTGCCGCGCCCGCCGCCCAACTGGCTGCGCGATTGCACGCTGGAAATCACCAGCATCGGGATCGAGTCGGCGTAGGCCTGGCCCATGGCGGTGGTGATATTGGTCATGCCCGGGCCGGTGATGATGAAACACACGCCCGGTTTGCCACGGGTGCGCGCGTAGCCGTCGGCCATAAAGCCGGCGCCCTGTTCGTGGCGCGGGGTGACGTGGCGGATGCTCGAGCGGGCCAGGCCGCGATACAGCTCCACGGTGTGCACGCCGGGAATACCAAACACCTGGTCCACGCCGTAGCTTTCCAGGAGGTTGACCAATACTTCGCCACAGGTCGCCATAGGTGTCGCTCTTGTTATGGATTCGTGGCGGTATTGGAACGGCTGG
This sequence comes from Pseudomonas sp. 8 R 14, assembly GCF_900005955.1. NCBI lineage: Bacteria > Pseudomonadati > Pseudomonadota > Gammaproteobacteria > Pseudomonadales > Pseudomonadaceae > Pseudomonas > Pseudomonas sp. 8 R 14. Next base: position 176,920 of record NZ_CVTH01000092.1, on the reverse strand, counting down.
CCCGTAGCGGCAACAATCGATAAAAAGTCATACTAGCCATGTCCTCACGTCATGGCTGCGCCCTTATGAAACGCCTTCCGCCCCTGCCCGCGCTGCATACCTTCTGGGTCACGGCCCAGTGCTGCAACTTCACCCGCGCCGCCGAGCAACTGCATATCACACAAGGTGCGGTGAGCCGGCAGATCGCCGGGCTGGAGAGCCATTTGGGCTACGCCTTGTTCCAGCGCCAGGCACGGGGGTTGAGCCTGACCGAAGAAGGTCGCGAGTGGTCGCAACGGGTGCAGCAGGTGTTTGGCCTGCTCGGTGACGCGGTGGAGCAGATCGGCAATCGCCGCCATACCCTGCAAATCAAGGCCTCCACCTGCGTAATGCGCTGGTTGTTGCCGCGCCTGATGCAATGGCAGCGGGAGCGCCCGGACGTTCCGGTGGAACTCACCACCACCGTGGCCTACAGCGTGGATTTTCGTCGCGAGCAATTCGACGCGGCGGTGATCTATGCACCCATCGCCGAGCAATCGGCCGAGGCGCGGCATTTGTTCGATGAGCAACTCACCCCGGTCTGCGCACCGGCGCTGCTCGCCGGTTTGCACACCCCGGCGGACTTGCAGCAACAGGTGCTGTTGCACCCCACGCGGGATGAGCGCGATTGGGCGCGCTGGCTCCAGGCGGCGGATACGCGGTTGAGCAACGTGAGCCAGGGGCATCATTTCGAGACGTTGGACTTGGCGATGAACGTGGCCTCCCAGGGCTCCGGGGTGGCGATGGGCGACAGTGCGTTGATGGGCGAGGATCTCAAGGCGGGGCGCTTGGCGATGCCGTTTGAACTGCGGGTACCGACGGGGAAGGGGTACTACCTGGTGTATCCGCCGGGGACGGTGCCGTCGGCAGGGCTTGAAGCGCTGATGGATTGGTTAGTGAGCCAGGCGCAGCAGTCGTAGGCGCTGAAGATCCAAATGTGGGAGGGGGCTTGCTCCCGATAGCGGTGTGTCAGTCAAAGAGGCTCCAACTGAACTACCGCTATCGGGAGCAAGCCCCCTCCCACAGGTGTCAGTAACCGACGGTGAAGCGCTGGCGCGAGTGCTTCGGTGTTTCCACTTCATCGAGCATGGCGATGGCGTAGTCGGCAAAGCTGATCGAGCTGCTACCGTCACTGCTCACCAGCAAGTCATCCTGGCCCAGACGGAATTTACCGGTGCGCTGGGTGCCATCGAACAAGGCCGACGGCGACAGGAACGTCCAATCCAGGTCCTTTTCCTGACGCAGCACGTCGAGAAACGCGGCCCCTGCACTGGCTTCGGCTTTGTATTCCGCCGGGAAGCCCTCGCTGTCGATTACACGCCCGCCACCGAGCAGCAACGAACCGGCGCCGCCCACCACCAGCAGGCGTTTCACCCCGGCTTTTTTTACCGGGCCGATCACGGCGCTGGCGGGCAGGGTGGCGAAATGTGCCGCGCTGATCACCACATCGCTGCCGCTGATGGCTTGTTCCAGGGCATTGGCATCCAGTGCATCAACCTGCTTGACGGTGACGCCGGGGCGTACAGCCAGCTTGTCGGTGTTACGCGCGATAGCCACCACGCTATGCCCACGACGCAGGGCTTCTTCCAGCAATTGGCTGCCGGCACGGCCGGTGGCCCCAATGATTGCGATCTTGCTCATGATGTTCTCCAGTACGGTCAGGGTTTAAAGGCATTCACCACTTCATTTCGCCCTTGGCGACTTTGGCGCTCAGTTCCAGCGAGCTTTCGTCGGCGAGGGTGGGGTAGCGCTTTTTCATGGCCGCGATCAGGGCGGCGGCGTCCTTGGCCTTGGCGGTTTCTACGTCGAAGGCCTTGATGTAGTCGGCAGTAAAGGCCACGGCTTGCGGTGACGGCGTGCCCAGGTAGTGGCCAGGAATCACCGTGCGTGGCTTCAACTGTTCGATGCGTTGCAGGGTCGCAAGCCAGTCTTTATGGGATTGCGCGCTTTGGGTGTCGGCCATCCACAGGTGAATGTTTTGCGCGACCACCACGCCCCCGACCACGGCCTTGATCGACGGGATCCACACGAAGCTGCGGTCCGGCTGCGGGCCATCCAGGCCGATCACCTCCAGCTGCTGCCCTTCAAGGGTCAGGCTGTGGCCTTGCAGCACCTGGGGCACGATGGTTTTGCCCGGTTTGTCGGCACCCATTTTCGGGCCCCAGAACTCAAGTTTGCCGGCCACGGTGGCGTTGATATGGTCCACCACCGGTTGCGGCGCCAGCACCTTGGCGTCGGGGAACGCGGCCGTCAGGGTGTCGAGGCCGAAGTAGTAATCCGGGTCGCCATGGCTGATGTAGATGGTGGTCAGGTGTTTGCCGCTGGCGCGGATCTTCTGCACCAGTTGCTCGGCCTGGCCCTTGCCGAATTGCGCGTCCACCAGGATCGCGTCTTTGGCACCGCTGACCAGCACCGAGCTGACCGGGAAGATCGCCGCCTCGCCCGGGTTGTAGACATCCAGGGTCAGGTCGGCCGCCGCTGCATGGCCGGCAAACGCCAAGGCAGCGGTGAAGGTCAAGCGCTTGAGGGTTGAGAACATCGGGCAGCTCCAGCAGTGGATTCAAAGGATGCACAGAGCTTAGTTGCACTAAACCGAACTAAAAATGCGATGCTGGGACATAGTTTGTTTCTGAAATCGGGCAAATCATGGATCGTCTTCAAGCAATGCGCGTGTTTGTCACGGTGGTGGACCTGGGCAGTCAGTCCGCCGCCGCCGACCATCTGGACCTGTCGCGCCCGGTGGTGTCGCGTTACCTGGCCGAGCTGGAAGACTGGGTCGGCGCGCGCCTGTTGCACCGCACCACGCGCAAACTCAGCCTCACGGCGGCCGGTGGCGAAACCCTGCCACGCTGTCGGCAACTCCTGGAGTTGTGCGGTGATATGCAGGCCGCCGTCAGTGAGCCTGATAAGGCGCCCCGTGGCCTGTTGCGCCTGAGTGTCAGCACCTCGTTTGGCCAGGCGCAATTGGCCGAGGCCATTGCCGAGTACGTCAAGCGCTATCCCCTGGTGACCATTGACCTGCAAATGCTCGACCGCACGGTGAACCTGGTGGACGAGCGCATCGACCTGGCCATCCGCACCAGCAACGACCTGGACCCCAACCTGATCGCCCGGCGCCTGACAGTCTGTCGCTCCGTGGTGTGCGCAACCCCGGCCTACCTGTTGGAGCACCCGGCGCCGCAGAAAGTCGAGGACCTGGCCCGGCACAACTGCCTGACCCATTCGTACTTCGGCAAAAGCCTGTGGCATTTCGAGGAGCACGGCGAGCACGTCTCGGTGCCGGTGCACGGCAATATCACCGCTAACGAAGCCAGTACGTTGTTACGCGTGACGCTGGCCGGCGCGGGTGTGGCGATGCTGCCCAGCTACCAGGCCGGCGATCACATCCGCCGTGGTGAACTGGTACGTCTGCTACCCGAGGCCGAACCCCGGCAGATGAACATCTACGCGGTCTATGCGTCACGCAAACACATGCCTTCGGCGCTGCGCAGCCTGCTGGATTTCCTGGTGGTGAGGTTCCCCGAGGAGCCGGTGTGGGATAGGTGTCTTTAGGGCGACATAACCCTGTTGAATGTCGCCCAATAATGGCAACTCGCCCTGGTTGACCTATGCTTTAAACAGCACCCTGTAGATCCGCTCAGAGGTCTGTGCCATGAGCATTAAAACCCGCAAATACCTGATGATTTTCTTCCTCTGCGCCTTGGCGACCGGCCTGTATGGCACCGCCGCCTACCGCGTGGAGCAGACCCGGATGCAGCCGACCTTTGCGATCAGCTGCCATCAGGACCAATGCGTTCCCCACACCGGCAGTTTCAGTGCACTCAGGTAGACGGCTGTTCGGCCTTGAGTTGCTCGCGAAACGCCTTGGGTGAGAACCCGACCCGTCGGCGGAACAGCCGAGAGAAGTTGGTCGGGTCGGAAAAACCCAGTACTTCCGACATTTCGTTGATGGTCATGCTGGTGTAGGTCAGCAGGCGCTTGGCCTCGAGTAATTGACGGTCATGCATGATCTGCAAGGCAGGCTGCCCGCCCAGTTCCCGACACGTCCCATTCAGGTGTGAGACCGAGATACCCAGTTTGTGGGCCAGATCCTCAATCTTCGGGTGTTCCCGATAGTGCTGTTCAACCAATTGCGTAAAGCGCCGGAAATACTCGCGGCCCCTTGGCGCGCGCGGGTGGCGACGCTGGATGGCCTGGCGGCTGATCCACACCAGCAGCACACTGACCAGCGCGTGCATCAGCATGTCCCGGGCCGGTTGGTCGTCGGCGTATTCGTCCTGCAGGCGGGCGAACTGGCTGTTGAGGTAATCACTGTCCTTGCCCGCCGGGTAGCTGCCCAGGGGCTGCAAACCGCCTGCCGTTGCGCCCAGTTGGGCTTGCAAGTGGCTGACCAGGGGTGCCGCCAGGGTGACTACATAGCCTTCGACATCTTCGGCAAAGCGAAACCCATGCACGCACAACGGCGGCAATACCTGCAGCGTGGCTTCGTTGAGGGTGGTGCGCTGGCCTTCGATTTCCAACTCGGCCTGGCCTTTGTGCACGTACAGCAGTTGGCACAGATCCGCGTGCCGGTGGGGCTGGATTTCCCACTGGTATTCCCGACTGCGCCGGGAAATGGTTTCGCAGTGCAACAAATCGGGGGTCGGCCATTGCTGGCTTTCTCCGTAAAGCTTGAAGACCGGAATCGCGGTGTTGGTCATGGTTTCAATCCGATACTCAGGACAGTGGTGCGGTAATCGCCCAAATTGGCAAAAAGCGCAGGTTTTGTCGCAGTTTTCACCTTCTTATACTGCGCACTCAAGTGAAAACTGTCAGCCACAAGATCAATGACAACTCTTTCACTCGATCCGTTCGGGTGGAACTTGCGGGCGATAAAAATAATGAAAACCCTGAAAACCCAAGTCGCCATTATCGGCGCCGGTCCCTCCGGACTGTTGCTCGGCCAGCTGTTGCACAACGCCGGTATCCAGACCCTGATCCTGGAGCGCCAGAGTGCCGACTACGTACAAGGCCGTATCCGCGCCGGGGTGCTGGAACAAGGCATGGTCAACCTGCTGCGCGAGGCGGGCGTGAGCCAGCGCATGGATGCCGAAGGCCTGGTACATGATGGCTTCGAGCTGGCGCTGGACGGTCAACTGACCCACATCGACCTCAAGGCGCTGACCGGCGGCCAATCGGTGATGATCTACGGCCAGACCGAAGTCACCCGCGACCTCATGGCCGCCCGCGCCGCCGCTGGCGCCACCACGCTGTATGAAGCGCGCGACGTGCAGCCCCATGATCTTAAAAGTGATCGACCCTGGCTGACGTTCGAGCATCAGGGCCAGGCGTTTCGCCTGGAGTGCGACTACATCGCCGGTTGTGATGGGTTCCACGGTGTGGCGCGCCAGTCGATCCCGGCTGAATCGCTGAAGGTGTTCGAGCGTGTCTACCCCTTCGGTTGGCTGGGCATCCTTGCCGACACCCCGCCGGTGCACGCGGAACTGGTGTACGCCAAGCATTCACGGGGCTTTGCGCTGTGCAGCATGCGTTCACCGACGCGCAGCCGCTATTACCTGCAAGTGCCGGCCGAGGAGCCGGTAGGCGAATGGTCGGACGAACGCTTCTGGGCGGAACTGAAAACCCGGCTGCCCAACGCTTTGGCTGAACAACTGGTCACCGGCCCCTCCATCGAAAAAAGCATCGCGCCCCTGCGCAGTTTTGTGGTGGAACCGATGCAGTACGGGCGCCTGTTCCTGCTCGGCGATGCGGCCCATATCGTGCCGCCCACCGGGGCCAAGGGCTTGAACCTGGCGGCCAGCGACGTGAGCACCCTGTTCCGGATTTTGCTCAAGGTGTATGGCGAGGGGCGCGTGGACTTGCTCGAACGTTATTCCGCCATTTGCCTGCGCCGGGTGTGGAAGGCCGAACGGTTTTCCTGGTGGATGACCTCGATGTTGCATCAATTCCCTGAGTCCGACGGATTCAGCCAGCGCATTGCCCAGAGCGAGCTGGAGTACTTCATCCACTCCGAAGCCGGGCGCCAGACCATCGCGGAAAATTACGTCGGACTTCCTTACGAGCCTATCGAATAGCCTGCTATCGTATCGAGCATTCCCGCGGGCTGCCTTTTCCCGCGGGCCCTGCTCGAAGGTTCTGCCGTGACTCAGCTCAATCAGCCCGCGCCACCGCTCCCCGCGGTGCGCAGTATTCTCGCCTCGTTGATGATGGCGATCTTCCTCGGTGCCCTGGACCAGACCATTGTCGCCGTGTCCATGCCCGCCATCTCCGCGCAATTCCACGACGTCAACCTGCTGGCCTGGGTCATCTCCGGTTATATGGTGGCGATGACGGTGGCGGTGCCGATCTACGGCAAGCTCGGCGACCTCTACGGGCGGCGGCCGATGATGCTGATCGGCATGGGGCTGTTTACCGTTGCTTCGTTGTTCTGCGGTATGGCCCAGAGCATGGAGCAACTGGTGCTGGCGCGGGTGCTGCAGGGCATCGGCGCCGGCGGAATGATCTCGGTGAGCCAGGCGATCATCGGCGACATCATCCCGCCCCGTGAGCGCGGGCGCTATCAGGGCTATTTCAGCAGCATGTACGCAGTGGCCAGCGTGGCCGGGCCGGTGTTGGGCGGCTACATGACCGAGTATTTATCCTGGCGCTGGGTGTTCCTGATCAACCTGCCGCTGGGCGCCGGTGCCTGGTACGTGGCCCATCGCACCCTGGTGGGGCTGCCGGCGCCGCAACGCAAGCCGATCATCGATTACCTCGGCACGGTGCTGATGATCATCGGCCTCACCGCCTTGCTGTTGGGCATTACCGAAATCGGCCAGGGCCATCATTGGCGTGACAGCCAGGTGTTGGGGCTGCTGGCCTGTGCCCTGGTGGCATTGACCCTGTTCGTCTGGCACGAGCGCCGCGCCCGCGAGCCGTTGCTGCCGATGCACCTGTTTGCCAACCGCAGTGCGGTGCTGTGCTGGTGCACGATTTTCTTCACCAGCTTCCAGGCGATTTCCCTGACGGTGCTGATGCCCTTGCGCTTTCAGACAGTGACCGGCGGCGGAGCCGACAGCGCCGCCTTGCATTTGCTGCCCCTGGCGATGGGCCTGCCCATCGGCGCCTATTGCGCCGGGCGCATGACCTCGGTGACAGGGCGTTACAAACCGATGATTCTCAGCGGCGCGCTGTTAAGCCCGCTGGCGATCCTGGGCATGGCCTACAGTGCGCCCCAGGATATGCTGCTGACCGGCGTATTCATGTTGCTGTGCGGGATCGCCGCCGGCATGCAGTTTCCCACCTCCCTGGTGGGGGCGCAGAACTCGGTGGAGCAACGGGACATCGGCGTTGCTACCAGCACCACCAACCTGTTCCGCTCCCTGGGCGGCGCGGTGGGGGTGGCGTGCATGTCGGCGTTGCTGCTGGCGTTGTTGCAGGACTCCAGCTTCGCCCATCTGGCCAGCGGTGCGCTGGTGGCCGAAGGCGGTTCCGGCAACGTGCTGCTTGACGGCCTGAACGCCGCGCCAGGCCCGGCGCAGGATGCCCTGCGCGGGGAGCTGGGGGTGACGTTCCGGCATTTGCTGCTGGTGAGTGCGGGGGTGTCGCTGCTGGGGTTGGCGGCGGCGATCGCGATGCCCAATCGCGTGCTGCGCGGGCGGGAAGACAAAACCCGCTGACTGACACAATAGAGACCTAATGTGGGAGGGGGCTTGCCCCGGAGGCCATGGGTATCTACACAACTTTTCAGCCCCTGACAAATCTCCTTGTGGCGA
>NZ_CVTH01000092.1:113144-169138 GCF_900005955.1 Pseudomonas sp. 8 R 14 | reverse complement strand
TCGCCACAGGGGAACTCGCCAGTCTCTGAAAATTGTGTAGATACCCATGCCCTGATGGCGGTGGTTCAGTTGGAACATCTTCGACTGACACACTGCCATCGGGGGCAAGTCGAATCGGCGCACCGGCCCTCCCACATTTGAATGCATTCCAGTTCAGATCAGGGGCTGTAGTAACCCACCGCAACCATGAAATGCCCGCTCTTGCGGATATACGCATGCTTGTTCTCGACCTTGCCCGTCACCGGGTTCTTCCAACGGTATTTGTATTCTCCCTGGTCCTGCTCGGCCATCAGCTTGAGGATCGGCTCGCCCACCGGCTTGCCGTCGGGGTCCTTGATCTTGCTGAAATCGGTGTTGATCAGTCGCAGGTTGGTGCCATGGGCCACGTAACGCTGGGTGTTCAAGTCCACCACAAACACATAGAGGTCATCCTGCAGGAAACCGCCCTGCAATGAGTTGATGGCCTTGAGCGTGCCGGCTTCATCCTTCACCAACGCGTTCACCGCCTTGTTGCGCAGGGCCCGGGCCTGTTCCGGGGTGGCGCGCGGCAGGTAATAACCCACAGCGAGGATGCGCTGGCCGACGCGCTGGTAAAACACATGCTTGTGCTCGACCTTGCCGTCGTTCCAGTTCTGCCAGCGGTAGTCGGCCTGTTGGATACCCTGGCCTTCCGGTACCTTGAGCGCGTCCTTGAATGACTGGCGCAACTCCGGCCCGAGTACCTCGGACACATCGCGGCCGATCAGGGCGGAGGAGGGCCCGCCACTGGCCAGCAGCACGCCCTGGGTATCGACCACGAACACATAGCGGTCGTGGTCGATGAACTCGCCCTGGCGGCTGAACGCCGCAAAGGCCTTGTCACCGTTGGTCTGGTAGTAGGCCAGGGCTTTTCCCAGCAAGGCCTTGGCGGCCTGGGCGTCCTCACCCGGCGTGTCGGCGTGCACCTGGCTGAAACACAACAGCAGCAGCCAGGTGGCGCGGAGCAATCCCTTCATGTTCCGTCCCTCGTTCTTATTGATGTGACCACAGCGTAGACGGCCATGGCTCAGGGCGCCGCCAACCATTGGCTGACGATGCCGTCGTAGACGCCGGTGGCCACGCTCAGGTGCAACCACTGGTCGACATAGCTCTTCCACGCCACATCATCGCGGGGCAGCAGGAAGGCTTTTTCGCTGTACTGCATCTGCCGCTCCGGGTTGACCGCGCACAACCCGGGCTTTTGCTTCTGCTGGTAACGCGCCTCGCTGGCGTCGGTGATCATCACGTCGGCCTTGCCGGCCAGCAGTTCGTCGAAGATGGTCACGTTGTCGTGCAGGCGGATTTGCGCCTGGCCCAGATGGGCGCGAGCGAAGACTTCGTTGGTGCCGCCCGCCGGTTCGATCACGCGCACCTGGGGCTGGTTGATCTGCTCCACGGTCTGGTAACGCTTGACGTCGGCGCAACGCACCAGCGGAATCTTGCCGTCGACCCCGAGGGACTGGCTGAAGAAGGCTTTTTTCTGGCGTTCCAGGGACACCGAAATCCCGCCCACGGCAATGTCGCAGCGCTGGGCGAGGAAGTCCGGCATCAGGGTTTTCCAGGTGGTGGGCACCCACTGGATCCTGGCATTAAGGCTCTTGGCCAGGGACTCGGCCATGGCAATGTCGATGCCTTCATAGCCGCCATCGGCGCGCAACGAGGTGTAGGGCTTGTAGTCGCCGGTGGTGCAGACGCTGAGGGTGCCGCGCTCAAGCACCTGGTCAAGGCGCGAGGGGGCGGTGTCGGCCAGGGCGGAGGTGGCCAGGCTTACCAGTACGCACAGGGTTATCGTTGTTTTCATGCGATCGAGTCCTTGGGGCATGCTCGGGGGCGGTCATTATTTCCAGCAGCAAGGCCAGGTAGCAAGGGGCGTTGAATGTTTAGCCAAGTCGCAACCAAACTCCATCAACCCTGAATTTAAACACCTATGCGGGCGTGTGACGCTGGGCGCATCTCTATCATTGTGATCCACCCATGGGCGGCTCTTCCGACACTCACCCTGCGACACTGCCCTCCGAGCTCGCCTTCTGGGCCCTGTTCCACTGCCGCCACGCGCGCCCGCCAGACCCCCTTCTCCTACGCTGATTTACCCCACGGATGACGCACCCTTGTGCGCGCCTGCCTGAAACAAACGTACGAGAACCCCCCATGAGTGTTTTTGCCAGCCTGCACGAAGCCCACGCCTTCCTTGAACAGCATCCGGACATCGAGATGTTCGAGCTGTTTATCCTCGACAACAACGGCGTGCCGCGCGGCAAGTTGCTGCACCGCGACGAATTGCTGGCGGTGTATGAAAGCGGGCGGCCGCTGCCCAGCACCATCCTCGGCCTGACCATCAATGGCGACGATGTGGAAAATTCCGGGCTGGTGTGGGAAGTGGGCGATATCGACTGCCGCGCCTACCCGATCAGCGGCAGTTTGCAGCGCATGCCGTGGCGGCTGATCCCGACCGCTGCGGTGCAGGTCAGCATGCACCCCACCGAAGGCCTGCCCGCCACCGTGGCCGACCCCCGGCATTTGCTGGTCAAGGTGATCGAGGGCCTGAACGCCGACGGTTATTACCCGGTAATGGCGGCGGAGCTGGAGTTCTACCTGCTCGACCAGAAGCCCGACGGCAATGGCCGCCCGCAACCCGCACGGGACGTGGACGGCGGGCGCCCACGCGCAACCCAGGTCTACGGCCTGCGTGAGCTGGAGCAGATCGAACCGTTCCTCGCCGACCTTTACAGCGCCTGCAAACTGCAAGGCATTCCGGCGCGCACGGCGATCTCCGAATACGCCCCGGGCCAGGTGGAAATCACCCTGGAACACCGCGCCGACGCCCTGCAAGCCATGGACGAAGCGGTGCGCTACAAGCGCCTGGTCAAGGGCGTGGCGCACAAACACGGCATGGCTGCGTGCTTCATGGCCAAGCCGTTCGATGACCTGGCGGGCACCGGCATGCACATGCACGTCAGCCTGGCCGACGCCGAGGGCAACAACCTGTTCGCCAGTGAAGCCGCCGACGGCACGCCACTGCTGCGCCACGCAGTGGGGGGCATGCTCAGCACCCTGCTCGATTCACTGCTGATGTTCTGCCCCAACGCCAACTCCTATCGCCGTTTCCAAACCAACAGCTATGCGCCGCTGGCCGCCACCTGGGGCGTGGACAACCGCACCGTCAGCCTGCGGGTGCCGGGTGGTCCGGCCCATTCCCGGCATATCGAACACCGCATTTGCGGCGCCGATGCCAACCCTTACCTGGCGGCGGCCGCGATCCTGGCGGGCATCCACCGTGGCCTTCGCGAACAACGCGACCCCGGTGCCCCGGTGGAAGGCAACGGCTACGCCCAGGCCAAGGCGTTGCTGCCCACCGATTGGCTCACCACCCTGCGCGCACTGGAGGCTTCAAGCTGGGCGCGGGAGGCGTTCGGCAGCGAGTTCCTGGGCGTGTACCTGGCGGTGAAACATGCTGAATACCGCCAGTTCATGGGCGAGGTGGGCGAGCAGGACTGGCGTTGGTATCTGCATCAGGCGTGATGGTTTTTACGCTGGTGAGGGCTTCGACCTTTTTTTCACGTTGCAAGGGTTAAGCTGCGAATCAAGGTCGTTCACTACCGTTTCAGTCACATGAGCCTGCGATGTCGCCACAACCTCCTTCTTCCATCGAGATCGAATACGCCGAACGCTGTGGCCTTGAGCACGCCAGGGTCTGCGGTGACACGCGCCCGCCCGGTCTGCGCCAGCGCCTGGCGTCATGGCGCGACGAGTGGTTGGTGCGCCAGGCGCTCAAGGTCGCTGGCGAGCCGGGGCTGATCCTGGACCTGGCCTGCGGCTCGGGGCGCTTCTGGCCGGTGTTGGCCGAGCACGTCAACCGCGTGATCCTGGCCTCGGACAATTCCCAGGACATGCTCGACCACGCCCGTAGCCACCATCCGCCGTCATTGCTCAAGCGCGTCAAGACCTTTCAGGGCTCGGCATTTTCCATCGGTTTGTCGGCGAATGCGGTGGATTGCATTTTCTGCCTGGAGTTGTTTCGTCATGTGCCCAGCAGCGAAGGGCGCATGGCGTTGCTGCGCGAGTTTCACCGGGTCAGCCGCGACACGGTGATTGTCTCGGTACCCTCGCGTACCGCTGTGGAAGAGGAATTTCGCCAGGCCGGGTTCAAGGTCTTGAGTCAGCAGGAATTCATGCCGGGCTCCAGCCTGTGGCGGGTCTACGTTCTTCGTAAGAAAGGATAACTCCCACTTGTCGGACTATTCTTCATCTCCTGTCTGAGTTTTCATGGTTGCCTGTGCACTGCGGATGCTCGCTAGCCCCGTTCGCGATATATACTGCGCGCCATTCTTCAAGGGAGAGCCGTGTGGCCATCGATATTCACTGGATCTGCGACAACGATAGCCTCGGCCAGCATTGCGCCGAATGGCAGCAGTTGCCATTCGTCGCCCTCGACACCGAATTCATGCGGGTCGACACCTTTTATCCCATTGCCGGGCTGATCCAGATCGGTGATGGCGTACGCGCTTACCTGATCGATCCCCTGACCATCGACAACTGGCAACCCCTGGCCGCGTTGCTGGAGAACCCGGCGGTGATCAAGGTGGTGCACGCCTGCAGCGAAGACCTTGAGGTGTTGCTGCGCCTGACCGGCAGCCTGCCGGTGCCGTTGTTCGATACCCAATTGGCCGCCGCCTACCTGAACCTCGGCTTCTCCATGGGCTACTCGCGCCTGGTGCAAGCCGTGCTCGATATCGAGTTGCCCAAGGGCGAGACCCGTTCGGACTGGCTGCAGCGGCCATTGTCCGAGACCCAGGTGAGCTACGCCGCCGAAGACGCCGTGCACCTGGCCGAGGTCTACATTCGCCTGCGCCCGCGCTTGTCGGATGATAAATACGCCTGGGTCCTGGAAGACGGTGCCGAACTGGTTGCCAACCTGCGCCGCGAAGTCGACCCGTACGAGGTCTACCGTGACGCCAAGCTGGCGTGGAAACTCTCCCGTGCCCAGCTTGCCGTATTGCGTGAACTCTGCGCCTGGCGCGAGCAGCAGGCCCGCGCCCGCGACCTGCCGCGCAACCGCATCATTCGCGAACACTCGCTGTGGCCCCTGGCCAAGTCCCAGCCGGACAACCTCGCCGCCCTGGGCAAGATCGAAGACATGCACCCGCGTACCGTGCGCCAGGATGGCCAGTTCCTGTTGGACCTGATCAAGCGTGCCGGCAGCGTGTCCATGGACCAGTGGCCGCCGGCCGTGGCTGAACCGCTGCCGGTGGACGCCGCCACGTTGATCAAGCAACTGCGCGCCCTCGGCCAGACATTCGCCGAGCGCCTGGAGATGGCGCCGGAACTGATGCTGCGCAAGAAAACCCTCGAAGCCCTGGTTAAAAGTGGCTTCCCCGATGGGCCTTACCAATTGCCAGACTCGCTGCGTGGCTGGCGCCGCGAGTTGATGGGCCAGGCGCTGCTCGACAGCCTGGCCCCTGCCGGAGAACAGCCTTGAAACGTATTTGCTCCATCTATCGCAGCCTGAAAAAAGACGGCATGTACCTCTACGTGCTCAAAAGCGACGCCCTGGAGCGCGTGCCGGAGCCCTTGATGGCGGCGTTCGGCAAACCGCACCACGCCTTCGACATGGTGCTGACGCCGGAGCGCAAGTTGTCCCGCGAAGACATCATCGTGGTGCTGGAAAACCTCGACAAGCAGGGCTATCACCTGCAAATGCCGCCGGCCGAGGACGAGTACATCGAGCACCTGCCCGAAGAGCTGCTGCGTCGCAACGACCCGATGTGATCGGGCAGTGCCTCGCCCGGGGCACAGGTTTCAATGGAATCGTATTAGTGGGCGGTGGCCGTAGGGAAGCGGGCGGCCGTCTGCACTGTTTTTGAAAGGTTTGAACCATGCGTGTTCTGATTGCTGAACAGGATCACCCGCTCTACGCCCAATTGCTCAATGACGCGGCGCCGGACCTGGAGGTGCTCACCAGCGGCGACTCGGCCGAGCTGTCGCGCCTGGCCGCCGATTGCCCGGTATGGCTGGGCCAGCCGGACCTGTTGGCGACGCTGTTGCGCCAGGGACACCAGCCGCAGTGGCTGCAATCGACCTGGGCCGGCATTACGCCGCTGCTGGCCGAAGGCTTGCCCCGCGACTATCGCCTGACCCGCGCCGTCGGTATTTTTGGCCAGGTCATGGCCGAATTTGTCCTCACCTACATGCTGGGCCACGAGCGCGAAGTACTGGCGCGACTGGTCAGCCAGGTCGAGCGCAAGTGGGACAGCCGCACCGGCCAGAGCCTGGCGGGGCGCAAGGCGTTGATCGTGGGTACCGGTGACATCGGCCAGCGTGTCGCCGAGTTTCTCGTGCCGTTCGGCGTCAAGCTGTACGGCATCGCCAGCACTGCGCGGGAACAAGCGCCGTTTATCGAAGTGGCCGGGCTCGACCAACTGGGCCGGTTGGTGGGGGAGGTGGACTACGTGATCAACCTGCTGCCCAACACACCGAACACCCATGACCTGTACGACGCAGCGCTGTTCAAGCAGTTCAAGCCGACCGGTTTGTTCATCAACGTCGGGCGCGGTGTGGCGGTGGTGGATGCCGATCTGGTCGAGGCCCTGAAAGAAGGGCACCTGGCCGGCGCGGTGATCGACGTGTGCCGCCAGGAACCGTTGCCGCAGCGCCACCCGTTCTGGACCGCCTGGGGCCTGCTGTTGACCGGGCACAGCTCCGCGCCGACCTCGCCGCCGATGATGGTGGAGCTGTTCCTGGAAAACCTGCGCGCGTACAAGGCCAAGCAAGCCTTGCGCGGGGAAGTGGATTTCGAGCGCGGTTACTGAGGCGGCGCGGGGAGAAAGTGTGGGAGGGGGCTTGCTCCCGATAGCAGAGTGTCAGTCACTGTATCTATTGACTGAACCACCGCTATCGGGGGCAAGCCCCCTCCCACATTTTGAGATTGCGTCAGTTTCAGAGGCTGAAATCACCTTCTGACACCAGCTCGCTCAGCGGCTTGCGCGGGCTTGGCGCTTCACGGCCTTGCAGGTACTCCGGCAAGGTCGATTTGTCGCCCAGCTTGCCCACCGCAACGGCGGCATGCAGCGCATAACCCTGTGGAATCTTCAGCTCCTTGCGCGTCAGTTCCTGATCGAAGCCGGCCATGCCGTGGGTGTGCCAGCCGCTGAGGCTGGCTTGCAGCGCCAGGTGGCCCCAGGCCGAGCCGGTGTCGAAGGTGTGCCACAGTGCCGGGGTTTCTTCCGTGGCGCCGGGGGCGATGAAGTCGGTTTTCGAGGCAATGATCACCAGGGCCGACGCATGCTGTGCCCAACCACGGTTGAATTCATTCAGCAGGCCCAGGAAGCGCTCCCAGTCCGGCGTGTCACGGCGTGCGTAGAGAAAACGCCAAGGCTGCGAGTTGTAGGCCGACGGTGCCCAGCGTGCGGCTTCGAAGAAGCTCAGCAGGGTTTCCTGCGGGATGCTCTCGCCGGTAAAGGCACGGGGCGACCAGCGTTCGGTGAACTGGGTATGGATCGGGTAATCGGCAACGCGTGTCATGGGCAGCTCCTGATCGTCAATTCGGCGCTCAAAGCTACTGCGCCCCCGCTAGACTGACAAGTCTTGTCATACCGACAGTCGTAAGCGCTTGGCCCCAGGGGCCTTGGGCACTAGACTGGCGGCCTTTTCACCTACCGATACCGATGTAGAGCCATGGCCGCCAAAGTCGAACCTTTCTGGATACGCAAAACCCTTGAACACCTCGACCAGGAGGAGTGGGAGTCGTTGTGCGACGGCTGTGGCCTGTGCTGCCTGCAAAAGCTTGAGGATGAAGACGATAACAGCGTCTATTACACGCGCATCGCCTGCAAGCTGCTGGACCTGAAAACCTGCCAGTGCACCGACTACCCCAACCGCCGTGCCTCGGTACCCGACTGCATCCAGCTCACCCCGGGCCAGGCCGACCAGTTCAAATGGCTGCCGCCCACCTGCGGCTACCGCCTGGTCAGCGAGCGCAAGGACCTGCCGTTGTGGCACCACCTGGTCTGCGGCGACCGCGATGCCGTGCACCACGAACGCATTTCCCAGTCCGGGCGCATGCTCTGCGAAGGCAGCGTGCCCGAGGACGACTGGGAGGATTACCTGATCTTCCGCGCGGGCTGAACAAGGAGTGTGTATGAGGGCGGGAACCAAGCTGGCGGCAAGCCTGGTGTTGCTGGCGTTGAGCATGCCTGCGTGGTGCGCGAAGAAAGTCGACCTGGATTATCACGTCAAGCTGCTGCCCCAGGACGATCAGGCCGAGGTGCGGGTGAGCCTGTCCCAGGGTTCGGCGGTGCGCAGCCTGAACTTCGACCTGGGCCGCGCCGGCGACTACAGCGACTTCAAGGCCGATGGCCAGTGGAGTGTCAATGACCACCGTGGCCTGTGGCAACCCAGCGCCAACAAGGCCAGCCTGACCTATCGGGTGCGCCTGAGCCACGCGCGCAAACCGGGTATTTACGAAGCTCGGATGACTCCGAGCTGGGCGCTGTTTCGCGGCGAAGACCTGGTGCCGCCCGCACGCCTCGACCAGCAGGACGGCGTCGAACTGGTCTCGCGCCTGGTGTTCGAACTGCCGGCCGGCTGGAAAAGCATCGAAACCGCCTGGCCGCGCATCGGCAAGAACAAGTTCCGCATCGACAACGTCTCGCGCCTGTTTGACCGGCCCACCGGCTGGATGCTCGCCGGCACCCTGGGCAGCCGCCGCGTGCGCCTGGGCGAGACCGAAGTGACCATCGCCTCGCCCAAGGGCCAAGCCATGCGGCGGATGGATGTGCTGACACTGCTGACCTTTGTCTGGCCGCAGGTGGAAGCGGCGTTCCCACGTCATCCGGCCAAGCTGCTGGTGGTGGGCGCCAGCGATCCGATGCGCCGTGGTGCGGTCTCGTCGCGCGACTCGATCTACCTCAACAGCCGCACGCCGCTGGTCAGCGAGAACGGCAGCAGCCCGTTGATCCGTGAAGTGGTGCAGGCGATTGGCCGCTTCAACGACCACGACACCAGCGACTGGATCAGCGAGGGGCTGGCGGAGTACTACGCCATTGAACTGGTGCGCCGTGCCGGCGGGGTGACCGATGAGCGCTATCAGGCGATACAGGCGCGCTTGGCCAGGGACGGCAAGGACGTGACCAGCCTGCGCGGCGACCACGTCAGCGGTGCGACGGTGTCACGGGCGGTGGTGGTGTTGCAGGAGCTGGATCGCGAGATCCGCGTAAAGACTCACAACAAGCGCTCCCTGGATGATCTCGCGCAGGCGGTGATGCGCGCCAACAGCATCACCACCGCCGAGTTTGTGCAGTTGGCCGAGAGCATCATTGGGGAATCGTCGGTGGTACTGGACAGCAAGCTGCTGCGCTGAGCCCTCGCCATACACAAAACAAAAGGTGGGAGGGGGCAAGCTCTAATGCCATGTAGGAGCGAGCTTGCTCGCGAAAAACGTCAACGATAACGCGTGCTTCCTGAATGAACGCGGCGCCTGTGAGTTTTTCGCGAGCAAGCTCGCTCCTACATGATGGCATTAGGACTTGCCCCCTCCCACATTTGAATCTAACCCGTGGTCTTAACGGCCTTCTCAGCCGCCACTTCCGCCTTGGTCTTCAGGTTTTTCAGCTCTGCACCGGCACGCTCGATCTTCGTGCGTACGCTGTTCATTTCCTGGCGGCCCTGTTCCAGCTTGTCTTTAAGCGCACTGTGCCCGGTAAACCCGCGCGCCAGTGCCACGCCGCCGATCGCCACCTGAATCAGGCCGAAAATCCCGCCACGGCGCAGGCCTTTGCCCACCATCATCACGCCACCGGCCACTGAGCCGATACGTTCCCAGCCGTGCACGTTCTGGGTGGGCTGATTCTGGAAGGGGGTGTGTTCGATGATAGGTCGCAAGGTTGTGCTGTCGCTCATGATCTGTCTCCAACAAGGTCAAGTGTATGCAGCTGACTGCGCGCAGGCGCCGGATGTTCCCAAAAGATCAGTACTTGGGGCCCGAACGGGTGTTATTGCCCTTGGCCATGCGGTCGTAGAGCACCACGTTGACGGTGGCGGCCAGGTTCATGCAGCCGGTGGTGGGGATGTACACGACGTCTTCGCACCAGTCGCGGATGTCTTTATCCAGCGACCCGTCTTCAGGGCCGAAGATATACAGCGCGCGGTCGGGGTGAGTGTATTCGGGCAGCGGGCGGGCACCGTCCACCAGCTCCACGGCGACCGGGATGCAGCCCAGGGGCAGGATCTTCTTCAGGTCATCGATGCCGATCAGCGGAATATCGTGGTGGACCTTCTTGGTGTCGGTGATGAAGTCCCGGGCGCGCTCGTAGCGCACGCCGGTGTAGAACACCGAGGCCACGCCGTAGCAGCCGGCGGCACGCATGACCGAGCCAACGTTTTCGGGGGATTTGGGGTTATACAGACCGATGCAGCTGTAGCGTTTATTGGCCACGGGGAAGGGTGCCTTGGAGAAAAGCGGCGATTATACGGCCTCAAGGCGGTGTATTGCTTGGGCTAACGCTATCGGGAGCAAGCCCCCTCCCACATTTGAAAGTGTTCACAACTCAAAATGTGGGAGGGGGCTTGCTCCCGATGAGGCCAGGACAGGCGACGACACTCTTCAGTCGTCTTTCTTCATCAACCCCGCCAACGCCGCAAACGGGTTATGCGTGGCCTTGGCGATCGTCGGGCTGCTGGTGGAGCCTTCGCCGAAGTACTGCTGGTCGGTGTAGCGCGAGTGTTCGTTGTCGTGGCAGTACAGGCACAGCAACTCCCAGTTCGAGCCGTCCTGGGGATTGTCATCATGATTGTGGTTACGGTGGTGTACGGTGAGTTCGCTCAAGCGCTTGCCGGCGAACTCACGGGCGCAGCGGCCGCACACGTGGGGGTACATCTTCAGGGCTTTGTCGCGGTAGCCCATTTCCCGGTCGCGCTGGGCATCGGCAAGGATGCGGTCCAGCTTGGCGGTGTGGGAGGGCGGGTTGGTCGAGCTCATCATGGCTCCTGGCTGTTTGGTGGTCACGGATAGCGTTGATTCTAGCCGCTTGCGCCGCAAATGACCGCTGGGATCGATTTACTTTACTCATAAGGATCTGAAAAACATGCGTCTGCTTTCATGGACTGTTGCACTGCTGCTGTGTGTCGTTACCCTTCAGGCCCAGGCGTTCTCGACGCCCAAGCCCGGGCAGGTGATCGAGGTTGCCCTTGAACAGTTGCATCCGACCCAGGCGGTGGTGGGCTTCGACCAGATCTACTACAGCCTGGGCCTGTTCGCCGACAAACCCGCCAAGGTCTTCGATGAATACTGCGAAACCAACGGCCAGGGTGAGGCCGGCAAGGTGCCCGACAAGGCTGACCTGCACCAGCCCGACAGCTTCACCTGCAAGGACCCGGTGGGCACCCATCCCGAGGACATGAAAACCGTGGTGGTCGGCCCTGCCGGCCAGCTGTACCTGACCGACGGTCACCACAGTTTCACCACCTTGTGGGAAGTGCCCGGCGGCGGCCCGCGCTTGAAGATGTGGGTCAAGGTCACCGACGACTTCAGCAACAGCCCGAACATGGCGAGCTTCTGGCAGCGCATGGAAGCGGCCCGCAAGGTCTGGCTCAAGGACAACCAGGGCCAGGCCCTGCCGCCGGAACAACTGCCGGCACACCTGGGCTTCAAGAACCTGCAGGACGACACCTTCCGCAGCCTGGTGTACTTCACCCGCAAGGCCGCCTATGGCAAGCCGAATGACGGGCAGATCGCCCCGGAGTTCCTGGAGTTCTATTGGGGTAACTGGCTGCGCACGCAGATTGATCTGGGCCAGTACAACCTGAACAAGAAAGGCGGCTACAAGGATGCTATCGAAGCGGTCGCCAAGCGCATGGTCAGCCTGGCGCCGGGCTCACAGGTGGGTGACAGCGGTTTTACCGCCCATCAACTGGGCGGCATGACCCGGCTGGACCGCGATGAGCTGGAGAAGACCTTCGACAAAAAAGTGCCGTACGTGATCGACTACCGCAAATCCCACAACTGACAGGGATCAACATGTGGGAGGGGCGTCTTGGGAAGCGTGCTCAGCCCTTGAGCTTCTCCGCTATCCAGATGGTATGCCGGGTGCCCTTGTTGCCATGGGCAAACACCTGCACTTCCTCGGCTTTGAAACCGGCCTTGCGCAGTTTGTCGCTGAACAGTTTGTCGGCGCTGGCGGACCACACCGCCAGCACGCCCTTGGGCCGCAAGGCCTTGGCGCAGGCAGCCAGGCCACCGGCGGAATAGAGCCAGCTGTTGGCCTTCTGCGTCAGGCCTTCGGGGCCGTTGTCGACGTCGAGCATGATCGCGTCAAAGCCCTGGGGCTCGGCCTGCAGCACCTTGGCCACGTCTTCCATGCGGATCACCGTGCGCGGGTCCAGCAGTGGGCGGCCGGACTTTTCCCCCAGTGGCCCCCGGTTCCATTCCACGACACCGGGCACCAGTTCCGCCACCACCACTTCGGCGCTCTTGCCCAGGTGCTTGAGCGCCGACGCCAGGGTAAAGCCCATGCCCAACCCACCGATCAATACCCGTGAGCCCGGGCGCCCCGCGACCTTGCGGCAAGGGATTTGCGCCAGCGCGTCTTCGGAGCCGTGCATGCGCGTGTTCATCAACTGGCCGCCGTCACCGCCCTGGATCTTGATGACAAAGTCTTCACCGTATTCGAACAGGCACAAGGCACCGCCGTTGTCGGGGATCGGGGTGGTGTCCAGCAGAACGAAACGTTTCATGGAAATCTCATTGGGAAGGGCATTCTTGCGCGGTTGGGAGTAGCCTTACGACATTCCGGTCAGGCCATGGAGCCATCGATGAAGTGCAGCATTCTAACGGTCATTGTGTTGAGCGCGCTCGCATTGGGTGCGGCGCAGGCTCAGGAGTTGCAAACCGTACCGGTGGCGCCGGCACCTAGCCCCGGCGCACCGGGCACGCCAACGCCGACGCTGTACCCGCAGATCACCCCGCCGGCCGTGCCGAAGACGAACGGTTCACCGCCGTTGGTGCCCATCGTATTGCCGACGCCGCCGAAGGACCAGACGGTGCCTGGCCTGCAGCAGAACGACAGCAAGCCGAAGACGCCCGGCGGTTAAAACTGTTGGGAGAGTAATTGCCCATCGGCCATGCGCAGGCGCTTGGACAACGCGATGGCGATTGCGCGGATGATCTTCGCCGCCACACGCGGCGTTTCATTGAGCATCTTTTCCAGGGCGTCCTTGCCCAGGTTCAACAACACGCAGTCGCTGGCGGCCACGCAACTGGCGGAGCGCCGCTCGCCGTCAAGCACGGCCATCTCCCCAAAGGCCCGGCCGCTGCGCAGGGTGGCAATGGTCAGGCGCTGGCCGGTGTGGTTGGTTTTCTGCACCGCCACCTGGCCGCTGTGGATGATGCACATGAAGGTGCCGGCATCGCCCTCGAGGAAAATCACCTCGCCCTCGGCAATGCTGCTGATATTGAAGTAGCCGGCGGCGACGTAAAAGTCTTCCGGCAACAACGGGTCGAACAGGCCGCAGTCCATGAGCATGTCGCGGATTTCGGTATTCATTAAAGTCGGGAGTGCCATGGCTGCAATCTTGGTCCATCAATCAGGAGGCGGTCTGAATGTTCAGACAGGACCGCCCCGCTAAGTTCCTTAAACCAGCCCCAGCGCCTTGAACACAAATGCATATTCGAGTGCTACGTCACGTAATCCCTGGTAGCGACCGCTCATCCCGCCGTGGCCGGCACCCAGTTCGGTCTTGAGCAACAGCAGGTTGTCGTCCGTCTTGGTTGCGCGCAACTTGGCCACCCACTTGGCCGCTTCCCAGTACTGCACGCGGCTGTCGTTGTAGCCGGCGATCACCAGGGTGGCCGGGTAGGCCTGGGCGCTGACGTTTTCGTACGGTGCGTAGGCCTTGATGCGTTCATACACCGCGGGCTCTTCGGGGTTGCCCCACTCGTCGTACTCGGTGATGGTCAGCGGCAATTCCGGGTCGAGCATGGTGTTGAGCACGTCGACAAACGGCACTTCGGCAATCGCCGCCTGGAACAACTCCGGACGCTGGTTGAGCACCGCGCCGATCAACAGGCCGCCGGCACTGCCGCCGCTGATGACCAGTTGCCTGGAGGTGGTCAGGCCCTCGGCGATCAGGTGTTCGGCACACGCGATAAAGTCGCTGAAGGTGTTCTGCTTGTGTTCCTGCTTGCCATTGCGATACCAGGCTTCACCCAGTTCGCCACCGCCGCGCACATGCGCAATGGCGAAGGCCACGCCACGGTCCAGCAGGCTCAGGCGTGCATGGGAGAACCACGGGTCGAGGCTTGAGCCATAGGCGCCGTAGCCATACAGGTACAACGGTGTTGGCTTGCCGAGCTGGTCGCGCTTGACCACCAGGCTGATCGGCACCTGGGTGCCATCGGCGGAGGTGGCCCACAGGCGCTGGCTGACGTAGTCATCGGCATTGAACACGCCGAGTACCGGGGTTTCCTTGAGCACCTGTTGCGCGCCGCTGGCCAGTTCCAGCTGGCGCACCTGGGCCGGGCGGTTCAGGGCTTCATAGCGCAGGCGGATCTTGTCGCTGACGAATTCCAGGCTGTTTTGCACGTAGAGGCTGTAGGCGGCATCGGGCAGCTCCACGCGATACGGCGGCAAGCCCTGGGGGTGTACTTCGATCACCGGCAGGCCGCCGATGCGCAGGCTCAGGGTCATGGCACCGGTGTTCAGGCTGACGCCGTCGAGCATCACGTCATCGCTGTGGGGGATCAGGTTCTGCCACTCATCCTCGGTTGGCACGTCGCCAATGTCGGTCGCCACAAACAGGGCGTAGTTGATGCCATCACGGTTGCTACGGATAAACCAGGTCCACGCGCCATTCAGTTGGCCGTGGTCGACATCGTATTCATGGTCCTCGACCCGTGGCGCCAGGCAGGTGAAGTCCAGGTGCGGCTGGTCGGCATCCAGCGCCCAGACCTCGCTGGTGGTCTTGCTGCCGAGCGAGAGCAGCAACTGGCGCTCGGAGCTGGAGCGGTAGCAGTGCAGGAAGAAACGCCCGTCGGGCTCGTGGAACACTTCCTGCGCCGCCGTGCCATCCAGGCGGTAGCGATACAGCTTGTGCGGGCGGTGGGTGTCGTCCAGCTCGCCGAAGAACAGGGTCAGGCTGTCATTGGCCCAGGTCATGCTGCCGTCGCAGTTCTCGAACGCCAGTTCGCTGACTTTGTCGGTGGCCAATTCCTTCACGAACAGGGTATAGATCTCTTCGCCACTGGTATCGAGGCTGTAGGCCAGGCGCTGGTGATCGGGGCTGATGCTGAATGCGCCGAGGGAAAAGAAGCCGCCGTTGGCCAGCACGTTCGGGTCCAGCAACAGCTCTTCGCTGCTGTCGTCCACCTGGTTGCCGTCGTCGGCCGGGCGGCGGCAGCGGTAGTGGCGGGCGTATTCGTCACCGGCGGTGGTGCGCGTGTAATACAGATACGGGCCCCAGGGAGAGGGCAGGGACAGGTCGGTTTCGAGGATGCGGCCCTTGATCTCCTCGAACAGGGTTTCGCGCAGGGCCTGCTGGTCGGCGAGCTGGGCTTCCTGGAAGGCATTTTCGGCCTTCAGGTAATCAAGGACTTCAACGCTGTCGCGCTCTTGCAGCCAGGCGTACGGGTCCTGGCCTGGGGCTTTACGGGCAATCGGGGCGGTCGATGAAGGCATGGAGCACTCTCTGTCTGGCGGAAGGTGGCAGGCATTGCAGCCGCGACACGCAAAAGCCGTTATCATAGCCGCCTGTGTGCGACACGCGTAGCGTGTCTTCAGAACCTTGAGGTGTTCAGTCATCTTGAGGGATTTCCATCGCGGAAATCGACAGCTTGGGTACCCAGTCCCAGGAACCAAAACTGCCCTTTAAGTCCAATGCCTTCAAGGACTTACCGCTGCGGCGGTTGGCACAGAGATAGGTCGACTAGCACTTGGAAGCTCGACCACAGGACCGGTTCCCCCGATCTTGAAGTGCACATTAGTCCTCAGCCCTTTTAGGGCTTATCCCATGCGGGAGAGAATCCCCGCAGGGGTTTTCTCCTGCTTTTGAAACAGGAGGAAACACTATAGAGAGCATGCTGACTCGTCAGTTCCTGCTCACATCCATCTGAAGACCCGAGCGAAAGCTCTGTCTGTCATTGTCCAACTACCTTGCTTGCAGGGTGGCAGCGGACTCGTTGTGCGACCAACGATAGCCTAGGAAAACATGCGTCACTGGTAACGGTGGGGTGTGAAGCTTTTCCAACAATGCAGTCCTCGTCAGGGTGCGCTTTCACCGCGAGGTGGCGCGCAGAGGCTCGGAGCAGTACCGGGTCGAGACGCTAGGCTGGTTGGCATGGGTAACGTAAGTGAACTGCTGATAAACACCGTAACTATGAACAAGCCAAAACTGCTGACAGGCTTGGGCCAAAAGGCACGTGGTCGGTTACGTCCGTACAGGTTGGGCGTACGTCGTCCTCAAGACCACCGGTGAAAAGGCAGACCCTAAACCAATCGTGTGACAGGCAGGGAACGTGGTAAGCCCGTATGGCTGCCTTCGGGCAGGTGAACCGCAAGGGGATCTGTTGGCTATGCGGGTATGGGATCGCAGAAAAAGCGAACGCCGGGCTGTAATGGTTCGGATAGGGGTTGAGACATTACCCCACGGGAAACCGGGCAGACTTCTGCGTGGTCTTTTATCGCATGAACACTGAGTGAACCTGTCTCAAAGATCGTCGAAGTCCGGCAGTAATGGGCTTCTTATTCATCCACTCCTGACGGGAGCGTCCATTCCCGTCAGGGGATGCGTACGTCTTCTGCTCGGGGCAACTTGAGAGGAAGGCAGCATGTTAGTACCTAGCCAGATGGCCGGGTCTGCGCCTTCCGGCGTTCCGCAGCATTGGCATGACATCGATTGGTGTCGTGTGCAGCAGAACGTACGGGCGATGCAGATTCGGATTGCGAAGGCTTGTAGGGAAGGCAACTGGCGCCGGGTGAAAGCCCTGCAAAGAATGCTGACCCGTTCTCGTTCGGCCAGATACCTGGCCGTACGGCGTGTCACTGAGAACCAAGGCAAGCGCACGGCGGGAGTCGACCGCGTGCTTTGGGATACACCCGATGCCAAATGGAAAGCGGCAAATGGGTTGAAGCGCCACGGGTATAAACCACGGCCATTACGGCGTGTGTTTATCCCAAAGTCGAATGGGAAAGAACGCCCTCTGGGCATTCCAACCATGACTGACAGAGCCATGCAGGCTCTTTACCTGCTGGCCCTGGCGCCCATCGCAGAAACCACCGGTGATCCAAACAGCTACGGCTTTCGGATCGAGCGTTCTACGGCGGATGCAATGGGGCAATTGTTCGTATGCCTATCCAAGAAGGTTTCGGCCCAATGGGTATTGGAGGCGGACATTAAAGGCTGCTTTGACCACATTAACCATGACTGGCTGATCGCAAATGTCCCCACGGACAAAGAGATCCTCCGGAAGTGGTTGAAGGCTGGCGTGATTCATAAAGGCCAGCTACAGGGGACGGATGCGGGTACGCCACAGGGCGGGATTATCTCGCCCACCTTGGCAAATTTGGTGCTGGACGGGCTGGAGTCGCAACTCAAGCAACATCTGGGTGTGACAAAGGCGAAGAAGCTGAAAATCAACGTGGTGCGATATGCGGACGATTTTGTGATTACCGGTAGCTCGAAAGAGCTGCTTGAAAACGAGATCAAGCCTTGGGTTGAGCAATTTCTCGCGCTGCGGGGATTGCAGTTGTCGCCCGAGAAAACCCATGTCGTCCACATAGATGAAGGCTTCGACTTCCTGGGTTGGAGTTTCCGCAAGTACAGTGGGAAGCTTCTGATCAAACCGAGCAAGAAGAACGTGGGAACGTTCTATCGCAAGGTCAAGACCGTGATAGATACCAACAAGATGGCGACACAGCACTACTTAATAAAGCTGTTGAACCCAATCTTGAAAGGCTGGGCGTTGTATCACCAGCCAGTGGTTGCCAAGCAAGCGTACAGTCGTCTGGACCATTTGCTGTTTCGTGCATTGTGGCGCTGGGCAAAACGGCGACATCCCAAGAAATCGCTGGAATGGGTCAAGAAGAAGTATTTTCGGACTCGGGAAAGCAGGGACTGGGTGTTTGCCACCACAGTAGTAGAGGAAAGCGGAAGCATTAGGACTGTCGAGTTGTATTCGCTCGCGGGTACACCGATTGAGCGGCACAAGAAGGTGAGCGGGGAGTACAACCCCTTCGACCCTTCCATGGAGGAAACGGGCGAGAAATTGCGAATGGCGCGGATGTTGAACAAACTGAAGTACCGCAAGCAGATTTTGAGCCTGTTCCAGAGTCAACGAGGATTGTGCCCATTGTGTAATGGAGCGATTACCAAGACAACGGGATGGCATGACCATCACATCGTCCACCGCTCCCAAGGCGGTAGAGACACCTTGGATAACCGAGTACTATTGCACCCAGTGTGTCACCAACAGCTTCACAGCCGTGGATTGACAGTGAACAAGCCGGCCCCACAAGGGGTTTTACTTAAGACTTGAGCCGTATGCGTTGAAAGACGCACGTATGGTTCTTAGGGGGAGGCAGACCAGTAATGGTCTGTCTCCACCCGACTTGCCTACCTTGCCATGGACACCATGACCGAGAACGACTATCTGACCGCTTGGGGCCTTTACGCCTTCGCTGCCTTGGGCTGCCTGTTGGTGTGGTGGCGCATGACCCGCTGGATCTGGCGCTGGCTGCGCGAACCGCTGCAATTGCTGATGGCCGTGCTGTTGTTGAGCCCGACCATCGTCGACCCGGTCAAGACTCAGTTCGCGCCGGCCGTGGCCATCACGGCCCTGGACCTGGTGCTCAAGGTCGGCAATAACGCCTGGCGGGCGATTTCCGATTTGTTCATGTACACCCTGATCGCCTTTGGTGTGTACCTCGTGTTTGTGCTGATCCGCTGGCCCATCGAGCGCGCCGCCAACGCCCGCCGTGAGCGCAAGGCCGCCACCGACGCCGCCTTGGCCGCCGAGCCTGTGGATGAAGACGACGAGCCGTTCCGTCGTCCTGCACCGGTGAGCGGTATGCGGGTCGAACCGCGCCTTTAACGTTGTCCGCCCTGCAGCGAGAGCCCTGGCATGTGTGAATTATTGGGCATGAGTGCCAACGTCCCCACCGATATCGTGTTCAGCTTTACCGGGCTGATGCAGCGCGGTGGACGTACGGGCCCCCACCGCGACGGTTGGGGCATCGCTTTCTACGAAGGTCGTGGCCTGCGCCTGTTCCAGGACCCGGCCGCCAGCAGTGAGTCGGAAGTCGCCCTGCTGGTGCAGCGTTACCCCATCAAGAGTGAAGTGGTGATCGGCCATATCCGCCAGGCCAACGTCGGCAAGGTGAGCCTGGCCAACACCCACCCGTTCGTGCGCGAACTGTGGGGCCGCAACTGGTGTTTCGCCCACAACGGCCAGTTGGCAGACTTCCACCCCCGCGCCACGTTCTATCGGCCAGTCGGCGATACCGACAGCGAAGCGGCCTTCTGCGACCTGCTCAACCGCGTGCGCGAGGCCTTCCCCGAGCCGGTGGACATCGAACAGATGCTGCCGGACCTGATCGCCGCCTGTGCCGAATACCGCAGCAAAGGTGTGTTCAACTGCCTGCTCAGCGACGGTGACTGGCTGTTTTGCTATTGCTCGACCAAACTGGCGCAGATCACCCGGCGTGCGCCGTTTGGTCCGGCGCGCCTGAAGGATGTCGACGTGATCGTCGATTTTCAGGCCGAAACCACCCCCAACGATGTGGTGACGGTGATCGCCACCGAGCCGTTGACCGACAACGAAAACTGGACCCGCTACGAACCGGGCCAATGGAGCCTGTGGCGACGCGGTGAATGCGTCAGCCAGGGCGTTACCGAGTAAGGATATCGACCATGTTGCTCAGCTATCTGCGGTTGGTGCTGTTTGCCATTGGCCTGTTGGTCGGCGTGCAAGTGCCGGGGTTTATCAACGACTACGCCAAGCGCGTCGAAGCCCACCTGATCGAGGCGCAGACCGGCCTGAGCGGGTTTGAAACCACCGCACGACAGTTCTTCAACGGTGACTTGAAGGCCTTGGTGGCGCATTACCGCGCCAGCGACGACCCGGTGTTCCAGAGCGACGCCAACAGCCTGGGTGCCATGCTTGACCGCCAGGTGGCGTTGGACAAGCAATTCCAGGCCATGCAAGGCCCGTGGTACATCCGTGCCCTGCAAGTGGCGGTGGCCGCCGACCCGGATATCCGCCTGGAGACCTGGAACGGCTACAGCTACCAGATCCTGCTGACCCCCGAAGCCATGGGCTGGGGCCTGGGCGGGGCGATGCTGCTGTCGTTTGGCCTGGAGTGTCTGTTCCGCCTGATCGACTGGGTGGTGCTGGGTGGCAAGCGCTTGCGCCAGAGCCGGCCAATCGAAGAGCGGGACCTGAAAGGTCTCTAACCCACACCTCGGTCTAATGTGGGAGGGGCTTGCCTCCTCCCACATTTGTACCGGTTTATTCAGTTGCTCAGCACCATCCGCTCTTCGCCGACTTCCTCGGCATAGCGGGCAACGACCTGTTGGCACAACCCCACGATCTCCTCCACCAATTCCACCCCCACGCGCCACGACACCACCACCTGCAGGTTCGGCAGTTTCTGCGCCATCGGCAACATCACCAATTCGCCCCGCGCCAGTTCTTCCCTGACCAGCACCGGCGGCAACGCACCAATCCCGAAGCCATCGCGCAACAACCGGGTAATCGCCGACACCGAGTTCACGCAGTTCATCCGTGGCGCGGCCACGCCGTTGGCCTGCATCAGGCTGATGACGTCCTGGTGCGGGTGGGAGTTTTTCGAGTAGGTGATGATGCGCTCCTGGGCCAGTTCGGCGAGGGAGGCGTAGTCGCGGTTGTAGATCGACTGGCTGGCGACGATCCAGGCCATGGGGTGGCTGGCCAGCTCCAGGCTGCGCACGGTTTCCAGGCGCAGCAGGTCGGTTTGCAGGATCAGGTCGAGAAAGCCTTTTTGCAGCTGATCGCTGAGGTTAAGCGCGGTGTCGGCGATCAATTCGATTTCCACCAGGGGGAAATGATCCATCAGTTCCGCCACCAACGGGCTGAGCCAGGTATGGATCACCGTGTCCATCGCACCGATGCGAATGCGCCCGACCTTGCTGCTGGTGGTTTCCAGGGACTGTTTCAGGCCCTGCATGGTCACCATCATCTGCTCGGCGTAATCGAGCACCTTCAAGCCTTCCGGGGTCAGGCTGACGCCCCGGGAGTCGCGCAGGAACAGCTTTACCCCCAGCTCGCTTTCCAGCACGGCGATGCGGCTGGAAATCGAGGCCTGGGTGGTGAACAGCTTCTCCGCAGTCAGGCGGAAGCTCTTGAGCTTGGCCACCCAGACGAAGGTTTCGAGGAACTTCAAATTCATGGGATCAACTTTTTCTTATGCATGGATCGGTTTTTATTAGTTGGACGCCGCACCGGGCAAACGCCAAAAATCAGGCTATTCCACGATAAGCGCCGTTGGGGTATCAGGACAAGTTGCGAGTTCTGCGTAAAAAATCCCACACTACAAAAAACAAAGCCTACAGGAGCAACCACCGTGAGCCGTCTGCTATTGAATTGCGACATCGGCGAGAGCTTTGGCAACTGGACCATGGGTCTGGACGCCGAGGTGATGCCGTTCATCGATTGCGCCAACGTGGCCTGCGGCTTTCATGCCGGCGATCCGAGCATCATGCGCAAGACCGTCAGCCTGGCCCTCAAGCACGGTGTACAGGTGGGCGCACACCCGGCGTACCAGGACCTGCAAGGCTTCGGCCGCCGCTCCATGGCGTACACCCCCCAGGAAATCCAGGACCTGCTGCATTACCAGATCGGCGCCCTCGACGGCATCTGCCGTGCCCAGGGCGGACGTGTCAGTTACGTCAAACCCCATGGCGCGATGTACAACGACATGATGGCCAACCCGGCGCAACTGCGTGCGGTGATCGAGGCCGTGGCCGCGTATGGCGACCTGCCGCTGATGCTGTTGGCGACCCGCGACAACAGCGCGGCCCAGGCACTGGGCGACGAATACGGGGTGATCCTGTGGTTCGAGGCCTTTGCCGACCGTGCCTACGACGCCAACGGCCATCTGGTTTCACGTCAATTGCCGGGGGCGGTGCACCATGATCCAGAGGTCATCGTCCAACAGTCCTTGACCCTTTCCCGTGGTCAACCCCTGACCGCCAGCGACGGCAGCCCGCTGCTATTGCGCGCCAATACCCTGTGCGTGCATGGCGACAATGCCAGCTCGGTCGCCGCCGTAAAGCGTATCCGCGAGGCATTGAAGCCAGCATGAAGCCGCGGATTGAAGTGGTGGCGATCGACTGCCTGATGGTGCGTCTGTTCGAGGTGATCGCCGAAGCCAATATGCCGTGGATGCTCGCCGCCACCCATCGCTTGCGCAGCGGTTTTGGCGCAGCCTTGGTGGATCTGGTGCCGTCCTACACCACCTTGATGGTGCATTACGACCTCACGGCGTTGAGCCCGGCCCAGGCGCGGGAATTGATCGACCAGGCCCTGACCGACCTGCAACCCCAGGCCCAGGGCAGCGGCCAGTGCCATGTGCTGCCGGTGTGGTACGACCTGAGTGTCGGCCCTGAACTGACATTACTCGCCCAGCGCAGTGGCCTGGCCGTCGACGACGTGATCCGCCGCCACAGCGCCCACGAATACCAGGTATTCGCCCTCGGCTTCGCCCCCGGTTTTGCCTTTATGGGGCTGGTGGATGAAATCCTCGCCACACCGCGCCTGAGCACCCCGCGCCAGCGCGTGGCGGCCGGCAGTGTCGGTATCGCCGAGCGACAGACCGCTGCCTATCCGGTGGTGTCCCCCGGTGGCTGGAATCTCATTGGCCGTACCCCGGCCAAGCTGTTTGATCGCGAGCGCGACGGCTACAGCCTGATGCAGCCTGGCGACACGGTACGCTTTGAGTCAGTCAGCCACGCCGAATTTATCAATCTGGGTGGCGATGACACGCCGTTGGAGGCGCAGGCATGAGCCGCTTGATCATCCAGGCCAGCACGCCGCTGTGCCTGTTGCAGGACGTCGGTCGTTTTGGCGTGCGTCACCTGGGCGTGACCCAGGGCGGCGCGCTGGATTGGGTGTCGATGTCCTGGGCCAACTGGCTGCTGGGCAATGCGCTGGACGCGCCGGTGGTGGAAATCACCCTCGGCGGCTTTACTGTGCAGGCCGA
This sequence comes from Pseudomonas sp. 8 R 14, assembly GCF_900005955.1. NCBI lineage: Bacteria > Pseudomonadati > Pseudomonadota > Gammaproteobacteria > Pseudomonadales > Pseudomonadaceae > Pseudomonas > Pseudomonas sp. 8 R 14. The sequence goes on along the minus strand of NZ_CVTH01000092.1, from coordinate 145,898 downwards.
GGAGTATTGCCTGCTGGCGTTGGCCGGTGCGGATCTGGGCGCGTATATCGACGAGCGCGCCCTCAGCCCCGGGCGCAGTTTTATCCTGCAAAAGGGCCAGCGCCTGCGCTTCACCCAGCCGTTCAGCGGCGCGCGGGCTTACCTGGCGGCGCCCGGCGGGTTTGATGCGCCGGATGTGCTGGGCAGCTGCGCCACGGTGGTACGTGAGGCGCTGGGCGGGCCGGACGGTTTCGGCAAGGCCTTGGCCGAAGGCGGGCGCTTGGCCTATTCCGGTACCGGCGGTGCGATGAAAGTGCTGAGCGAACAGGCGTTGCCGGCCAAGGTGCCGCTGGAGGTGATCGTCGGCGCCCAAATTGGTCGGTTCAGCGGCCAGAGCCTGTTCGATGCCTTCAACACCGACTGGGCCCTGGACAGCCGCGCCGACCGTATGGGCATGCGCTTGCTCGGTACGCCGTTGCAGTACCAGGGGCCCTCGCTGATTTCCGAAGGGATCCCGTTGGGTGGCATCCAAGTGCCGCCGGATGGGCAGCCGATTGTGTTGCTCAATGATCGCCAGACCATTGGCGGGTACCCGCGTCTAGGGGCGTTGACGCCATTGGCGCTGGCGCGGCTGGCGCAGTGTTTGCCGGGAGAAAAGGTGAGGTTGGCGCCGGTGGTGCAGGAAACGGCGCATCGGCAGCATGTCGAGTATTTGCGCCGCTTTACATAACACCGCAATTTAAAATGTGGGAGGGGCGGTGCGACGCACCGCCCCTCCCACATTAGATTTCCTACATGATTGGGACCGGCGTTTATTTCGAAAGGAAGCGCATCCCTTCCTCAAGCCCGCGCAACGTCAGCGGGTACATCTGATCCTCCACCAACTCCCGCACAATCCCCGTCGAGGCCGTGTAACCCCAGGTATCCTTGGGATACGGGTTAATCCAGATCAGTTTCTTGTACTTGGCCATGAAGCGCTGCATCCACACATACCCCGGCTCTTCATTCCAATGCTCGACGCTGCCGCCGGCCTGGGTGATTTCATAGGGCGCCATCGACGCATCGCCGATAAAGATCACTTTGTAATCGGCACCGTACTTGTGCAGCAGGTCCTGGGTGGAGGTGCGCTCGGAGGTGCGGCGCTGGTTGTTCTTCCACACCGACTCGTACACGAAGTTGTGGAAGTAGAAGTACTCCAGGTGCTTGAACTCGGTCTTGCAGGCCGAGAACAGTTCTTCGCAGATCTTCACGTGGGCATCCATCGAGCCGCCGATATCGAACAGCAACAGCAGCTTGATGGTGTTGCGCCGTTCCGGGCGCATCTGGATATTCAGCAGCCCGGCATCGCGAGCGGTGTGGTCGATGGTGCCGTCGATGTCCAACTCTTCGGCCGCACCCTGGCGGGCGAACTTGCGCAGGCGGCGCAGGGCGATCTTGATATTGCGGGTGCCCAGTTCCACCTGGTCATCGAGGTTCTTGTATTCGCGCTGGTCCCAGACTTTTACCGCCTTGCCCTGGCGTTTGCCGGCGTCGCCGACGCGAATGCCTTCGGGGTTGTAGCCGCCGGAGCCAAACGGGCTGGTACCGCCGGTGCCGATCCATTTGTTGCCGCCGGCGTGGCGTTCCTTCTGTTCTTCCAGGCGTTTCTTGAATGCCTCGATCAGCTTGTCGAGGCCGCCCAGGGACTGGATCTGTGCGCGCTCTTCATCGCTCAGCGAGCGCTCGAATTCCTTGCGCAGCCAGTCTTCGGGGATCAGCGCCTGCAGGTGATCGTCGAGCTTTTCCAGGCCATTGAAGTAGGCGCTGAAGGCGCGGTCGAACTTGTCGAAATGCCGTTCGTCCTTGACCAGGATCGCCCGGGCCAAGTAGTAGAACTCGTCCATGTCGGCAAAGGTCACGCGCTGTTTCAGCGCGTTGATCAGGTCGAGCAGCTCGCGCACCGACACCGGGACCTTGGCTGCGCGCATTTCATTGAACAGGTTGAGCAACATTATCGATTACCGCGACGGCTCATGAATGCCAGGCGTTCGAGCAACTGCACGTCTTGCTCGTTCTTGACCAAGGCACCGGCCAGAGGCGGGATGGCCTTGGTGGGGTCGCGCTCGCGCAGCACCGCTTCGCCGATATTGTCGGCCATCAGCAACTTGAGCCAGTCAACCAGCTCGGAGGTGGACGGTTTTTTCTTCAGGCCGGGGACTTTGCGCACGTCGAAAAACACGTCCAGCGCCTCGCTGACCAGCTCCTTCTTGATGTCCGGGTAGTGCACATCGACGATTTTTTGCAGGGTGGTGCGGTCGGGGAAGGCGATGTAGTGGAAGAAGCAGCGGCGCAGGAACGCGTCCGGCAGCTCTTTTTCGTTGTTGGAGGTAATGATGATGATCGGGCGCTTCCTGGCCTTGATGGTCTCGTCGATTTCGTAGACGTAGAACTCCATCTTGTCGAGCTCTTGCAGCAGGTCGTTGGGGAACTCGATGTCGGCCTTGTCGATTTCATCGATCAGCAGGATCACCCGCTCCTCGGACTCGAATGCTTCCCAGAGCTTGCCCTTCTTCAGGTAGTTGCGCACGTCGTGCACCTTGTCCACTCCCAGTTGCGAGTCGCGCAGGCGGCTGACCGCGTCGTACTCGTACAGGCCCTGGTGGGCCTTGGTAGTGGACTTGATGTGCCAGGTAATCAGCCTGGCGCCGAAGGACTCGGCCAGTTGTTCGGCGAGCATGGTCTTGCCGGTGCCGGGCTCACCCTTGACCAGCAGCGGACGCTCCAGGGTGATGGCAGCGTTGACGGCCAGTTTCAGGTCATCAGTGGCAACGTAGGCCTGGGTGCCTTCGAACTTCATCGGTCATTCCTCGAATTCATCAATGCCCGGACTATACCTCGCGGCCCCGGCGACTGTGAACGCAGACGGGTTATTCAGTCTCTGAATGACCAATGTGGGAGGGGGCTTGCTCCCGATGACGGCGGATCAGCCAATGAATCTGTTGGCTGAAACATTGCCATCGGGAGCAAGCCCCCTCCCACATTTTAATCTGCGCTGGGCTTGGGCTGCTCATAGCGCGCATTGAACGCCTGGATAAAACCATTACGCAAAATCGCCAAAAATGCGGAGAACGCGCTGACATTTTGCTGGTGCACGCTGCCACTGAGTTCCACGCGGGTGGCGAACTGGTTCTTTGCCTGGTTCTTCAATACGGTCTCGCTGGCGCCCACCACGGCCTCCCAGATCGAACGAAAGATGTTCTTGTCCTTGTTCTCCACGTCCTGCTGCCAGTCGAAGACTTCCACGTCGCGCAGCAGCGGCTTGATGTACCCGGTCAATTGACCTTTTTCCGCCTGGGCTTCGATCACCACGTCCCCGGTGCCGGCCTTGAAGTCGAACTTGCCATAGGCGGCGGCGAAGTCGTTCATGCGCTTGAGCTGCAAGTCCCTGGCGCGGAAGCGAAACTCGAAGTTCTCGAAATTGCTCAGCGGGTCGAAGGTGGCGGTGGCTTCCAGCGGGGCCTGGCCTTGCAGCAGGGCCTTGCCGTCGAAGCGCGCGTCGCGCCGGCCTTTGACGTCAACCACATTGGTCAGGTTGTAGAAGCTGGCGTTGACGTCGGTCGCGTCGATCTTCACCACGGGCTTGGAGCTGAAGTTGTGGAAGGCGATCTTGCCGTCTTCGATGCGTACTTCGTCGAGGGTGATGGGGGCCAACTTACTCAACTGCTCGCGCCAGTCGGTACCCTTACCGGTCTGGGAGGCTTGTTTGTTGGCGCCGCCGTCGACGAAGTTAACCTCGGGCTGGATAAACAGCACTTTGGCCACCACCGCGTGGTCGTACCAAAGAGAGTGCCAGCTCACCGCCAGGTCGATCAGCGGCGCCTTGACGAACGGGACGGGCACCTTGCCGTCGACCTTGACGATCTCCAGGCCGTTGATCCGGTACGCACCCCGCCACAGCGCGAGGTCCACGTCGGTCACCTGGCCGCGGTAATCGCCCATGTCGGCGAGCTTGTCATTCAGGTAGTTACGCACCAAGTAAGGGAGCGCGATGCTCACGGCGACCAGGACCACCAGCAATCCGGCAATGGTCCATAGTGGCCAGCTGTAGCGACGTTTCATGGGGAGAGTCCTCTGTCCATACTGGTGCGGTGGACCCCTGCGGCAGGTGCAACGTTCCTTCGACTGGACGCTTTGCAGCACGAGGCATACCCTTGGAGCCTTTCTGAAAACCGCCTAATAGGACCCGCCATGAGCCGCATTTTTGCAGACAACGCGCACTCCATCGGTAACACGCCCCTGGTTCAGATCAACCGTATCGCACCGCGTGGCGTGACCATCCTGGCCAAGATCGAGGGGCGTAACCCGGGTTATTCGGTGAAGTGCCGCATTGGCGCAAACATGATCTGGGACGCCGAAAGCACCGGCAAGCTCAAGCCGGGCATGACCATCGTGGAACCGACTTCCGGCAATACCGGCATCGGCCTGGCCTTTGTCGCCGCCGCCCGTGGCTACAAGTTGCTGCTGACCATGCCGGCGTCCATGAGTATCGAACGCCGCAAGGTGCTCAAGGCCCTCGGCGCCGAATTGGTCCTCACCGAGCCGGCCAAGGGCATGAAGGGTGCCATCGACAAGGCCGGCGAAATCGTTGCCAGTGACCCGGCCACCTACTTTATGCCGGCCCAGTTCGAAAACCCGGCCAACCCGGCCATCCACGAAAAAACCACCGGCCCGGAAATCTGGAACGACACCGATGGCGCCGTGGACGTGCTGGTGGCGGGCGTGGGCACGGGGGGCACCATCACCGGTGTGTCGCGCTACATCAAGAACACTGCAGGCAAGCCGATCCTGTCGGTGGCTGTCGAGCCGATGGTGTCGCCGGTGATCACCCAGGCCCTGGCCGGTGCAGAGATCAAGCCCAGCCCCCACAAGATCCAGGGGATTGGCGCCGGGTTCGTGCCGAAAAACCTCGACCTGTCGATGGTCGACCGCGTGGAACTGGTGACCGACGAGGAATCCAAGGCCATGGCCCTGCGCCTGATGCAGGAAGAGGGCATCCTGTGCGGTATCTCCTGCGGTGCCGCCATGGCCGTGGCCGTACGCCTGGCCGAGAAGCCGGAAATGCAGGGCAAGACCATTGTGGTGATCCTGCCGGACTCCGGTGAACGCTACCTGTCGAGCATGCTGTTCAGCGATTTGTTTACCGAGCAGGAAAACCAGGCTTGATTTATGTCAGCCGGTCAGCCTGGGCCTTCTGCATAATGGCCCAACTGTTTATCATGGCCGGCTGTCACGTCTGGTCTCCCGTCGCCGGGAGGCTGTTGGCCAGGCGCTTATTTCCAGGAGTTGCTGCATGACCTTTTCTTTGGCCGCCAAACTGTCGGTGTTGTTGCTGTTTATCGGCAGCACGCTGTATGTGCACCTGCGCGGCAAGGCCCGTTTGCCGATGTTGCGCCAGTTCGTCAACCATTCGGCGCTGTTCGCCCCCTATAACGCCTTGATGTACCTGTTTTCGGCTGTGCCGTCCAAGCCGTACCTGGACCGCAGCAAGTTCCCGGAACTGGACGTGCTCAAGGACAACTGGGAGGTGATCCGCGAAGAGGCCATGCACCTGTTCGACGAGGGTTACATCCGCGCCGCCGAAAAGAACAACGACGCCGGTTTCGGTTCGTTCTTCAAGAAGGGCTGGAAGCGTTTCTACCTCAAGTGGTACGACAAACCCCTGCCATCGGCCGAGGTGCTGTGCCCGAAAACCGTGGCCTTGGTGAGCAGCATCCCCAACGTCAAGGGCGCGATGTTCGCGCTGTTGCCGGGCGGCAGCCACCTCAACCCGCACCGTGACCCGTTTGCCGGTTCCCTGCGTTATCACCTGGGCTTGTCCACGCCGAACTCCGACGACTGCCGCATCTTCGTCGACGGCCAGGTGTATGCCTGGCGCGACGGTGAAGACGTGATGTTCGACGAAACCTATGTGCACTGGGTGAAGAACGAAACCGAGAAGACCCGCGTGATCCTGTTCTGCGACATCGAGCGTCCGCTGAGCAACCGCCTGATGACCCGCGTCAACCGCTGGGTCAGCAAGCAGTTGGGCCGCGCCACCGCACCGCAGAACCTGGATGACGAGCGCGTCGGCGGCATCAACCAGGCGTATGCCTGGAGCAAGACCTTCAGCGACAAGTTCAGCGGCGTGGTCAAGCAGTGGAAGCGCAAGCATCCGAAGGCTTACCGCATTGCGCGGCCGGTGCTGGCGGTAGTGGTGCTGGTGCTGTTGTGGAAGTGGTTGTTCGGCTGATCTGAAGCGTTAAACGCGATCAAAATGTGGGAGGGGGCTTGCTCCCGATGGCAGTGGATCAGTCATAGATGTTTTGACTGACATACCGTCATCGGGAGCAAGCCCCCTCCCACATTTGATCTCCAGCGACCCTTAGCTGGCAATCAACTGCCGCAGCACATAGTGCAGAATCCCCCCCGACTTGAAGTACTCCACTTCATTCAAGGTATCGATCCGGCACAGCACCTCGACCTTCTCGCTGCTGCCATCCTCGCGGGTAATCACCAGCGTCAGGTTCATCCGCGGCACGATCTCTACCTCGGTCAGGCCGAGAATATCGATCTTCTCCTTGCCCGTAAGCTTCAGCGCCTTGCGGTTCTGATCCAGCTTGAACTGCAGCGGCAGCACGCCCATGCCCACCAGGTTGGAACGGTGAATCCGCTCGAAACTCTCGGCGATCACCGCCTTGACCCCCAGCAGGTTGGTGCCCTTGGCGGCCCAGTCGCGGCTGGAGCCGGTGCCGTACTCCTGACCGGCGATCACCACCAGCGGTGTGCCCGAGGCCTGGTACTTCATGGCCGCATCGTAGATCGGCATTTTCTCGCCGGTGGGGATGTACAGCGTATTGCCGCCTTCCTCGCCGCCAAGCATTTCGTTGCGAATGCGTATATTGGCGAAGGTGCCGCGCATCATCACTTCATGGTTGCCCCGACGTGAGCCGTAGGAGTTGAAGTCACGCGGCTCCACGCCTTGCTCGCGCAGGTAGCGGCCGGCGGGGCTGTCGGTCTTGATGTTGCCGGCGGGGGAAATGTGGTCGGTGGTCACCGAGTCCCCCAGCAACGCCAGTACGTGGGCGCCCTTGACGTCTTTGATCACCGGCAGAGGCCCGGCGATGTCGTCGAAGAATGGCGGGTGCTGGATGTAGGTGGAGTCTTTCTGCCACACATAGGTCGCGGCCTGTGGCACTTCAATGGCTTGCCACTGTTCGTCACCGGCAAACACCTCGGCGTATTCCTTGTGGAACATTCCGGTGCTGACCTGCGCAACGGCGTCGGCGATCTCCTGGCTGCTCGGCCAGATGTCCTTCAAATACACCGGATTACCCTGTTGATCGTTACCCAGCGGTTCGCTGCTGATATCGATGCGTACGGTCCCCGCCAAAGCGTAGGCCACCACCAGCGGCGGCGAGGCCAGCCAGTTGGTTTTCACCAGGGGGTGCACGCGGCCTTCAAAGTTGCGGTTGCCGGACAGCACCGACGCTACGGCGAGGTCGGCCTTCTGGATGGCTTTTTCAATCGGCTCGGGCAACGGCCCGGAGTTGCCGATGCAGGTGGTGCAGCCATAACCCACGAGGTCGAAACCAAGTTTATCCAGATACTGGGTGAGGCCCGCGGCCTTGTAGTAGTCGGTGACCACTTTGGAGCCAGGCGCCAGGGAGGTTTTCACCCAGGGTTTGCGCGTGAGGCCTTTCTCCACGGCTTTTTTCGCCACCAGCCCGGCGGCCATCATCACGCTGGGGTTGGACGTGTTGGTACAGGAGGTGATGGCGGCGATCACCACGGCGCCGTTTTTCAGGCGATAGGTCTGGCCTTCGTATTCATAGTCGGTTTCGCCCACCAGGTCGGCGTTGCCCACGGCCACACCGCCGCCGCCTTCACTTTCCAGGCGGCCTTCTTCCTTGGTGGTGGGTTTGAACTGCAGGTCGAGGAAGTCGCTGAACGCCTGGCCGACGTTGGGCAGGGACACACGGTCCTGTGGGCGTTTCGGCCCAGCGAGGCTGGCTTCGACGCTGCCCATGTCGAGGGCCAGGCTGTCGGTGAACACTGGCTCCTGACCAGCGTTGCGCCACAGGCCCTGGGCCTTGGTGTAGGCCTCGACCAGCTTCACAGTGGCAGCCGGGCGACCGGAGAGGCGCAGGTAGTCCAGGGTCACCTCATCCACCGGGAAAAAGCCGCAGGTGGCGCCGTATTCCGGGGCCATGTTGGCGATGGTCGCGCGGTCCGCCAGGGGCAGGTCGGCCAGGCCGTCGCCGTAGAACTCGACGAACTTACCCACCACGCCTTTTTTACGCAGCATCTGGGTGACGGTCAGCACCAGGTCGGTGGCGGTGATGCCTTCTTTCAATTTGCCGGTGAGCTTGAAGCCGATCACTTCCGGGATCAGCATCGACACCGGTTGGCCGAGCATCGCCGCTTCCGCTTCGATCCCGCCCACGCCCCAGCCGAGCACGCCGAGGCCGTTGATCATGGTGGTGTGGGAGTCGGTGCCCACCAGGGTGTCGGGGAAGGCGTAGGTGCGGCCGTCCTCGTCCTTGGTCCACACGGTGCGGCCCAGGTATTCGAGGTTGACCTGGTGGCAGATGCCGGTGCCCGGCGGTACCACACTGAAGTTGTCGAAGGCGCTCTGGCCCCAGCGCAGGAAGGCGTAGCGTTCGCCGTTGCGCTGCATTTCGATGTCGACGTTCTGCTCGAAGGCGTCGGCGTTGCCGAACTTGTCGACCATCACCGAGTGGTCGATCACCAGGTCCACCGGCGAGAGCGGGTTGATGCGCTGCGGGTCGCCCCCGGCCTTGGCCACGGCGGCGCGCATGGCGGCCAGGTCGACCACGGCGGGTACGCCGGTAAAGTCCTGCATCAGGACGCGGGCGGGGCGGTACTGGATCTCGCGGTCGGACTGGCGCTCTTTGAGCCAGGCGGCAATGGCCTTGAGGTCGGCGCCGGTGACGGTCTTGTTGTCTTCCCAGCGCAGCAGGTTCTCCAGCAGCACCTTGAGGGACATCGGCAGCTTATCCAGGTCACCCAGGCTCTTGGCGGCCTCGGGCAGGCTGAAATAGTGGTAGGTCTTGTCGTCGATTTCTAAAGTTTTAAGGGTTCTCAGGCTATCAAGGGATGACATTACATGACTCCTTATGGTCCGCACGGCTACGGACCTGACGGGACGAACAGAGCTTTCAAACTAGCCCTGTTTTCAGTAGCTGGCTAATTACTGGACTCTATGGACAGAACCAAGGTTCCGAACTCGGCTATCATGCGCGCGTTTTCATGACAGGCATTGCGATAGCGCAACGTCAGTTGAGTCACCAGGAGAGTCGATGAACACCCTTTTTATGCACTGCCGCCCGGGGTTTGAGGGCGAAGTCTGTTCCGAGATCGCGGAACACGCCGCGCGCCTGAACGTTTCCGGCTACGCCAAGGCCAAGACCGGCAGCGCCTGCGCCGAATTTGTCTGCACCGAAGAAGACGGCGCCCAGCGCCTGATGCACGGCCAGCGCTTTGCCGAGCTGATCTTCCCGCGGCAGTGGGCGCGCGGGGTGTTTATCGACCTGCCGGAAACCGACCGTATCAGCGTGATCCTCGCTCACCTGCGTGAATTCCCGGTGTGCGGCAGCCTGTGGCTGGAGATGGTCGACACCAATGACGGCAAGGAACTCTCGAACTTCTGCAAGAAATTCGAAGTGCACCTGCGCAAAGCCTTGTTGAACGCCGGCAAGCTGGTGGACGACCCGAGCAAGCCGCGCCTGCTGCTGACCTTCAAAAGCGGCCGCGAAGTGTTCATGGGCCTGGCCGAGTCGAATAACTCGGCGATGTGGCCGATGGGCATCCCGCGGTTGAAATTCCCCCGGGACGCGCCCAGCCGCTCGACCCTGAAGCTGGAAGAGGCCTGGCACCACTTTATCCCCCGCGACCAGTGGGACGAGCGCCTGCATGGCGACATGACCGGCGTCGATCTGGGCGCGGCCCCTGGTGGCTGGACCTGGCAACTGGTCAACCGTGGCATGCTGGTGACCGCCATCGACAACGGTCCCATGGCCGAAAGCCTGATGGACACCGGCCTGGTGCAGCACCTGATGGCCGACGGCTTTACTTTCGTGCCCAAGCAGCCGGTGGACTGGATGGTGTGCGACATCGTCGAAAAGCCGGCGCGCAACGCGGCGCTGCTTGAGACCTGGATCGGCGAAGGGTATTGCCGCGAGGCGGTGGTGAACCTGAAGTTGCCGATGAAACAGCGTTACGCCGAGGTCAAGCGCCTGCTGGAACGTATCGAGGACGGTTTCAAGGCGCGCGGCATTCGGGTGGAGATCGGCTGCAAGCAGCTGTATCACGACCGTGAAGAAGTGACCTGCCACCTGCGTCGGCTGGTGGATGTGAAGAAAACCAAGGCCCGCTAAACTGAGCGCCGGTTTCAGGAGTAGACAATGAGCGATATTTTCGACACCGCCGTGGATGGCACCCTCGACGCAACGGGCCTCAACTGCCCTGAGCCGGTGATGATGCTGCACCAGCACATCCGCGACCTGCCGCCCGGCGGCTTGCTCAAGGTGATCGCGACCGACCCGTCGACGCGCCGCGATATCCCCAAGTTCTGCGTGTTCCTTGACCATGAACTGGTGGATCAACAGGAGCAGGCCGGTACCTATCTGTACTGGATCCGCAAAAAACTCGACTAACACCGGTCCCTGTAGGAGCGAGCTTGCTCGCGAAGGGCGTTAACGATGATGCGGGTATCCTGAAGGAACGCGGCGCTCTCGGGTTTTTCGCGAGCAAGCTCGCTCCTACAGGGGTACGCGTTGTGCTTATGCCTTGTTGGCGCGAATGCGCCGGCGTGCACTGCGCGCCAGGCGCACCAGCAGCATCCCCGCCGCACAGCTCAAGCCCACGATCAGCCCTTGCCACAAACCGCTCGGGCCGCTGGGTTCGCCCAGCCAGTTGCTCAGCCCCAGGGCGTACCCCACCGGCAGCCCCACGCCCCAATAGGCAAACAGGGTCAGCACCATGGTGACACGGGTGTCCTGGTAGCCCCGCAGGGCGCCGGCGGCGGTGACCTGGATCGAGTCACTGAACTGAAACAGCGCTGAAAACACGATCAGCGTCGAGGCCAGGTGTATGACGATGGGGTCCGGGGTGTAGATCGCCGCAATCTGCTCGCGAAACACCAGCATCAGGCTGCACGACAGACAGGCGTACGCCAGCGCCGTGCCCATGCCGACCCCGGCGGCGAAGCGTGCTTCACGCGCCTCGCCACGCCCCAGGGCCTGGCCGACGCGCACGGTGACGGCCATGCTCAGGGAGTAGGGGATCATGAACACCAGTGAGCTGACGTTCAGCGCGATCTGGTGCCCCGACACAACGGTGGCGCCCAGGCTGCCGAGCAGCAGGGCGATGACGGCAAAGATGCTCGATTCGGCAAAGATCGCGATGCCGATCGGCAGGCCAATCCCCAGTACGCGCTTGATCACCGACCACTGCGGCCAGTCGAAGCGCTTGAACAGTTCGCTGCTCTGGTAGGCCGCCCCCCAGCGGGTCCAGGCGGCCATGCCGAGCATCATCACCCACATCGCAATGGCCGTGGCCCAGCCGCAGCCCACGCCGCCCATGGCCGGCACGCCCAGGTGGCCGTAGATGAAGATGTAGTTCAGTGGAATATTCAGCGCCAGCCCGCACAGGCCCATGGCCATGCTGGGCAGGGTGCGGCCCAGGCCATCACTGAAACAGCGCAGCACGTAGTAGAGGGCGATGGCCGGCATCCCGGCGGCGATGCCATGCAGGTAGCCCATGGTGGGGGCGATAAGGTCCGGCTCGACCTTCATGGCATGCAGGATCGGCTCGGCGCAAAGCAACAGCAGTGCGCCGATGATGCCGACCACCACCGCCAGCCACAGTGACTGACGCACCAATGGCCCGATTTCGCCGTAGTGGCCCGCACCGTAGCGCTGGGCGACTTTCGGCGTGGTGGCCAGCAGCGTACCGGTCATCAGCAGGTACACCGGAATCCAGATCGAATTGCCCAGGCCCACCGCCGCCAGGTCCTGGGGGCTGACGCGCCCGGCCATCACCGCATCGACGAAGCTCATGGCCGTGGTTGCCAGTTGGCCGATCATGATCGGCAGCGCGAGCGTCAGCAGGCCACCCACTTCCCGGCTGATGCGGGCGGGGCGGGTGAGGGGGGCAGTGGCAGTGTTCACGTACGCAAGTCCAGTCAAGAGGGTGCAAGGCCGCGGATTCTACGCCTTGACGTAACGGTCAGGAAAAAACCTGTGTTAGGGATTTGTAAGCGACCTGCCAGCCCCCTCCCACATTGAAGATCGCATCCCTGTACACTGCTGATCCGCCAAAGGAGCCTGCCATGCTGATTGTTGCCGACGAAAATATCCCGCTGCTCGATGAGTTCTTCCAAGGATTTGGCGAGATTCGCCGAGTGTCCGGCCGTTCCATCGACCGCGCCACCGTCGAACAGGCCGATGTGCTGCTGGTGCGCTCGGTGACCAACGTCAACCGCGCCCTGCTGGACGGCACGCAGGTGCGTTTTGTCGGCACCTGCACCATCGGCACCGACCACCTCGACCTCGATTACTTCAAGCAGGCCGGTATCCAGTGGTCCAGCGCCCCCGGCTGCAATGCGCGTGGCGTGGTGGACTATGTGCTGGGCAGCCTGCAAACCCTGGCCGAGATCGAAGGCGCCGACCTCAATCAGCGTACCTATGGCGTGGTCGGCGCCGGTGAAGTGGGCGGGCGGCTGATCGAAGTGCTCAAGGGCCTGGGCTGGAACGTGCTGGTCTGCGACCCGCCGCGGCAGATCGCCGAAGACGGCGATTACGTCAGCCTCGAGCAGATCATCGAGCAATGCGATGTGATCAGCCTGCACACGCCGCTGACCAAGTCCGGCAATGGTTCCACCTGGCACCTGTTTGATCGCGACCGCCTCAACCGCCTCAAGCCCGGCGCCTGGCTGATCAACGCCAGCCGTGGCCCGGTGGTGGACAACGCGGCCCTGCGCGATGTGCTGCTGGCGCGTGAAGACCTGCAAGCGGTGCTGGACGTTTGGGAAGGCGAGCCCGAGGTGGACGTCGACCTGGCCGACCTGTGTGTGTTGGCCACCCCGCATATCGCCGGTTACAGCCTGGACGGCAAGCAGCGCGGTACGGCGCAGATCTATCAGGCGTTCTGCGGGCACCTGGGCCAGGAGCCGAGCATTCAGTTGGGCGACTTGTTGCCGCAACCGTGGCTGGCCGAAGTGCACTTGAACGCATCGACCGATCCGGCCTGGGCGCTGGCGACGTTGTGCCGCAGCGTGTACGACCCGCGCCGTGATGATGCGGATTTCCGCCGCAGCCTGGTGGGTACCGTCGAAGAACAACGCAAGGCGTTCGACGTGCTGCGCAAGCATTATCCGGAGCGTCGTGAAATCGACGGCTTGAAGGTGCGCATTGTGAATGGGGAGTCAGCGGTGTTGGCGCGCATCGTGTCCGCATTGGGCGCGGCAACCGTTTAAACACCGAATAAAAAACCCGGCCACCGGGGCCGGGTTTGAAAGAGCGTAGGCCCTTCAGCCTTGCTGGGCAGGCTTGACCAGTCGCTGTTCCAGCTCGCGGCACGCTTGCTGGATCATCTCTTCGGTAATCTGCACTTCGCGGCCCTGGGCGTCGATCACGGAGCAAGGCAAGTGCTGCGGTTGGCGGATCACTTCAATCTTGGCATCGCTGCTGTTTTGCAAGGTCATGGCCTGTCTCCTCATCAGGTTGTGTACCTACTGTATAACCCCCGAGTGACCGCGCTGTTACAACTCCTTACGAGATCACCGGTTCGAACACCCAGTCCACCAGAAACCGCTGTGGATTTCCAGCCGGGTGTTAGACCGATAGCCTCTAGGGGCCAGCATCGGCGGGCATAATTAACCTGACTCATTGTTATTCGCGCAAGTTCCCCCCATGTAAGCAGGCAGGTACCAACCCTTTCCGATCAGGTGATGCCCTCCATGCTCTCAGTCCGTCAACGCCGTGCAATTCGCCTGGCCAGTCGTTTCATCGCGCCCTACCGCTGGCAGGCCCTCGGTGCTCTGGTCGCGCTGATCGTCACCGCCGGCATCACCTTGTCCATGGGGCAGGGCATTCGCCTGCTGGTGGACCAGGGCTTCATGACCCAGTCACCGCACCTGCTCAACCAGTCCATCGGCCTGTTCATGGTGTTGGTGCTGGGCTTGGCCGTGGGCACGTTTGCGCGGTTTTACCTGGTGTCGTGGATCGGTGAGCGGGTGGTGGCGGACATTCGCCGGCAGGTCTTCAACCACCTGATCTACCTGCACCCGGGTTTCTACGAGAACAACCGCAGCTCGGAAATCCAATCGCGGCTGACCACCGACACCACCTTGCTGCAATCGGTGATCGGCTCGTCGTTGTCGCTGTTCCTGCGCAATGCCTTGATGGTGATCGGCGGCATCGTGCTGTTGTTCATCACCAACCCCAAGCTCACCAGCATCGTGGTGGTGGCGCTGCCGCTGGTGCTGGCGCCGATCCTGATCTTCGGCCGTCGCGTGCGCAGCCTGTCGCGCCTGAGCCAGGACCGTATTGCTGATGTGGGCAGCTACGTGTCCGAGACCCTTGGCCAGATCAAGACCGTGCAAGCCTATAACCACCAGGTCCAGGACGAGCAACGCTTTGCCGTGACCGTGGAAGAGGCGTTCACCACCGCACGCAAACGCATCGCCCAGCGCGCCTGGTTGATTACCCTGGTGATCATGCTGGTGCTGGGTGCGGTGGGCGTGATGCTGTGGGTCGGCGGCATGGATGTGATCAGCGGGCGCATTTCCGGCGGCGAGCTGGCTGCGTTCGTGTTCTACAGCCTGATCGTCGGCAGCGCCGTCGGTACCCTGAGCGAAGTCCTCGGTGAACTGCAACGTGCCGCCGGTGCAGCGGAGCGCATTGGTGAGCTGTTGCAGTCGAGCAACGAGATCCAGGCGCCGGCCACGGGTAAAGTGCAGTTGCCCGAGCGCGTCAGCGGCCGTATGGAGCTGCAGGACCTGCGTTTTTCCTACCCTTCGCGGCCGGACAGCTACGCCATCGACGGCCTGAACCTGACCATCAACCCCGGCGAAACCCTGGCACTGGTGGGGCCGTCCGGCGCGGGCAAATCGACGCTTTTCGACCTGCTGCTGCGCTTCTACGATCCCCAGCAAGGCCGCATCCTGATTGAAGGCCAGGCGCTGACCGATCTGGACCCCCTGGACCTGCGTCGCCACTTCGCCCTGGTGTCCCAGAGCCCGGCGCTGTTCTTCGGCAGCGTCGAGGAGAACATCCGCTACGGCAACCCAGCGGCCACGCGCGAGCAAGTCGAAGCCGCCGCCCGCATCGCCCACGCCCACGATTTCATCCTGCAAATGCCCGACGGCTACCAGACCCACCTCGGCGACGGCGGCATGGGCCTCTCCGGCGGCCAGCGCCAACGATTGGCGATTGCTCGTGCGTTGCTGGTGGACGCGCCGATCCTGCTGCTGGACGAAGCCACCAGTGCCCTGGATGCCCAGAGTGAACACCTGATCCAGCAAGCGTTGCCGCAATTGATGCAAGGGCGTACCACGCTGGTTATCGCCCATCGACTGGCGACGGTGAAGAACGCTGACCGTATCGCGGTGATGGATCAGGGCAGGCTGGTGGCGGTGGGCACGCATCAGCAGTTGATTGCGAGCAATCCGTTATATGCGCGATTGGCGGCGTTGCAGTTCAGTGATGGGGTTGAGGAGAGCAGCGAACACTGAGTTGCGGTGCGCATAAAAAATGCCCGCATCTCTCAATGCGGGCATTTTCATTTCTGCTTCAAACCTTATTGATCATCAAAGTAGCGCTCATGCCAGTCCACCAACGGCTGTGGCGAGTTGAGCTTCTGCCCGTAGATCACCGAATAAGACAGCACGTTCTGCACATACTGGCGGGTTTCGTCGAACGGGATGCTTTCCACCCATACGTCGAAACTCAGGTGGTCGGCGCCACGTAGCCACTGGCGCACGCGGCCGGGACCGGCGTTGTAGGCGGCGGAGGCGAGGACACGGTTGCCGTTGAACTGACTGTGCACCTGGCTCAGGTAAGCCGCGCCGAGCTGGATGTTTTTGTCCGGGTCCAGCACCTGGGCGGGTGAGGCCAGGGGGATGCTGAACTTGCGCGCAGTGTCCTTGGCGGTGCCGGGCATCAGTTGCATCAGGCCGCTGGCGCCGACCCCGGAGCGGGCGTCGTCCATGAATGCGCTTTCCTGGCGGGTGATGGCGAATACCCAACTGGAATGCAGGCCACGGACCTTGGCTTCGCGCACCAGGGTGTCGCGGTGGGCCATCGGGAAGCGGATGTCCAGGTCATCCCAGTACTGGGCCTGGCTGATGGTGCGGATCGCTGGGAAGTACCACTTCATGTCGTAGGCCAGCTTGGCCTGGGCGACCATTTCGTCACGGTTGAAATGGCGGCTGACGTGGTACCACTCGCGGCGGCCATCCACGATCTGGCCACGGGCGTAGAACTCAAGGGCACGGCGCACACCCGGGGTGTTACGCACTTTGTTGACCAGCGCCTGGCTCATCAGCAGCGGCTTGTTCTTCAACTGGTACGGAGCCTTGGAGCGATCGGCGGCCAGGAAGCCATAGAAGTCCCGCTCCTGTGCGAGGTTCTTATACAGCACCAGGGCTTGCGGGTTTTTCGGCTCGGCCAGTTCCAGGCTACGGGCCTGCCAGTAGCGCCAGCGGTTGGTGGTGGCCAAATCCTGCGGGAGTTTGCGCGTCAGTTGGTAGGCATCTTCCCAGCGGGCCAGGCGCAACAGCAGGCGCAGGCGCCATTCGGACACGGTGTTGTCGCGCAACTCGGGGTCGTACTTGGTCATCACCTCAAGCGCTCGCGGGTCGAAGCGCTTGGCCAGGGTCAGGCCGATTTCACGGGCGATTGCCACTTTTTCGTCACGGGAAAAGTGCATGCTGCTGGCGTAACCGTCGAGCAGGGCCATGGCCTTGTCCGGATCCTGGCGTGCCAGGCGGCGCAGGCCCAGGCCGACGGCGTCAGACATCGCCTCGGTGGCCGGTAGGAAGCGCGACGGGTCGCCGAGCATGTCGGGCTTCTGTGCTACGTCCACCATCAGGCGGCCCTGGGCGCCCAGGGTCGGCAGGGTTTTTACCAGGCTGTTGGCCAGCGGGTAATTGCGTGCTTCGGCGGCGAGTTTGGCGCGGTCCCAAATTTTTTGTTCAGTGAGTTGGCCGTCGGCGGCCCATTGGCTGAAGGTGGCATCACAGGCGGCCGGCTGGGATTTGCCGGTCATCCAGAGTTTTTCCGTGGTTTTGTAGCCTTCAGCCTTCAAGTTGTGGGTCAGTTGGAACTGGCCATGCAGGCAGTCCAGCTCGACGAAATTGAGCTTGGGGTCGTAGTACTTTTCAAAGGTCTGCCAGTCGCCACGCTCGGCCAACCAGCGCAACCAGCGCAGCTTCATCCAGTTGGCCTGGGGCAGGTCGCCGTTTTTGGCAAGGAATTGTTCGATTTCCTCGTTGCTGGCGGTCTTCAGCCGGGCGGTCAGTTCGTCGTAGGCCAGGTAAGGCGTCAGCGGGTAGTCGGCCAGGGCCTGGCTGTATTGCATGTAGGGGCCGGTATCGCCCTTGGCCAGGGCGCGTTTGGCTTCATCGTAATATTGACGTTGGGTGGTGAGGTCCACGGCCTGGGCGGATTGAACGGCGGTGGCGGAAAAAAGCAGACAAGATAAAAAGTTGAAAAGGCGACTGCGCATGAGACGTCCGTGCAGAGAAATCACGACTAGCACCGGCACCGCCGACACTGATTGCCCCTAGCTTAGCCTTTTGCCAGCGGCCGGCGAAAGCTTTGCCGGGTGGTTCGTTCAAGTTCTCCGGAAATGTCCTACAGAACGTGTCGGTAGCGAAAATGCTGGCCGCATCCCACCCTCAAGTCAGGTAGAATGCGCGCCCAGTTTTTGGAGAAGCGTATGACCCTGCTCAAATTCAGCGATGTGTCCCTTGCTTTCGGCGCTATGCCGTTGTTGGACAAGGTGTCCTGGCAGATCGCCCGTGGTGAGCGGGTGTGCATCATCGGCCGCAACGGCACCGGCAAGTCCAGCATGATGAAGCTGGTAAAGGGCGACCAGAAGCCCGATGACGGCTCTGTCTGGCGCGCCCCAGGCCTCAAGATTGGCGAATTGCCGCAGGAATTGCCGGTTGCCGACGGACGGACTGTGTTCGACGTGGTTGCCGAAGGCCTGGACGGTGTCGGTGAGTTGCTTGCGCAATACCATCACCTGGCCCAGAACTGCGTCACCGAAGCCGACCTGGACAAGCTGATGCACGTCCAGCAGGACCTCGAAGCCCGTGACGGCTGGCGCCTGCAGCAACTGGTGGACAGCACCTTGAGCCGCCTGCAGCTGCCGGCCGACAAGACCCTCGCCGAGTTGTCCGGCGGCTGGCGTCGTCGTGTGCTGCTGGCCCAGGCCCTGGTGTCCGAGCCCGACCTGCTGCTGCTTGACGAGCCAACCAACCACCTGGACATCGGCGCCATCGCCTGGCTGGAAGAAGCCCTCAAGGATTTCCAGGGCGCCGTGCTGTTTATCACGCACGACCGTTCCTTCCTGCAAAACCTGGCGACGCGCATCCTTGAGCTGGATCGTGGCGGCCTGATCGACTGGAACGGCGACTACGCCAGCTTCCTGGTGCACAAGGAAGCTGCGCTGTCCGCCGAAGAAACCGCCAACGCCCTGTTCGACAAGAAACTGGCCCAGGAAGAAGTCTGGATCCGCCAGGGCATCAAGGCGCGCCGTACCCGTAACGAAGGCCGCGTGCGTGCCCTCAAGGCCCTGCGCGTCGAGCGCAGCGAACGTCGCGAGCGCACCGGCAAGGCCAATATCCAGCTGGATACCGCCGATAAGTCGGGCAAGCAGGTCATGGTGCTCGAGAACGTCAGCTTCCATCACCCGGATGGCCCGTTCCTGATCAAGGACTTCTCCATGGTCCTGCAACGCGGCGACCGTATCGGCCTGTTGGGTGCCAACGGTACCGGCAAGACCACCTTGCTCAAGCTGATGCTCAATGGTCTGCAACCGACCAGCGGCACGGTGGAAGAGGGCACGCGCATCGACGTGGCCTACTTCGACCAGTTGCGCCATCAGTTGGACCTGGAAAAGACCGTGATCGACAACGTCGCCGAAGGCCGCGACTTTATCGATATCGACGGCCAGAGCCGCCACGTACTCAGCTACCTGGGTGATTTCCTGTTCAGCCCGCAACGTGCGCGTACGCCCGTGAAGGCCTTGTCCGGTGGCGAGCGTGCGCGCCTGCTGCTGGCCAAGTTGTTCAGCAAGCCGGCCAACCTGCTGGTGCTCGACGAACCGACCAACGACCTCGACGTGGAAACCCTCGAGCTGCTGGAAGAGGTCCTGCTGACCTTCAACGGCACTGTGCTGATGGTCAGCCACGACCGGGCATTCCTCGACAACGTGGTCACCAGCACCCTGGTCTTCGAAGGTGAAGGCAAGGTGCGCGAATACGTCGGTGGTTACCAGGACTGGCTGCGTCAGGGCGGCTCGCCGCGCCTGTTGGGCGTGACCGAGAGCAAGTCCGGCAAGGCCGACCTGGCCTCCGCTGTGGTGGCTCCGGTGGAAGCGGCTGCACCGGCCCAGGAAGCGGCACCGGCGGCCAAGAAGAAACTCAGCTACAAGCTGCAGCGTGAGCTGGAAGCCTTGCCGGGTGATATCGACGCCAAGGAACAGCAGATCGCCGCAGTAGAAGCGGAAATGGCTGACGCGGGTTTCTACCTGCGTCCGGCGGCGGAAACCGCCAAGGTCATCGCCTCCCTGGAGACGTTGAACCAGGAGCTGGAAGTGCTGGTCGAGCGTTGGGCCGAGCTGGATGCCTGAGTGACCTTCGTGCAATAAAAAAGCCCGGCGCCCTAATATGGGCGCCGGGCTTTTTCATATGAAATGCGGTTCAAATGTGGCCTTAAGAGGTTTTTACCAGTCTGACGGCCAATACATCGCACGGCGCACCGTGCAGCACATCATTGGCAGTAGAACCCAGCAGCAACGCCAAACCATGACGGCCATGGCTGCCGACCACGATCAGGTCGCAATGCTGCTCCTTGGCCAGGTGGTGGATTTCCTGGCGCGGTTGGCCGTAGGTGAGGTGGGAGTTTTCCTTGGTCACTTCGGGGTATTTGACGATCAGGCGGTCAAGGCGCTCCTTGGCCTGGTCGAACTGTTGTTGCTGCAATTGGGAAAGGTCCATGGGCACGTCGCCGCCAAAGGCCATGGCCATGGGCTCGACGATATGCACCAGTGACAGTTTTGCGCCACTGGCAACGGCAAACGCTCGGGCGCGCTTGATCACTGGATCGCACTCTTCGGTCAGGTCTACGGCGACCAGAATATGTTCGTAGGACATGGGGCGTTCCTCCAGGGGACTGCAATAGATTCAGTATGGCTGCTTTCAAGCGGATAGGGTTGCGTCAGGTCAAATCCGCTCATCAGAAAAATCGGGAGTACACATATGACGGTCTGGATAGTGGTGTCAATCCTTGTCGTGGTTCTGAGCCCCCTGGCATGGCTGCGCCCATCACGCCATCAGAGCGGGCGCATGGCCCTGCGCATGGAGGCACGCCGCATCGGCCTGGCCATGCAACTGGCGCCCCAGGAGTGGCCGCACTGGCTCAAGCAAGAGCCGCCGAGCCCGTGTGCGCAGTACTGCCGACCCCGGCGCGGCAGTATGCCGGCCGTTTGGAGCTACTGGCAGCTGGAGCCTGGCGTGTGGGTCAATCAGTGGCGCGAAGTGTGTGTGGACGAGAAGTTGTTGCCGCATTTTGCAACGCTGCCGGCGAATGTCTACAAGGTCGAGGCCGACAAGCAAATGATCGCCCTTTACTGGGGCGAGAAGGGCGAGGCGAGCGACCTGCTCGCCATTGATACATTGCTCAAGGCCCTGGCCTGATGCTGCCCTCTGCCGCTCTCTGTAGGAGCGAGCTTGCTCGCGAAAATCGTCAACGATAACGCGGGTATTCAGGTTATACGCGGCGCCCTTGAATTTTTCGCGAGCAAGCTCGCTCCTACAAAAATACCAAACGCCAGGCAATAAAAAGCCCGAAAGCATCATCGGGCTGGAGTTGGCCAGGCAGGCCGGTAAATCTGGGTTTTCCGCGTCGGATGTTCATCCAGGCGCGTTACGGTTGTCGCTAGCCTAGCGGCATATCCGGTTCTGTACAGCGGTTTTCCCTATCTTTTTCATTATTGATTTCGTGAATAGTTGAATATTGACGAATCGCGGGCCTGGCCCCGGGGTTCTGAAATGACTGGAAAGTCGCGTTTTTCCTAGCCTTTCGAGCGATTGACAATTGCTCGGAATTGGATGAAGGTGGCGTACCCAAATCAAACGGGCGTATGAATTGAGCGTTTGTCTGTCAGACCGCTCATACAGAAACCCGACTATCGCATTGGCGGGTGTGCCTGGCGGATTGGCCTGAGCATTGACGAAATTATCAATGTCCAAGCATAGGCCAGCGTCCAATGTGTACTGTTCAGCTTCCATATCGTGGAGATCAGTTGATGATTTACGAAGGTAAAGCCATCACGGTTAAGGCTCTTGAAAGTGGCATCGTCGAACTGAAGTTCGACCTCAAGGGTGAGTCCGTCAACAAGTTCAACCGTCTAACCCTGAACGAACTGCGTCAGGCCGTAGACACCATCAAGGCTGATGCATCGATCAAAGGCGTGATCGTCTCCAGCGGCAAGGACGTGTTTATCGTCGGCGCTGACATCACCGAATTCGTCGACAACTTCAAGCTGCCCGATGCCGAGCTGGTGGCTGGCAACCTCGAAGCCAACAAGATTTTCAGCGATTTCGAAGACCTCAACGTACCGACCGTTGCCGCGATCAATGGCATCGCGCTGGGCGGCGGCCTGGAAATGTGCCTGGCGGCGGACTTCCGCGTCATGGCGGCCACAGCCAAGATCGGCCTGCCTGAAGTCAAGCTGGGCATCTACCCGGGCTTCGGCGGCACCGTGCGCCTGCCGCGCATCATTGGTGCCGACAACGCCATCGAGTGGATTGCCGCCGGCAAGGAAAACCGTGCCGAAGACGCACTGAAAGTCGGTGCCGTCGACGCCGTGGTGGCTCCGGACAAGCTGGCCGAAGCCGCGTTGAACCTGATCAAGGGCGCCATCAGCGGCGAATTTGACTACAAGGCCAAGCGTCAGCCGAAGCTGGAAAAACTCAAGCTCAACGCCATCGAACAAATGATGTCGTTCGAAACCGCCAAGGGTTTCGTGGCTGGCCAGGCCGGCCCGAACTACCCGGCGCCGGTTGAAGCGATCAAGACCATCCAGAAGGCCGCGAACTTCGGTCGCGACAAAGCCCTGGAAGTGGAAGCAGCAGGCTTCGTCAAACTGGCCAAGACCTCGGCGGCCCAGAGCCTGATCGGCCTGTTCCTGAACGACCAGGAGCTGAAGAAAAAGGCCAAGGCCTACGACGAAATCGCCAAGGACGTGAAACAGGCTGCCGTGCTCGGCGCCGGTATCATGGGCGGCGGTATCGCCTATCAGTCGGCGTCCAAAGGCACGCCGATCCTGATGAAGGACATCAACGAACACGGTATCGAACAGGGCCTGGCCGAAGCCGCCAAGCTGCTGGTCGGCCGCGTTGATAAAGGTCGTATGACTGCGGCGAAGATGGCTGAAGTGCTTAACGGTATTCGTCCTACGCTGTCCTACGGCGATTTCGGCCATGTCGACCTGGTGGTCGAAGCGGTTGTCGAGAATCCGAAGGTCAAGCAGGCGGTACTGGCTGAAGTTGAAGGCCACGTCAAAGACGACACCATCCTGGCCTCGAACACCTCGACCATTTCCATTTCGCTGCTGGCCAAGGCCCTCAAGCGTCCGGAAAACTTCGTCGGCATGCACTTCTTCAACCCGGTGCACATGATGCCGCTGGTGGAAGTGATCCGTGGCGAGAAGTCCAGCGAGCTGGCGATTGCCACCACCGTTGCCTACGCCAAGAAAATGGGCAAGAACCCGATCGTGGTCAACGACTGCCCGGGCTTCCTGGTCAACCGCGTGCTGTTCCCGTACTTCGGCGGTTTCGCCAAGCTGGTGAGTGCCGGTGTGGACTTCGTGCGCATCGACAAGGTCATGGAAAAATTCGGCTGGCCAATGGGCCCGGCGTACCTGATGGACGTGGTCGGCATCGACACCGGCCACCACGGTCGTGGCGTGATGGCTGAAGGCTTCCCGGACCGCATGAAAGACGACCGCCGCTCGGCGATCGACGCGCTCTACGAGGCCAAGCGCCTGGGCCAGAAGAACGGCAAGGGTTTCTACGCCTACGAGGCGGACAAGAAGGGCAAGCAGAAGAAAGTGGCCGACCCGTCGGTGCACGAAGTGCTGGCTCCGGTCATCTACGAACAGCGTGAGGTGTCGGATGAGGACATCATCAACTGGATGATGATCGCCCTGTGCCTGGAAACCGTGCGTTGCCTGGAAGACGGCATCGTTGAAACCGCCGCCGAGGCCGATATGGGCCTGGTGTACGGTATTGGCTTCCCTCCATTCCGTGGTGGTGCGCTGCGTTACATCGACTCGATCGGTGTGGCCGAGTTCGTTGCCCTGGCTGATCAATACGCTGATCTGGGCCCGCTGTACCACCCGACCGCGAAGCTGCGTGAGATGGCCAAGAACGGCCAGCGCTTCTTCGGTTAAGTGCCCAGACGACTAGAGCGAGAATATTTATGAGCTTGAATCCAAGAGACGTCGTGATTGTCGACTTCGGTCGTACGCCGATGGGCCGCTCCAAGGGCGGCATGCACCGCAACACCCGCGCTGAAGACATGTCGGCGCACCTGATCAGCAAGCTGCTGGAACGCAACGTCAAGGTCGACCCGAACGAAGTCGAGGACGTGATCTGGGGCTGCGTCAACCAGACCCTGGAGCAGGGCTGGAACATCGCGCGCATGGCGTCGCTGATGACGCAGATCCCGCACACGGCAGCCGGCCAGACCGTCAGCCGCCTGTGTGGCTCGTCCATGAGTGCGCTGCATACCGCCGCCCAGGCGATCATGACCGGCAACGGTGATGTATTCGTGGTCGGTGGCGTGGAGCACATGGGCCACGTCAGCATGATGCACGGCGTCGATCCTAACCCGCACATGTCGCTGTACGCGGCAAAAGCCTCGGGCATGATGGGCCTGACCGCGGAAATGCTCGGCAAGATGCACGGCATTACCCGTGAAGCCCAGGACGCGTTCGGCGTGCGTTCCCACCAGCTCGCCCACAAGGCGACCGTGGAAGGCAAGTTCAAGGATGAAATCATCCCGATGAACGGCTACGACGAGAACGGTTTCCTCAAGCTGTTCGACTACGACGAAACCATTCGTCCGGATACCACCCTGGAAAGCCTGGCGGCCCTCAAGCCTGCCTTCAATCCGAAGGGCGGCACCGTGACGGCGGGTACTTCGTCGCAAATCACCGACGGCGCCTCGTGCATGATCGTGATGTCGGCGCAGCGTGCCCAGGACCTCGGCATCCAGCCGCTGGCAGTGATTCGTTCGATGGCGGTGGCGGGTGTGGACCCGGCAATCATGGGCTATGGTCCAGTACCGGCGACACAAAAAGCCTTGAAGCGCGCGGGCCTGACCATCTCCGATATCGACTTCTTCGAACTCAACGAAGCTTTCGCTGCACAGGCCCTGCCGGTGCTGAAAGATTTGAAAGTGCTCGACAAGATGAACGAGAAGGTTAACCTGCACGGCGGTGCGATTGCCCTGGGCCACCCATTCGGTTGCTCCGGTGCGCGTATTTCCGGCACTTTGCTTAACGTGATGAAGCAAAATGGCGGTAACCTTGGGGTTGCAACCATGTGCATTGGTCTCGGCCAAGGCATCTCCACCGTCTTCGAACGCGTCTAAGCGTTGAGTCGACGGAAGCCGGGGCCCAGTGCCCCGGTTTTTGTTTTTTGGAATTTTTAATATTTTTTTCAACAAATTTTGTAAGGGGGCCAGAGCATGAAAGTCGAACCAGGGCTCTACCAACATTATAAAGGTCCGCAGTACCGCGTTTTCAGCGTGGCACGGCATTCCGAGACCGAAGAAGAAGTGGTGTTCTACCAAGCACTGTATGGCGATTACGGCTTTTGGGTGCGCCCCTTGAGCATGTTCCTGGAGACCGTCGAAGTTGACGGCGAGCAGGTCCCGCGCTTTGCTTTGGTCCAGGTCGAACCCAGTCTTTTTTCAGGGCAATAACGGCAGGTCGCGCAGAATGCTGCGCTTGACCTCACCTTGTTGCCACTATATATAGCGTTGCCGCGTCAGGCGCCAACTGCCTTTCACTTCTCGAATTCAGGAATTTTCCGATCCATGGGCAAATCGCTGGTCATTGTGGAATCCCCGGCTAAGGCCAAGACCATCAACAAGTACTTGGGCAACGAGTACGTGGTGAAGTCGAGTATCGGCCATATCCGAGACCTGCCCACCAGCGGTTCGGCTAGCGCCAGCAAGGAGCCTGCCGCCAAGCGCGGCAAGGCGGCTGCGGGCGAAGGTCCGGTGCTCACGCCTAAAGAGAAAGCGCGCAAGCAGCTGGTCTCGCGCATGGGTGTGGACCCGGATCATGGCTGGAAGGCCAAGTACGAAATCCTTCCGGGCAAGGAAAAGGTCATCGAAGAGCTGCGCCGGCTCGCCAAGGATGCCGACACCATCTATCTCGCAACGGACTTGGACCGCGAAGGGGAAGCCATTGCCTGGCACCTGCGGGAAGCCATCGGCGGTGATGACAGCCGCTACAAGCGTGTGGTGTTTAACGAAATCACCAAGAAAGCCATCCAGGAAGCCTTCTCCAAGCCGGGCGAGCTGGACATCGATCGTGTCAACGCCCAGCAGGCCCGTCGTTTCCTCGACCGCGTGGTGGGTTACATGGTCTCGCCGCTGCTGTGGGCCAAGATCGCCCGTGGCCTGTCCGCCGGCCGTGTGCAATCGGTAGCGGTCAAGCTGGTGGTGGAGCGCGAGCGTGAGATCCGTGCGTTCAACCCCGAGGAATACTGGGAAGTCCACGCCGACCTGGGCACCGCCAAGGGCGCCAACGTGCGCTTCGAAGTGGCCCGTGAGAAAGGCGAGGCGTTCAAGCCGCTGAACGAAGCCCAGGCCATGGCCGCGCTGGAGAAGCTCAAGGCCTCCAGCTACAGCATCGTCAAGCGTGAAGACAAACCGACCAGCAGCAAGCCGTCGGCGCCGTTCATCACCTCCACCCTGCAACAGGCCGCAAGTAACCGCCTGGGCTTCGGGGTGAAGAAAACCATGATGATGGCCCAGCGTCTGTACGAAGCCGGCTACATCACTTATATGCGTACCGACTCCACCAACCTGTCGCAAGACGCGGTGGCGATGGCGCGTACCTATATTGAAAGCGAATTCGGCAAGAAGTACCTGCCGGAGAAGCCGAACGTCTACAGCAGCAAAGAAGGCGCCCAGGAGGCTCACGAAGCGATTCGTCCTTCCGATGCCAACACCGAGCCAAGCAAGCTGAGTGGCATGGAGCGCGACGCTGAGCGCCTCTACGAGCTGATCTGGCGCCAGTTCCTGGCTTGCCAGATGCTGCCGGCGCAATACCTGTCCACTACTGTCAGCGTGGGTGCGGGCGATTTCGAGTTGCGTGCCAAGGGCCGTATCCTCAAGTTCGACGGCTACACCCGTGTGATGCCGCAGATCGCCAAGCCTGGCGATGACGATGTGCTGCCGGACATGGCCCAGGGCGACACGCTGAAGCTGATCAAGCTCGACCCGTCCCAGCACTTCACCAAGCCGCCGGCGCGTTATTCGGAAGCCAGCCTGGTGAAAGAGATGGAGAAGCGCGGTATCGGTCGTCCGTCGACCTACGCGGCGATCATCTCCACCATCCAGGACCGTGGCTACGTCGCGCTGCACAACCGTCGTTTCTATTCGGAAAAGATGGGCGATATCGTTACCGAGCGCCTGTCCGAGAGCTTCTCCAACCTGATGGACTACGGCTTTACCGCCGGTATGGAAGAGAACCTCGATGACGTGGCCCAGGGCGAGCGCGACTGGAAAAACGTGCTCGACGAGTTCTACGGCGACTTCAAGAAAAAACTCGAAGTGGCTGAAAGCCCCGAGAGCGGCATGCGTGCCAACCAGCCGGTGATGACCGACATCCCGTGCCTGACCTGTGGCCGTCCGATGCAGATTCGTACCGCATCCACCGGCGTGTTCCTCGGTTGCTCGGGCTACAGCCTGCCGCCGAAAGAACGCTGCAAGGCCACCGTCAACCTGGTGCCGGGTGATGAAATCGCCGCCGACGACGAGGGTGAATCCGAGTCGCTGGTACTGCGTGGCAAGCACCGCTGCCCCATCTGCAGCACGGCGATGGACGCCTACCTGCTGGACGAGAAGCACAAGCTGCACATCTGCGGTAACAACCCGGATTGCGACGGCTACGAGATCGAAGAGGGCAGTTACCGCATCAAGGGCTATGAAGGCCCGAGCCTGGAATGCGACAAGTGCGGCAGCGAGATGCAGCTTAAGACCGGCCGCTTCGGCAAGTTTTTCGGTTGCACCAACCCGACCTGCAAGAACACGCGCAAACTGCTGAAAAGCGGTGACGCGGCGCCGCCGAAGATGGACCCGGTGAAGATGCCGGAACTCAAGTGCGAGAAGGTCAACGACACCTACATCCTGCGTGACGGCGCCTCGGGCCTGTTCCTGGCGGCCAGCCAGTTCCCGAAAAATCGCGAGACCCGAGCGCCGTTGGTGCTGGAGATCGTGCCGCACAAGGACGAGATCGATCCGAAGTACCACTTCCTGTGTGACGCGCCGAAGAAGGACCCGGATGGTCGCCCAGCCGTGATCCGCTACAGCCGCAAGACCAAGGAGCAGTACGTGCAGACCGAAGTGGACGGCAAGCCAACCGGCTGGAAAGCGTTCTACGACGGTGGCAAGTGGAAGGTCGAGGACAAGCGCCAGGGCGCTTGACCCGCTAGTCTGTTAACGTTAGAAGCCGTCTGTATAGACGGCTTTTGCTTGCTGTGGGAACGAGGAGGACGCCTGGTCCTCGCTCGCGAAGGTTGTTAACGATTACGCGAAAAACCTGGCACCGAACGGTGCTCTGAAGTTTTTCGCGAGCAAGCTCGCTCCTACATAGCCAGCATCACGCTTATTCGTTGTGGAGATTGCCGTTATGGCCAACGAGCTCTATACCCGTACCAATCAGAAAATTTATTTTGCGGGTTTGTCCCTGGAAGCCCTTGGCCGTGCCGAGGAGGGGAAGGAGATGAACGCGATTGCGCTGGTCCAGGCCGGGCGTGAAGCCGCGTTGTTCCACCTGTATGGTGCGTTACTGGGCTTGTGTCATGAGATCGCCGGGTTCTACCGCTTGCCCCAGGCCGGTTCGCCCCGTGCGGAAATGATCATGAATCGTGAGGTGCTGGAAAGCATGGCGATCCCTGAGCTGGCCGAGTTGGTGGAAATGGCGCAGAGCCCTGACAGCTGGGTCGCGCGTCTGCTTAAGGCCCATGCGGATATGTTTCAGCCGCCCCGTGTTCCCCATGTGCCCAAGGGCGATGTGACCCAGCCCTTGATCGTGGCGGTGGCGCTGGAAGAGGAAGAGCCCGAGCCACTGAGTCGCGAAGAGTTGGAAGGCTGGCGTCAGGCGCTGAAAAAGATGGCATTGCGCTTTCGTGAAGGTTTGAACGAGTGCTGAACGTTGGTCGGATTCACATGGCACCGTTCATCAAGCCGTAAAGAAACCTCTTCAGATCCTCAGCGAGGCCGGGCGGATGACTGATATAATCCCGGCCTTTCGTGGAGAACAGACTTTTATGCCGACGTCCTTTCTGGAAATTGTTGAGTTGCCTGACGGCCGAATCGAGCTGCGCCGGGCCGAGGACGAAGGTTCTCTGGTTATCCTGGATTTTTCCGAGGACGCCAAGGTGTTCCTGCAGGGCCAGCACGTGGAAGTGGCAAAAGCCATGTTGAGCGTTGGTGTGCAGATGGCCGGTCGCCTGGCAGAAGGCGAGCCCGAGAAAGAAGACGGCCCGCGCGTTCTTCACTGAGTGTGGCAAGTGGGTTCGCTGTTGTGGCAAGCCCGCTCACCACAACAGGCCCCCTCCACAGGGATAGCCTGCGGCACACAGAATTAACCCAATCGAATATTCAAGCTCTGTGCATCGCCGGTACGCGCTGCGCTGATCAGCTGTGCCTTGGCAGTGGCATTCAGCGGGTTGAGCCAGCTCACCACGGTGTGGCTACGGCCCAGGCGCAAGGCTTCACAGGTCAACTGCTGAGCACTTTGCGCACCGCGCGGTTGCAGCAGCAGGATGCGCTCGCGATTAAGGCCGGCATCCCGCAGCCAGGCCTGGGTCAGGCTGGCGGGCGGGGCGATCAGCGTCAACCAGCGTGCATCCTGTTCCTCGCTCAGTTCACGAAGGATCGGCGCCAGCAGGCTCAGGCAGCTCCCGGCCGCACCGCGCAACGACAGTTCACTGAACGCCTCAGGTTCGGCGCTCCAGGGCGCCTCGACCGTTTCCTTGAGGATGGGCGCAAGGGGTTGGGCCATAAAGGCCTCGAACAGCGACAGTTGTGTGTGTTGGGGGGTGTGCACGAGCTGCATGATGCCTCCTTTAGCGGCGAATGACGCCGACGCTCAGGCCTTCGATCACCAGGTCCTGATCTTTCAGGTTCACTTCAATCGGGGCGAACTCAGGGTTCTCGGCCAGGAGCCAGACCTTGCTGCCTTCGCGCTTGAAGCGTTTGACGGTGACTTCATCGCCGATACGGGCGACGACGATCTGGCCGTTACGGGCTTCTCGGGTGGTGTGGACGGCCAGCAGGTCGCCATCGAAGATACCCACGTCCTTCATGCTCATGCCATGTACCCGCAACAGGTAGTCGGCGCGAGGGTGGAAGAAGGTCGGGTTGATGTTGCAGGATTCCTCGACGTGCTGCTGCGCCAGGATGGGCGCGCCGGCGGCGACGCGACCGATGATCGGCAGTGTCGATTCGTCGGCCTTGGCTTCGAAGCCAGGGATGCGAATACCCCGTGAAGCACCGGGGGTCATCTCGATCGCGCCTTTGCGAGCGAGGGCCTTGAGGTGTTCTTCGGCGGCGTTGGGGGACTTGAACCCCAGTTCCAGCGCAATTTCGGCTCGTGTCGGCGGGTAGCCGTTGTCATCGAGGCAGCGCTTGATAAAAGCCAGAATCTCAGCTTGGCGTGGCGTCAGTTTTAGCATGTTGATCGCTCTGTCTTTTTATACAGTGACTGGGATTATATACAGTGGACTGCGCTTGGCAATCATCCTTTTCTACGCCTCCGCTGGACGGTCATTCGTTAACTGTCCTACAAGGCAGAGATAGCGCTGCCTACAGACCTGGGAGTATGTGATTAAATAGCGATGAAATAGATGACTGCCCGGCCGGAAAGCGAACTTGCAGGCTTGACAAGACACACCCTGAAACGTATGTTTCAAACAAGTGTTTGTCAGGCGGAGTATCCATGGCCCAGTCGGAAACCGTTGAACGCATTCTCGATGCTGCCGAGCAATTGTTCGCGGAAAAAGGATTTGCTGAAACTTCATTGCGGCTGATCACCAGCAAGGCCGGGGTCAACCTCGCCGCGGTGAACTACCATTTCGGCTCGAAAAAGGCCCTGATCCAGGCGGTATTCTCGCGCTTCCTGGGGCCGTTCTGTGCCAGCCTCGACCGTGAACTCGAGCGCCGCCAGGCCAAGGCCGACCACAAGCCGACCCTGGAAGACCTGCTGGAAATGCTCGTGGAGCAGGCGCTGGTGGTTCAGCCACGCAGCGGCAATGACCTGTCGATCTTCATGCGCCTGTTGGGCCTGGCATTCAGCCAGAGCCAGGGCCACTTGCGCCGTTACCTGGAAGACATGTACGGCAAGGTATTCCGCCGCTATATGTTGCTGGTCAACGAAGCCGCCCCGCGTATTCCGCCGATCGAACTGTTCTGGCGCGTGCACTTCATGCTCGGTGCAGCCGCATTCAGCATGTCCGGGATCAAGGCGTTGCGTGCGATTGCCGAGACCGATTTCGGCGTGAACACTTCCATTGAGCAGGTCATGCGCCTGATGGTGCCATTCCTTGCCGCCGGTATGCGCGCTGAAACCGGCGTGACCGACTCGGCCATGGCTGCCGCCCAGTTGCGCCCACGCAGCAAATCCACGCCAGCTGCCGCCAAGGTTTGACCGCTCCGGGTGTGCGCGGCCGCTTGCATCCGCTAAGCTAGCCGCCCATGCCGAATTCAGCTATTTACTCGCAACCTGTTGTCCTCACTGCGCCTGGTGAGGACAACGGGTTGCGTGCGTTATTTAAGGAAGGTTTATGACTGCTGCCCTGCAAGGTTCTTTGATGGTCGACGTGGCCGGTACTTGGCTGACGGCCGAGGATCGCCACCTGTTGCGCCAGCCTGAGGTCGGTGGCCTGATCATTTTTGCGCGCAATATCGAGCATCCGCGCCAGGTGCGGGAATTGAGCGCGGCGATTCGTGCGGTGCGCCCGGACCTGCTGCTGGCGGTCGACCAGGAAGGCGGTCGCGTACAGCGCCTGCGCCAAGGCTTTGTGCGCCTGCCGGCCATGCGCGCGTTGGCGGACAACCCCAACGCCGAGTACCTGGCCGAGCAGTGCGGCTGGATCATGGCCACTGAAGTGCTGGCGGTCGGCCTCGACCTGAGCTTCGCCCCGGTACTGGACCTGGACTACCAGCGCAGCGCCGTGGTCGGCACCCGTTCCTTCGAGGGCGATCCCGAGCGCGCCGCCGTGCTTGCCGGTGCCTTTATCCGTGGCATGAACAGCGCCGGCATGGCCGCCACCGGTAAGCACTTCCCGGGCCATGGCTGGGCCGAGGCCGACTCTCACGTCGCGATTCCCAATGACGAACGCAGCCTGGAACAGATTCGCGCCAATGACCTGGTGCCTTTCGCACGCCTGAGCAAGCAGTTGGCGGCAGTGATGCCGGCGCATGTTATCTACCCGCAGGTGGATGCGCAGCCTGCCGGCTTCTCACGCCGCTGGTTGCAGGACATCCTGCGCGGCGAGTTGCAGTTCGATGGGGTGATTTTCAGCGATGACCTGTCGATGGCCGGTGCCCATGTGGTCGGCGACGCGGCCAGTCGGATCGAGGCGGCGCTGACCGCAGGTTGCGACATGGGGCTGGTGTGCAACGACCGTGCGGCGGCTGAGCTGGCGCTGAGTGCGGCGCAGCGCATGAAGGTCACGCCATCGGCCCGCATCGCGCGTATGCGTGGGCAGGCGATTGCTTCGACTGACTATAAACAGGACCCACGTTGGTTAACGGCCCTGGCTGCTCTGAGAGCCGCTCAACTCATCGACTAATGCGTAGCAGCTGTCGAGCGCAAGCGAGGCTGCGCCAGGCGCGCTGATGATCCAGGACCGGGTCGGGGCCTACGCAGCCTCGCTTGCGCTCGACAGCTGCTACGAATGCCATGGCCTCACCCCCCCCGTAGCAGCTGCCGAGCGCAAGCGAGGCTGCGTAGGCCGCGCTGATGATCCAGGACCGAGTCGCGGCCTACGCAGCCTCGCCGGGGCTCGACAGCTGCTACGAATGCCATGGCCTCACCCCCCCGTAGCAGCTGCCGAGCGCAAGCGAGGCTGCGTAGGCCGCGCTGATGATCCAGGACCGAGTCGCGGCCTACGCAGCCTCGCCGAGGCTCGACAGCTGCTACGAATGCCATGGCCTCACCCCCCGTAGCAGCTGCCGAGCGCAAGCGAGGCTG
>NZ_CVTH01000092.1:1435-113094 GCF_900005955.1 Pseudomonas sp. 8 R 14 | reverse complement strand
GCCTCACCCCCCGTAGCAGCTGCCGAGCGCAAGCGAGGCTGCGTAGGCCGCGCTGATGATCCAGGACCAAGTCGCGGCCTACGCAGCCTCGCCGGGGCTCGACAGCTGCTACGGATTTGCGTGGTGTTGGATAAGGCGGTATCTACGGGGGCGCGTCAGGTATGTTTTTTCAGCGCTTTTCCTGCTTATTGGGCAACGGCGCAAACAACGCCTCGATATCGTCGTTGCCCAACTGCCAATCCCCCGTGGTACGCCCATCCAGCACACCCGCTGCCAGGTCGGATTTTTCCTTTTGCAGGTGCTGGATTTTCTCCTCCACCGTGCCCCGCGCGATCATCTTGTACACGAACACCGGCTTCTCCTGGCCAATGCGGTATGCGCGGTCGGTGGCCTGGTTTTCCGTGGCCGGGTTCCACCAAGGGTCGTAGTGAATCACGGTATCGGCTTCGGTCAGGTTCAGCCCTACACCGCCGGCCTTCAGGCTGATAAGGAAAATCTGCAACTTGCCGCTCTGGAAATCCTTCACCGGTGTGCGCCGGTCGCGGGTCTGGCCCGTCAACAGGGCGTAGGCGACACCGCGCTTTTTCAGCTCCACTTCGATCAGGCTCAACATCGAGGTGAACTGGGAAAACAACAGGATCCGGCGACCTTCCTCAAACAGCTCTTCGAGCATTTCCATCAGGCTGTCGAGCTTGCCCGAGCTGCTGCCACGGGTGGGCAGGGTCGCATCGTTGACCAGGCGCAGATCGCAGCACACCTGGCGTAGCTTCAGCAGTGCTTCAAGGATGATGATCTGGCTGCGCGCCACGCCTTTGCGGGTGATTTCGTCGCGGACCTTTTTGTCCATGGCCAGGCGCATGGTCTCGTACACATCGCGCTGGGCCTCATTGAGGTCGACCCAGTGAATGATCTCGGTCTTGGGCGGCAGCTCCGTGGCCACCTGCTCCTTGGTGCGGCGCAGCAGGAAGGGTTTGATCCGACCGTTGAGGTGCTGCAGTCGTACTTCGCTGGCGCGCTTTTCGATGGGGACGCGGTAGTCGCGGTTGAAGCTTTTGACGTCGCCCAGCCAGCCCGGCAGCAGGAAGTGGAACAGCGACCACAACTCGCCCAGGTGATTTTCCAGCGGTGTGCCGCTCAGGCACAGGCGCTGCCGGGCATTCAGCTCGCGCGCGGCCTGGGCAGCCTTGCTGGAAGGGTTCTTGATGTACTGGGCTTCATCGAGGATCAGCACATGCAAGGGCAGGGCGGCCAGTTGCTCGATGTCCTTGGGCAGCAGCGCGTAGGTGGTCAACAGCAGGTCGTAGTCCTGCAGGCTGGCGAAGTGTTTTTTGCGCGTGGCCCCGTACAGCGCCAGCACCTTGAGTTGCGGGGTGAAGTGCGCCGCTTCGTCCAACCAGTTGGGGATCAGGCTGGTGGGCATCACCACCATGCACGGCCGGTCCAGGCGTCCGGCGATCTTTTCACTGAGGATATGCGCCAGGGTCTGCAGGGTTTTGCCCAGGCCCATGTCATCCGCAAGAATGCCGCCCACCTCCAGCTGGCGCAGCGACTGCATCCAGCTCAACCCTTCCAGTTGATAAGGCCGCAAGGTCGCGTTCAGGCCTTCGGGTGCCACACAGGTGAAGTCCTTGATGTCCCGCAGGCGCTGGGCAAAGTTGCGGATCTTCTCGCCGCC
Source organism: Pseudomonas sp. 8 R 14 (assembly GCF_900005955.1). NCBI lineage: Bacteria > Pseudomonadati > Pseudomonadota > Gammaproteobacteria > Pseudomonadales > Pseudomonadaceae > Pseudomonas > Pseudomonas sp. 8 R 14. The sequence goes on along the minus strand of NZ_CVTH01000092.1, from coordinate 111,419 downwards.
CTCCCATTGCAGGGGCAGGTCTTCCAGCGGGTTGAGGCGAATCGCATCGGCCTTGGCCAGGCGCAGCGCGGTGGTGCCCGGCTCCTGCAGGTAAAACTCACCGAGGGTGGCCAGTACCGGTTTCAGGCGGCCGTAGGGCAGGGCCACTTGCAGCGGGCCATGACCGCCATTGGGCAGGCCGGGGATATTCACCAGGATCAGCTCGTCATCGCGGCGCCGCGCGAGTTTTTCCGGGTTGAGGATCTCGGTGTGGGAGCGCATCAGGTTGAGCAGGATCGGCAGCAGGCTCAGGCGCTCACCGTTGACGATAATCCCCAGTTCCAGGTCGAACCAGTCGCGCTCGGGGCCTTCATCGACAGTGGCGTACCAGTCGTCGACCGCGCTCAGGTCAAACCCGAAGTCTTCGTCGATCTGCAACTCCCAACCCTCGGCCCGCAGGGTCGGCGAGGCATTGAGTGTGAAGTTCAGCCAGGCACTGTCATTAACCATCTCGAACAGCTCGCCGGCGCTTTCCGGCAAGGCCTTGCTCTGGCGCGTGGCGATCTTGAAACCGAGCAGGCGCAGTTGTTCGCGATAGGGCTGCTCCAGCTCGGGATGGCGCTTGATGCGCAGGCTGTGGGTTTCCTGGCGCACGATGATATCGGCGTTCTTTTGCCCGCTGACATAGTTGCCCAGGTAGTTGAACGACAACGCCGCACGGTGCTGGATATAGCGTTGCATCTTGCCGTTGCGCGGTTCAAATGCGCTGAACTCGACGCTGGCCAGCCACAGGCGCGGCACGGGCACCACATCCTCCATCACCACCTGCGGCAACACCGCACGGTTATCCAGCACGGCCTGGAGTTTTTCCAGCAACTCGGCATCCTGGGCCGCCGCCGGGTAGGCCAGGGTTTCCTGGACCTTGAGCAGCACCGCCGCGATGTGTTTGCAGTTGGTGTGCACCGGGCAGGTACAGCGGCTGTCCACCAGGATCAGCGCGCCCTTGGCCGATTCGCGCAAGGAGATGGTCTGCCGGTAAACGTTGCCCCCCGAGCCTTCGCAACTGGCGACGATGGTGCTGTCGCCGGATTCGACGATGCGCACGCGGTTCTCCAGGGCATAGCGCCGCCCGCGCTCCAGGCTTTGCTCTTTGAAGCGATTGGCCCATGAAGGGGCCAGGGGTTTGGTCAACGGCGACGTCAGGGGCATGGCGCTGGATCAGTCCTGAATGTCGGGCGGGGGTGCGCTGGGTGGCTTGGCGGTCAGCGAAGTGATCTTGATCAGCAGTGCCAGATGACCGCCATCCAGGTAGTTGAGCTGGTTGTTCTTGGTGCGCACGTCTTTCTGGCTCAGGTGTTCGCTGGCCACCACGCTGCCGTTGCTGTCGAACGTGTTGAGCCAGAAGTCCGCATCGATATCCGTGAAACGCCCCAGTTGCAGGCTTAACACGCCCTCGATGGGGAACTGGCCGAACTGCTCCTGGCCGTCGGTGATCGCGATCCTGACCGGCTGCTCGCCGAGGTTCTGTTCCCAGGCCTTGTGCGCCAGCACGGTGAAGCTGTTATCGGCGTTGAGTTTGTCGACGATATTGTTCAGGCGCGGCGGGCTCAGCCTGTCGCCCAACCGCTGCGCGCCCGCATCCCAGTTTTCCGGCGCCGCGCGGCTGTTGAGCGCCGGCTCCGCGTTCTGGCGTACCAGGATCATTTCCACCTGGTACGGACTGTCGGCAAATGCCGAAGGCGCGAGTACCACCAACAACAGGCTCAGAATGCGGAACAGGCGCATTGGGGCGTCCTTCAAGCAGATTTCGGGATGAGGCGCTCGAACAACGCCTCCAATGTATTAAAGCGTTCTTCGGCACGTTCCATCGGCACCATGAACTTGAACAGCGTAGCCCCTTCGAACTTGTAGCGATTGGGCTGGCCCTGGATCAGCTTGATCAGCACCAGTGGGTCCACCGGTGTCTGCGCTTCGAACTCGATACGCCCGCCTTGCGGCCCGGCGTCGACTTTCTTGATCCCAAGCTGCTCGGCCTGCAATTTGAGCAGGGTCAGGCGCACCAGGTTCTTGGTCGGCTCGGGCAGCAGGCCGAAGCGGTCGATCATCTCCACCTGCAGGTCCTTGAGGCCCTCTTCGTCGGTGGCCGAGGCGATGCGCTTGTACAGGATCAACCGTGCATGCACATCCGGCAGGTAGTCTTCGGGGATCAACGCCGGCAAGCGCAGGTTGATTTCCGGACCGCCGCCCAGGGGCTGGTCGAGGTTTGGCTGCTCGCCCTTGCGGATGGCTTTCACCGCGCGTTCGAGCATCTCCATATACAGGGTGAAGCCGACGGCCTGGATCTGCCCGCTCTGGCCATCGCCCAGCAGTTCGCCGGCACCGCGGATTTCCAGGTCGTTGGTGGCCAGCACAAAACCGGCGCCCAGGTCCTGGGTGTTGGCGATCGCTTCCAGGCGCTTTTCGGCGTCCCCGGTGATCTGCTGGCGGGGCGGCGTCAGCAGGTAGGCATACGCCTGGTGGTGACTGCGCCCAACCCGGCCGCGCAGTTGATGCAGCTGGGCCAGGCCGAACTTGTCCGCCCGCTCGATGATGATGGTGTTGGCGCTAGGCACGTCGATGCCGGTCTCGATGATGGTCGAGGCGATCAGCACGTTGAAGCGCTTGTGATAGAAGTCGCTCATCACCTGTTCGAGATCGCGTTCGCGCATCTGCCCGTGGCCGATGGCGATGCGTGCTTCCGGCACCAGTTCGGCGAGGTCGGCGGCGCATTTCTCGATGGTTTTTACGTCGTTGTGCAGGTAGTACACCTGGCCGCCGCGCAGCAATTCCCGCAGCAGCGCTTCCTTGACTGTGCTTTTGTTCTGCTCCATCACGAACGTGCGCACCGACAGGCGCCGCGCCGGCGGCGTGGCGATGATCGACAGGTCGCGCATGCCCGACACCGCCATGTTCAGCGTGCGCGGAATCGGCGTGGCGGTGAGGGTAAGGATGTCGACTTCACTGCGCAGGGCCTTGAGCTGTTCTTTTTGACGCACACCGAAGCGGTGTTCTTCGTCGATGATCACCAGGCCCAGGTTCTTGATCTTTACATCGTCCGACAGCAGCTTGTGCGTGCCGATCACGATGTCGATCTTGCCTTCGGCGAGGTCGGCGACGGCGGCATTCACTTCCTTGGCGGACTTGAAGCGGCTCATCACTTCCACGGTCACCGGCCAGTCGGCAAAGCGGTCGCGGAAGCTGTTGTAGTGTTGTTGGGCGAGCAGGGTAGTCGGCACCAGGATCGCCACTTGCTTGCCGCCGTGTACCGCAATAAAGGCCGCGCGCATGGCCACTTCGGTCTTGCCGAAGCCCACGTCGCCGCACACCAGGCGGTCCATCGGCTTGGGCGCGAGCATGTCGGCGCGCACCGCTTCGATGGTGGTTTGCTGGTCCGGGGTTTCTTCGAAGGCGAAGCCGGCACTGAAGGTGGCGTAGTCGGCTTTCGGGTCGGCGAAGGCATACCCTTCGCGCGCCGCACGACGGGCATAGATGTCGAGCAGTTCGGCGGCGACATCGCGCACCTGTTCGGCGGCCTTGCGCTTGGCTTTCTGCCAGGTCTCGGAGCCCAGGCGGTGCAACGGCGCCAGGGCGTCGTCGCTGCCGGTGTAGCGGGCGATCAGGTGCAGGTTGGCCACCGGCACGTAGAGCTTGGCGCCCTCGGCGTATTCCATGGTGAGGAATTCGGCGGCCTGGTTGTCGATCTCCAGGGTCTGCAGGCCCAGGTAGCGGCCGACACCGTGGTCGATATGCACCACCGGCGCGCCTTCGCGCAGTTCCGTGAGGTTTTTGATCACCGCATCGTTGTTGGCGTCGGCGCGTTTTTCACGGCGGCGACGCTGCATCACGCGCTGGCCGAACAGCGGGCTTTCGGCGATCAGCGCGAGCGCCGGGTCATCCAGCAGCAGGCCTTCGTCCAGTGGCGCGATGGTGATCGCCAGGCGCTCTTTGCTGGCGACAAAATCCGGCCAGCTGTCGACGGTTTTCGGCCGCAGCTTCAGGCGTTCCAGCAGCTCCAGCAGCACTTCACGGCGCCCGGCGGACTCTGCGGTGAACAGCACGCGGCCGGGGAAGTCGCCGAGGAAGTTCGAGAGTGCTTCCAGGGGTTGCGTGGCTTTGGCCTGGATCGCCAGGTCCGGCAGCGTCGCCGCCGGGAAACGCTCGCGACCGCTGCCGGTATCCACATCCTGTTGGCTGGCGACCACGCGCGGCCAGTTTTTCAGGCGGGCGAAGCAGTCTTCCACCGGCAGGAACAGCTCGGCGGGCGGCAATAAAGGCCGGGAAGGATCGACGCGGCGCTCTTCATAGCGGTTGCGCACGTCGTTCCAGAAGTTTTCCGCCGCCTGTTCGATGCCCGGCAACGAGAACACCTGGGTGTCCTGGGGCAGGTAGTCGAACAGGGTCGAGGTTTCGTCGAAGAACAGCGGCAGGTAGTACTCGATACCGGCCGGGGTAATCCCGCTGCTCAAGTCCTGGAAGATCGGGCAGCGGCGGAAGTCCACATCAAAGCGTTCACGGAAGCGCGCCTTGAAGCGCGTGACCGCGTCCTTTTGCAGCGGGAACTCCCGCGCCGGCAGCAGCTTGATCGACTCGACCTTGTCGATGGACCGCTGGTTTTCCGGATCGAAGGTGCGCAGGGTCTCGATTTCGTCATCGAACAGGTCGATGCGGTACGGCAACTTGCTGCCCATGGGGAACAGGTCGATCAGCGCACCACGCACGGCGAATTCACCGTGCTCATACACCGTGTCGACACAGCGGTAGCCGCTGGCTTCGAGGCGCGTGCGCATCTGTTCCACGTCGAGTTTCTGGCCGATATCCAGCACCAGGCTGCTGCCCAGCAGGAACTTGGTCGGCGCCAGGCGGTGCAGGGCGGTGGTGATCGGCACCACCAATACACCGTGGGCCAGTTCCGGCAGGCGGTACAGGCTGGCGATGCGCTGGGAGATGATGTCCTGGTGCGGCGAGAACAGGTCGTAGGGCAGGGTTTCCCAGTCGGGAAAATGCAGCACCGGCAAATCGGGGGCGAAGAAGCTCAGCTCCTGCTCCAACCGTTCGGCGCTTTGGCTGTCGGCGGTAAGCAGCAGGGTAAAGCGCTTGGCTGCGCTGGCAGCCTCGGCAATGGCCAGGCTCAGGGCGGCACCGGGCAGGTTGCCCCAGTGCTGTTTACCTGCCGCGGCAGGGAGAAGCGGTAGACGCAGAACGGGCACGGAAGGTTGAGCTCCAAGCGTTGCGACAAAGTCGGTAATTGTAACGGCCCGAGGTGCCGCCTGTCAGTTGCTGACTGAGCCTATTACGGTTTGTAGGAAATGTAGTGGCTAAGACAAACAAAGCAGCCTTTTGACTCATTATGTAGTGCCGTTTTGCACGGATGTTTCGGAGAGTTACGGACAAGTTGGCGGCACTGCGCCATTGGTGGCCTTCTGAAACCCGCGTGTTTCCTGGCCTGTAGCGGGGTGGTATTTTTTTGCAAGGGCTTTTTGTTGTGGTTGGCGCATTGCTCAACGGGCGGTCGGACGACATAATGTAGCCCCTTTTTTCAGCCCCTACATGTGGAAGGTTCCCGTGACTCAGAAGCCCGACCAGTGTCTTGGTGAATGGATCGACCGTGAAGCACTCGCAGAAGCGATGATCCCGCTTATCGGTCAGCTGTACCGCAATAACAATGTGGTGAGCTCGATCTATGGCCGCAGCCTGATCAACCAATCAGTCATCGCGATTCTCAAGGCGCATCGCTTTGCTCGCCATCGTTCCGCCGACGACAGCGAACTCTCCGTCCACGAAACATTCCCCCTGCTCAAGGCCATGAGCGAGCTCAAGCTCGGCGCGGCTTCGGTAGACCTGGGCAAGCTGGCCTACAAATTCCGCAAGGAAGGTGCCGGCCGCAGCGCCGAGCAGTTCGTGCGTGAAGAAATGGCCGATGTGGTGGGCCAGCAAAACGCCGCTGCCCGCAAAGGCACCGACGTTGTCCTGTACGGTTTCGGTCGTATCGGCCGCCTGCTGGCGCGCATCCTGATCGAAAAAACCGGTGGCGGCGACGGCCTGCGCCTGCGTGCCATCGTGGTGCGCAAAGGCGCCGAGAACGACCTGACCAAACGCGCCAGCCTGCTGCGTCGCGATTCGGTACACGGTTCGTTCAACGGCACCATCACCATCGACGAAGAAAACAACACCATCACCGCCAACGGTAACCTGATCCAGGTGATCTACGCGAAGAACCCGACCGAGGTGGATTACACCCAGTACGGCATCAAGGACGCCCTGCTGGTGGACAACACCGGCGTATGGCGTGATGCCGAAGGCCTGGGCCAGCACCTGGCCTGCCCGGGTATCGACCGCGTCGTGCTGACCGCGCCTGGCAAAGGCAAGCTCAAGAACATCGTGCACGGCATCAACCACGGTGAAATCACCGCTGACGACAAGATCGTGTCCGCCGCCTCCTGCACCACCAACGCCATCGTGCCGGTGCTCAAGGCTGTGAATGACAAGTTCGGCATCGTCAACGGCCACGTTGAAACCGTTCACTCGTACACCAACGACCAGAACCTGATCGACAACTTCCACAAGGGCGATCGCCGTGGCCGCAGCGCCGCGCTGAACATGGTCATCACCGAGACCGGTGCCGCCACCGCCGCTGCCAAGGCCTTGCCTGAGCTGGCCGGCAAGCTGACCGGTAACGCGATCCGTGTGCCGACGCCGAACGTGTCGATGGCCATTCTCAACCTGAACCTTGAGAAAGCCGCTACCCGTGAAGAGATGAACGAGTACCTGCGCTACATGGCGCTGCACTCCGACCTGCATAAGCAAATCGACTTCGTCAATTCCCAGGAAGTGGTGTCCACCGACTTCGTTGGCTCGCGCCACGCCGGTGTGGTGGACGCGGAAGCGACCATCAGCCAGGACAGCCGCGTTGTGCTGTACGTCTGGTACGACAACGAGTTCGGCTACAGCTGCCAGGTGGTTCGCGTGATGGAAGACATGGCCGGGGTCAACCCGCCTGCGTTCCCGCGCTAAGCCTTAGCACTGAATGAAAAAGCCCCGACTGGTTCGGGGCTTTTTCATGGCAGCGGGTTTTGTGTTGTCGAGCTGGGCCTCATCGGCAGCAGGCTCCCTCCCACATTTGAATGTATTCACAAGTCGACGTGTGGGAGGGGGCTAATGCCAGTCAGTTAAGGCTTTTTGTAGGAGCGAGCTTGCTCGCGAAAAACTCACAGGCGCCGCGTTCATTCAGGAAGCACGCGTTATCGTTGGCGTTTTTCGCGAGCAAGCTCGCTCCTACAGGAGGCGATGTACGCTTAACTGACTGGCATTAGGGCTTGCCCCCGATAGCGATCGTTCAGAGGATGCATACTCATTTCAGCAGTTTGCCGCGCAAATCATCGGACAAACCCTTGGGCGCCAGCCAAATACCCAGGTAGGCCCTTGCCAGCGCGTCATTGCGGCTGCTGAACACCACCTGCCCATTGATCTCCAGATTCAGGCCACGGCCGGGGCGAAAGTCCAGGGCGTAGCGATCACCGCTGCGGATGTTACGAAAGCTGGCGTGCAACTGGTCGACTTCAATCCTCAGGCGAGGGCTGGCTTGCTGGCGCTCCAAGGTGGCCGTCGCCGCCTTGATCACATCGTTGCGGTCGATGTCGCGAAAGTAATACAGCACAAGGCGCAGCGGCTGTTGCGAGTCCCATGCCTGCCTGGCGCTCACAGTCTGCGGGGCATACAGCGCAGCCGCGTACACATCCGCCCAGAGGTAGGTGAACACCGTCTGGTTTTTCAGCGCCAGTCCATGGGCTTGCGCAGGAAAATCGGCTTGCCGGAGCCGGTCTGCCTCACTTGCATGCACCACAACCGAAAAAATCATCATTAAACAGAAAACGACATGCCGCATAATGGCCCGTCCTGCAAAGGTGCGTGTCAGCAGTGTAATGCCCGTTTCCTGTTCCTGTAGTAAAGGCAAAACTGGCCTACGACGCGACCAAGGGTTAATGTGCGCGGCGTTGAGCCTTATATAGACTGTGCCCCGGTTCACACACTTGAGCCAAATTGTCCTTCATGACCGCTGGCCGCGGCATGATTTAGCCAGGCGTCCAACCGTGCGCCTGGCCTGTTCTGAGGAGTACGCATGGCTGTCTACAACTACGACGTGGTGGTACTGGGTTCCGGCCCGGCTGGAGAAGGTGCGGCGATGAACGCCGCGAAGGCAGGGCGCAAGGTGGCGATGGTCGATAGCCGTCGCCAGGTCGGCGGTAACTGCACCCACCTGGGTACCATCCCGTCCAAGGCTTTGCGTCACTCGGTGCGCCAGATCATGCAGTTCAACACCAACCCGATGTTCCGGGCCATTGGTGAGCCGCGCTGGTTCTCGTTCCCGGACGTGTTGAAAAGCGCCGAGAAGGTCATCTCCAAGCAAGTCGCTTCGCGCACCGGCTACTACGCCCGTAACCGTGTCGACCTGTTCTTCGGCACCGGCAGCTTCGCCGACGAGCAAACCGTCGAAGTGGTGTGCGCCAACGGCGTGGTCGAGAAGCTGGTGGCCAAGCACATCATCATCGCCACCGGTTCGCGCCCGTATCGCCCGGCGGACATCGATTTCCACCACCCGCGTATCTACGATAGCGACACCATCCTCAGCCTGGGCCATACCCCGCGCAAGTTGATCATCTACGGCGCCGGCGTGATCGGCTGTGAATACGCCTCGATCTTCAGCGGCCTGGGCGTGCTGGTGGAGCTGGTGGACAACCGCGACCAGTTGCTGAGCTTCCTCGACTCGGAAATTTCCCAGGCGTTGAGCTACCACTTCAGCAACAACAACATCACCGTGCGTCACAACGAAGAATACGAGCGGGTCGAAGGCCTGGACAACGGCGTGATCCTGCACCTCAAGTCCGGCAAGAAGATCAAGGCCGATGCCTTGCTGTGGTGCAACGGCCGTACCGGCAACACCGACAAGCTCGGCATGGAAAACATCGGGGTCAAGGTCAACAGCCGTGGCCAGATCGAAGTGGACGAGAACTATCGCACCTGCGTGACCAACATCTACGGTGCCGGTGACGTGATCGGCTGGCCAAGCCTGGCCAGTGCGGCGCATGACCAGGGCCGTTCGGCCGCCGGCAGCATTGTCGACAACGGCAGCTGGCGTTATGTGAACGACGTGCCGACCGGGATCTACACGATTCCCGAGATCAGCTCGATCGGCAAGAACGAGCACGAACTGACCAAGGCCAAGGTGCCTTACGAAGTGGGCAAGGCGTTCTTCAAGAGCATGGCGCGTGCGCAGATCGCCGGTGAGCCGCAAGGCATGCTCAAGATCCTGTTCCACCGCGAAACCCTGGAAGTCCTCGGCGTGCATTGCTTCGGCTACCAGGCTTCGGAGATCGTGCACATCGGCCAGGCGATCATGAACCAGCCGGGTGAGCAAAATACCCTCAAGTATTTCGTCAACACCACGTTCAACTACCCGACCATGGCCGAAGCCTATCGGGTAGCGGCCTACGACGGCCTCAACCGGCTTTTTTGAGCGGCTCCGGCCGGTGGCCTGAGCCGGCCGGGGAGACCGATTTCAGTAATTCTCGAGGGTGGCAGTGGCCAAACCGGGAAAGTCTGTAATCAGGCTATCTACGCCGAAGTCGGCGAGCCTGCGCATCAGCGCAGGTTCGTTGACCGTCCACACGGACACGTGCAGGCCCTGGCGCTGGGCTTTTTCCAGACGCTCGGGGGTGCACAACGTCCAGTTCAACGCCAGCATCTCACAGCCGTAGTTCTGCGCGACCTTCAGCGGGTCGAGCCACGCATATTCGGCGACCAGCCCGCGTGACAGGTCGGGGGTGAGTTCAACCGCCGCCTTCAACACTTCCCGCGAGCTTGAGGTCACGGTGACCTTGTCCATCAGGCCGAAACGCACGGCCATCTCACGAATGGCCAGCACGGTGGTCGCGGCGCGGGTGCGCGAGGCGCTTTTGACTTCCAGTTGCCAGTGATCGAAGTCGCACTGTTCGAACAGCTCTTCCAGGCGCGGAATCGGGCAAGGCTTGACCCAGCCCGGGCCGCCTTTGCGCGCGTCCATCTTCACCAGGTCTGCCGCCGAATACTCGACGACTTTGCCGCGCCGGTCGGTGGTGCGCTTGAGGGTCGGGTCGTGGATGACCATCAGTTCGCCGTCCATGGACAGGTGCAAATCCAGTTCGCAGCGGCGTACACCGTGCTTGAGACACGCCTGGAAGCTGGTCAGGGTGTTTTCCGGTGCTTCGCCTTTGGCACCGCGGTGGCCGTAGATCAGGGTCACAGTTGCTCCTTTACGCCAGGTTGTCTGGCAGGGTAAATACGAATTCAGGTGTCTTGGGCGTCGCTCTGTTCCCGTGCCAGGCGCCGTTCCTGCGCCTGTTTCTGCAGGATGTAGCGCGCCAGGAGCTGGCGTTGGGCATCGGTCATGGCTTCGAATTCCGTGCCGACGTCGAAGCCTGTGCCCTTGGAATCGCAATGGGTGACCCGCGCGCGCAGCAGCAGGCCGAGCGCCTGGGGCATCAGCACCAGCTTGACCGCCAGGTGCGCACCCACCGTCAGGGGGGAGGGGTGTTGGAAATCGATGCCGCCTTCGGAAATGATCACCGGCTGCGGGGCGCCGACCTCATCCAGCAGGCCGCGGGCCATGATTTGGCTGAGCAAATCCAGGCGTTTGTTCTGCACGCGGAGAAAGGCGACGAGGGTGCGATCCTTCTCGCTGAGCTGGCGCAGCAGGTGCTGGGCTTCAAATTCGCTCAGGTGCAGTTCACTGAGCAGATTGAACAGCGGTGAATCATCCAGCAACACTTCCTTGCTCGCCGCTTCGGGGGCAGACAGGCTTTTGATTTGGAGTGCGATCATGTCGTCGATACGGTAGTATTCGCGGCGCTCTTCTTCATCTAATGTCGACATGGCGAACCCCAGGTAACGGTAATGGTCTGAGTGTAAAGCTGCTTACCAGACCCCGCCACCGGGACGTCTTCTTTTCCTCCGAACAAGCCCCGACATGTTCAGACCTCTCTTCGTATTTATTGGCACGCGTTATACCCGTGCAAAGCGTCGCAATCATTTTGTGTCGTTCATTTCCTTGACCTCGATGATCGGTCTCGCCCTTGGTGTGGTCGTGATGATCGTGGTGCTGTCGGTGATGAACGGCTTCGATCATGAAATGCGCACCCGCGTGCTGGGCATGGTGCCCCACGCGACCATCGAGGGCGATGCGCCCATCAGCGACTGGCAAAGCCTGGCCGCCAAGGTCAAGCAGAACCCCAAGGTAGTGGCCGTGGCGCCGTTTACCCAGATGCAGGGGCTGCTGACCAACGACGGCAAGGTGCAGAAAATCCTGCTCAATGCCATCGATCCGGCCCAGGAACGCAACGTCTCGATCATCGACAAGTTCATGTTGCAGGGCAAGCTCGACGATCTGGCCCCCGGCAGTTTTGGCATTGTCATCGGTGACAAGGCGGCGGCCAAGCTCGGCGTAGGCATCGGCGACAAACTGACCTTCGTCGCGCCGGAAGTCACCGTGACGGCGGCCGGCATGTTCCCGCGCATGAAGCGCTTTACCGTGGTCGGCACCTTCCACGTCGGCGCCGGCGAGATCGACGGCTACCTCGGCCTGACCAACCTCACCGACCTGGCCCGCCTGCATCGCTGGCAGCCGGACCAGGTGCAAGGCCTGCGCCTGAAGTTCAACGACCTGTTCGATGCCCCGCGTGGCGCCTGGGAAATCGCCCAGCACCTGGGTGAAAGCCAGTACTACGCCCGCGACTGGACCCGCACCCACGGCAACCTGTACCAGGCCATCCGCATGGAAAAAGCCATGATCGGCCTGCTGTTGCTGCTGATCGTCGCGGTCGCGGCCTTCAACATCATCTCCACGCTGGTGATGGTGGTGAATGACAAGAAGGGCGACATCGCCATCCTGCGCACCCTCGGCGCCACGCCGGGGCAGATCATGGCGATCTTCATGGTGCAGGGCACCGTGATCGGCGTGGTCGGCACCTTGATCGGCACTGCGGTAGGCATTTTGGCCGCGCTGAACGTCAGTGCCGCCATCGCCTTGCTTGAAAAGGTGATCGGCCACAAGTTCCTCAACGCCGACGTCTACTTCATCGATTACCTGCCGTCCCAGGTGCAAGCCCAGGACGTGCTGATGGTGGGCGGCGCCGCGTTGGTCCTGAGTTTCCTTGCCACCCTGTATCCAGCCTGGCGCGCGGCACGTACCCAGCCAGCACAGGCCTTACGTTATGAGTGAATCGGGCATGAGTGAAAAAGCAATCCTGAGCTGCCGCAACCTGGGCAAATCCTACGAGGAAGGCCCGGAGTCGGTCGTGGTGCTGTCCAACCTGCAACTGGAACTGCATCCCGGCGAGCGCGTGGCGATCGTCGGCAGTTCCGGTTCCGGCAAAAGTACCTTGCTCAACCTGTTGGGCGGCCTCGATACGCCGTCCCAGGGCAGCGTATGGCTGGCCGGTGAAGAACTGTCGGCCCTGAATGAAAAGGCCCGTGGCCAGTTGCGCAACCGCTCGTTGGGCTTTGTGTACCAGTTCCACCACCTGTTGCCGGAATTCACCGCCCTGGAAAACGTGTGCATGCCGCTGTTGATCGGCAAGACCGCGATCCCGGAAGCGCGCCAGCGTGCCAAGGCGTTGCTCGAGCGCGTCGGCCTCGGCCATCGCCTGGAACACAAGCCGGCCGAACTGTCCGGCGGTGAGCGCCAGCGTGTGGCGATTGCCCGTGCCCTGGTGAACAACCCGGGCCTGGTGATGCTCGACGAGCCCACCGGCAACCTCGACTCCCACACCGCCCAGGGCATCAAGGACTTGATGCTGGAACTGAGCACCCAGATGCGCACCGCGTTCCTGGTGGTGACCCATGACATGAGCATGGCCCGCCAGATGGACCGCGTGCTGCACCTGCAGGAAGGTCATCTGGTCGCCATCTGACCTGTTTCAAGCCCGGTGCCTGACGCCGGGTTTTCTATTTTTCCAACGGTGCCCGCGAATGTTCAGACCGTTATCGATTTTCATCGGCACGCGCTATACCCGCGCCAAGCGCCGCAACCGTTTTGTTTCGTTCATCTCGATGACCTCGATGATTGGCCTCGCCCTGGGCGTGCTGGCGATGATCGTGGTGCTGTCGGTGATGAACGGCTTCCAGCGTGAAATGAGCTCGCGCATCCTTGGCATGGTGCCCCACGCCACTATCGTCGGGGTGAACCCGATCGACGATTGGCAGCCGCTGGCCGCTGCGGCGATGAAAAATCCGCAAGTGACTGCCGCCGTACCGTTCACGCAGATGGACGGCATGTTCTCCTACAAGGGCGCGATGCAGCCGATTGAGATCAGCGGTGTTGACCCGGCCCAGGAAGGCAAGGTGTCGATCGTGGCCCAGCATATCGTGCAGGGCAAACTGGAAGACCTGAAGCCCGGTGAGTTCGGCGTGGTGGTCGGCGAAATCACCGCCCGGCGTTTTCGCCTGAATGTGGGCGACAAATTGACCCTGATCGTCCCGGAGATCAGCAGTGCGCCCGGTGGTATCACCCCGCGCATGCAGCGTCTGAACGTAGTGGGTATCTTCAAGGTCGGCGCCGAGCTGGATGGCTCCATGGCCCTCATCCACATGGCTGACGCCGCCGAGATACAGCATTGGCAGCCGAACCAGGTGCAGAGCGTGCGCCTGGCGTTGAAAGACCTGTACGCAGCGCCCAAGGTCTCGGCGGACATCGCCGCCAGCCTCGGCAGCGGCTACAAGCCCGATGACTGGACCCACACCCAGGGCAGCCTGTTCAGCGCGATGAAGATGGAAAAGACCATGATCGGCCTGTTGTTGCTGATGATCGTCGCCGTCGCGGCGTTCAACATCATCGCCACGCTGATCATGGTGGTGAACGACAAGGGCGCGGACATCGCGATCCTGCGTACCATCGGCGCCACGCCACGGCAGATCATGGCGATCTTCATGGTGCAGGGCACGGTGATCGGCATTGTCGGCACCTTGATCGGCGGTGTGCTGGGGGTGATTGCGGCGCTGAACGTGAGTGAGCTGGTGGGCTGGCTGGAACGGGTGAGCGGGCAGCATATCTTCAGTTCGGATGTGTACTTCGTCAGCAACCTGCCTTCCGAGCTGCAAAGTGGCGATGTGGTGCTGATTTGTACGGCCGGGTTTGTGTTGAGCTTCCTAGCGACGATTTACCCGGCGTATCGGGCGGCGAAGATTGAGCCGGCGCATGCCCTTAGGTATTCGTAGTCTTTAAGACCGCTATCGGGGGCAAGCCCCCGATAGGGCCGGCCCGGCTTGCATCAATTTCCCCTGGGCAACTCAATCACAAATCTTGTCCACCCCGCCGCGGATTCACAAAAAATCCTCCCCCCATGGGCTCGCACAATCGACTGGGTAATCGCCAATCCCAGCCCCGCATGCTCGCTGCTGCCCTCATGGCGCGCCGGGTCGGCTCGGTAGAACCGGTCGAACAGCCTCGGCAACACGTGCGCTGGAATACCTTCCCCGCTGTTTTCTACCGTCAGTGTCACGCCCCGTGCGCCTTCAACCATCCGCACGCGCACTTGGCCGCCGGCCGGGGTGAACCTGAGGGCGTTATCCAGCAGGTTCGACAGGGCCCGGCGCAGCATGCCGCGATCGCCGGCGGTTTGCGCGCCGCCTTCGCGTACCAGCGAGACCTGTGCGTCTTCTGCCAGCAACGCGAAAAACTCCAGCAACGTCTCCACTTCATCCGCCAGTACCAACGGCTCGCGCTTGGGCACCAGCAAGCCGTGGTCCGCCTTGGCCAGGTACAGCATGTCATTCACCAACTGCGCCATCCATTGCAGCTCTTCCAGGTTGCTGTGCAGCGCTTCGCGGTAATCCTCCAGGGGGCGCGGTTGGGTCAGGATGACCTGGGTCTGGGTCAGCAGGTTCGACAGGGGCGTGCGCAGTTCATGGGCAATGTCGGCGGAGAAGGCCGACAGACGTTGGAAGGCGTCGTCCAATCGCCCGAGCATGGCATTGAAGGCCTGGGCCAGTTCGGCCAATTCCGCCGGCATTTGCTGGTGAGGCAGGCGCTGGGTCAAGGAGTGGGCCGACACGCTGGCAGCCACTTCGCCCATGCGCCGCAACGGCCGCAAGCCACTGCGTGCAGCCCAGGCGCCCAGCAGCGCGGTGGCCAGGGCCGACAGGCCGACGGTGAGCCAGATCAAGTGTTGCATACGTTGCAGGAAGTGCTGGTGATGGGTGATGTCGAGCATCAGGGTCAGTTGCGGTGAGGTGGGCTGGCCGGGCCTCAAGGGGGCGTTGTACACGCGGTAGTCGGTGCCGGCGTTCTGCAGGGTGTGCAGGCCAGGCGCCTCGGGCAGGCTGACGCTTGGTGCATCGTCCAGCCAGCGCTGGCCGGCGGCGGTGATGCGCAATGTCAGGTCAGGCTGGCGATTGAGTTCGGCTCGCAGCTGCGCTTCGCGTTGGGCGAATGAGTCCAGTGATTCGACGCCCTGCAAGGTGCTGCGCAGCGCCACCAGCTTGCTGTCGAGTTGCTGTTGGTCCAGCTCAATGAAGTGCGCCTCGCTGGCACGGTTGAACAGCACGCCGGCGAACAACGAGACCACCGCGGTGCACGCCGCAAACAGCAGGGCCAGGCGGCTGGCCAGGGACAGACGCTGGATCAATGGCTGCGCTCCTCCAGCACATAACCCATGCCGCGCACGGTATGGATCAGCTTGGTGGGGAAAGGATCGTCGACTTTCAGGCGCAGGCGTCGGATCGCGACTTCGATGATGTTGGTGTCACTGTCGAAATTCATGTCCCACACCTGGGAGGCAATCAGCGACTTGGGCAGGACTTCGCCCTGGCGGCGCAGCAGCAGTTCCAGCAGGGAGAACTCCTTGGCGGTGAGGTCGATGCGCTGGCCGTCCCGTTCGACGCGGCGGCGGAGCAGGTCCAGGCGCAGGTCGGCCAGTTGCAGGGCGGTTTCCTGCGGCGTGCTGCTGCCACGGCGCAACAGGCTGCGTACCCGCGCCAGCAGTTCGGAGAAGGCAAAGGGCTTGACCAGGTAATCGTCGGCACCCAGTTCCAGGCCGTGCACCCGGTCTTCCACGGCATCCCGGGCGGTCAGAAACAGCACCGGGATCTCCAGGCCGGCACTGCGCACTGCTTGCAGGATTTGCCAACCGTCGCGACCGGGCAGCATCACATCCAGGATCAACAGGTCATAATCGCCGGTCAGCGCCAGGTGCTGGCCGCTGGTGCCGTCGGCCACCAGTTCGGTGGTAAAGCCCGCCTCGGCCAGGCCTTGGCGCAGATAGTGGCCGGTTTTCGGTTGGTCTTCGACGATCAGCAATTTCATGGGCGGCTCTTGGCAACAGTTCACGAGGGGCTTTATACCCTGGGTGCCAGGGGAAGGGCGCAACCTGACAAAGTTGTAATCTAGCAGTCAGCTGGCTGGCAGCGGCGCACTCTTAGAGTGCTGTCCAAGCAGGTTGCACACTTTTTGGAGAATCGAGATGGCATTGCGTACACCCCTGTTGTTGGCGGGCTGCCTGTTGGCGTTGAGTTTCAATGCAATGGCGGATGCGGCCCATACCTACGCGTTCGGCCAGCCGGCACCGGCGGATAAGGCCACACGCACCGTGGAGGTGACGCTGCAGGACATTTCCTTTTCGCCCAAATCCCTGGACGTCAAGGCCGGTGAGACGGTGCGCTTTGTACTGGTCAACAAAGGCCAGTTGCTGCATGAATTCAACCTCGGTGACGCGGCGATGCACGCCGAACACCAGAAGGAAATGCTGCAGATGCAGGCCAGCGGCATGCTCACCTCCACGGGTATGGGCAAGATGGATCACAGCGCCATGGGCCACGGTGAAATGGGCGGCATGAAACACGACGATCCCAACAGCGTGCTGGTGGAACCCGGCAAGACTGCTGAGCTGACCTGGACGTTCACCAAGGCCACCGGCCTGGAGTTTGCCTGCAACCTCCCCGGGCATTACCAGGCGGGCATGGTCGGCAAGCTGACCGTTGAGTAAGGCGTTTCTTAAGGGCGGGGGCAAAGGCTGGTAGACTGGCGCGGTTTATTTAGCCAGGTTTTCCGCCATGCATCCCGCAGCCGAACATTCGCCGCTGGGCAAGTCCAGTGAATACATTTCCACCTACACCCCTTCGTTGCTGTTCCCGATTCCACGCGCCGCCAAGTGGGCCGAGCTGGGCCTGAGCGCCGAGACCCTGCCGTACAAGGGCGTGGACTTCTGGAACTGCTTCGAGTTGTCCTGGCTGCTGCCGTCGGGCAAGCCGGTGGTGGCCATCGGTGAGTTCAGCATCCCGGCCGACTCGCCGAACATCATCGAGTCCAAGTCGTTCAAGCTGTATCTCAACTCGCTCAACCAGACAGCGTTTGCCGATGTGCAAAGCCTGGAAGCGACCCTGCGCACCGACCTCAGCGCCGCCGCCGGCAAGCCTGTTACCGTGCGTATCCGCAGCTTGGCCGACATTGAGGCCGAAGGCGTGATGGCGTTGCCGGGCACGTGTGTTGACGATCTGGATATCAGTGTCAGCAACTACGAACACCCGCGCCCGGAGCTGCTGCGTTGCGATGACTCGCGCATTGTCGAGGAGAGCGTGCACAGCCACCTGCTCAAGTCCAACTGCCCGGTGACCAGCCAGCCCGACTGGGGCAGCGTGGTGGTGGCGTACCGTGGTTCGGCGTTGGATCACGGGAGTTTGCTGGAATACCTGGTGAGCTTTCGCCAGCACTCGGATTTCCATGAACAGTGCGTGGAGCGCATCTTCCTTGACCTGCAGCGTTTGCTGAAGCCGGAAAAGTTGACGGTGTATGCGCGCTATGTGCGGCGCGGCGGGTTGGATATCAACCCTTACCGCAGCACTGAAGATGTGGCGTTCCAGAACGTGCGCCTGGCCCGTCAGTAAACAAAGATGGGAGGGGGCGAGCCCTCTCCTACCTTTTGGTTCTGCGCCTGGCTTGGGCTCGGGTCAGATCCCCATATTGCCCAAGGTGATCATGATATTGCGCAGTGTCCCGGAAATCACCGGGTGCTCAGCGTCGAACTCTATGGCAGCTTGGCTCACATCGTCGGAAATACTCGGCGTCTGAGTGGCCGGTTCAAGTTCAAGTTGCAATTCAAACTTGGCAATCAAGGCTTGCAGCGCTTCACGTTTTTCTTCCGACAGCGGCGGTTCCTGTTCCAGCTGCCCGCGCAGGATCTCGACCTGTTCTTCCAGTTTTTTGCGATCAGGCATGACGTTCTTCCTTTTATCGATAGGCACTGGCATAGACCACGGCACGCCGTGAAAGGTCTACGGACTGACCTGTAGATTAATCCACGGGCGCCGACTGTGCATGATCTCGATCAGGGCTTCTCGCCTTTGAGCTGACGCAGGCTGATGTCGGCCAGGCAGGTGCCGAGTTCACCGAGGTGATCGATCACCGAGTGGACCCCCAGGCCATAGAGCTCAACGGTGGCTTTGCCGCGCTTGTGCTCGCGTTCCTTGTCGCTCAGCGCCTGCCACTGCTCGGGCGCCAGGCCGCACAGCGAACCACAGGAGGCCAGGCCAATGGTCCACAAGCCGGCATTCAGGCCCGATTGCAACAGGCGCGGCTCGCCGCTGACCAGTACGCAACCTTCCAGGCGTTCAATGTTGAGTTCCATCAAGGCTTGCCAGCAGGCATGAGGGGCGGGCCAGCGGATGGAGGAGGGGGATGCGGCCTTGAGCCAGTTGGGCAGTACGGCGGCCAGTGGTGTGGTTACCGACGGCGGCAGTTCATCCAGCCAGGCACAGGGGACGCCTTGTTCCTTGAGGCTGCGCAGGATTTTCAGGGCGCCGGGTGTGGCTTGGGAGTCCGGGGAGGGGGAATCGGTGCGCGCCCGGGAACCAAAGTCCACCAGGCAACCACTCAGGCCAAACAGAACAGCAGTCAAGGCGGGCGCGTTGGCGATGGCTATCTCGGCGTGAGGCATGTCGACATCCCTGAAATAGCTGTGACGCTATCGGGGCAGGATGACAAGCAGATGACAGCGGGGTAATTGTAGGAAAATTGTCCATTTGTGTTAGGACGATTCCTGGCAGCTGCCTAATTGGGTACTTCCGTCATATACTGACGGCCTTATTCAGGGCATAGCGCCCATGACAGACCATTCAAGGAGCAAAAGCTATGCGCTGGAGCCACTACTTCGCTCAGCTATCTGTGTGTGCCACTGTCCTGCTGGCGCCTTTCGCTGCACAGGCTGCATCGGAAGATGATCCATGGGAAAGCGTCAACCGCCCGATCTTCACCTTCAACGACACCGTTGATACCTACGCCCTCAAGCCATTGGCCCAAGGCTATCAGTGGATCACCCCGCAATTTGTCGAAGACGGTATCCATAACTTCTTCCGCAATATCGGTGACGTCGGCAACCTGGCTAACAATGTGCTGCAGCTCAAGCCCCACAATGCCGGGGTCGACACTGCGCGCTTGCTGGTTAACACCACGTTCGGCGTGCTGGGCTTTATCGACGTCGGCACCAAAATGGGGCTGCAACGCAGTGATGAAGACTTTGGCCAGACCCTCGGTTACTGGGGCGTGGGCAGCGGTCCCTACGTGATGATCCCGCTGCTGGGCCCGAGCACCTTGCGTGATGCACCGTCCAAATACGTGGACAGCTACACCCAACCGTACCGCTATATGAACGATATCGGCTGGCGCAACAGCACCATGGGCCTGAACATCGTTGACACCCGTGCCAGCCTGCTCGACAGCGAGAAACTGATCACCGGCGACAAGTACACCTTTATCCGCAATGCCTACCTGCAGAACCGCGAGTTCAAGGTCAAGGATGGCAAGGTCGTCGACGACTTTTAAGCTGTGATGTTTTGAAATGAAAAAAAGGCGACCCTGGCGGTCGCCTTTTTTGTGCGCGGGTTTCAGCGCATTTTCAGGATCCTAAGCCCGAGTTGTTGCTCGTCGCCCACGGTTTTGGTCCAGACCACTTCCGTGTCAGCCTCCAGGCCCTTGAGCGCCGCGTGCTCTGAATCAATGCGCACGGTGAGCAGGTCTCCCACGGCGAACTGGCGCGGTGCCTGCACCTGCATCCCGGAGCTGGAAAGGTCCAGGCAAACGCCGGCAAACTCCTGGCCTTCGTGGAGCAAAGATACTTCGGCATCCACCCGCATGCGGATGAAATCGCGTTTTTCGGCGTAGTCGCGCTCGTGTTCGCCCATCGGTTCCATCCTTACTTTGTGTTGTGGTCTTGGCTGTTCTTATAACTCCCGGTGATTTGCGATGTAAAGACGCCCGGCGACCATCGGCATGAGCTTGAAACCCCCGGCGGATGGGAGTACCGTCTGCGCCTTAGAAGGGCACCTCTGCTTTACAGTTGTGCATGGGAAAAATCCCATTGCGTTGTAGTACAGAGAGGCTAGAAAGCGAATCCAGTACGTGAGCCCGGCCATTGCCGAGCCACCTACGCCAACCTAATTCTGGCGCCGTTTGCCCACATGCAAAAAACCAGTGCCACGCTGCTGATAATCGATGACGACGAAGTAGTGCGCGCGAGCCTCGCGGCCTATTTGGAAGACAGTGGCTTCAGCGTCCTGCAGGCCAGTAATGGCCAACAGGGTCTCCAGGTATTCGAGCGCGACCAGCCCGACCTCGTGATCTGCGACCTGCGCATGCCCCAGATGGGCGGCCTGGAGTTGATTCGTCAGGTGACCGAGCTTGCCCCGCAGACGCCGGTGATTGTCGTGTCCGGTGCCGGCGTCATGAACGATGCCGTCGAGGCCTTGCGTCTGGGCGCTGCCGACTACCTGATCAAGCCCCTCGAAGACCTGGCGGTACTGGAGCACTCTGTGCGCCGCGCCTTGGATCGTGCGCGCCTGCTAGTCGAGAACCAGCGCTACCGCGAAAAGCTCGAAACCGCCAACCGCGAACTCGAAGCCAGCCTTAACCTGCTCCAGGAAGACCAGAACGCCGGTCGCCAGGTGCAGATGAACATGCTGCCGGTCAGCCCCTGGACCATCGACGAATTCCAGTTTGCCCACCAAATCATCCCGTCGCTGTACCTGTCGGGTGATTTTGTCGACTATTTCCGCGTAGACGAGCGGCGTGTCGCGTTCTACCTGGCCGATGTCTCCGGCCATGGTGCTTCCTCTGCTTTTGTCACCGTGTTGTTGAAGTTCATGACCACACGGCTGTTGTTCGAATCCAAGCGCAATGGCACCTTGCCGGAGTTCACCCCCTCCGAGGTGCTGGGTCACATCAACCGTGGCTTGATCAGCTGCAAGCTGGGCAAGCACGTGACGATGGTGGGTGGCGTGATTGATGAAGAAACCGGTCTTTTGACCTACAGCATCGGCGGCCACCTGCCGATGCCTGTTTTATACACTCCCGACAGTGTGCGTTACCTGGAAGGGCGTGGCCTACCCGTAGGCTTGTTCAATGAAGCCACCTACGAAGACCACATCCTGGAGCTGCCGCCGACGTTCAGCCTGACGCTGATGTCCGACGGCATCCTGGACCTTCTTCCAGAGCCTACACTCAAAGAGAAAGAAGCCGCCTTGCCCCAGAAGGTCAAGTCGGCGGGCGGCAGCCTGGATGGCCTGCGGCAGGTTTTTGGATTGGCCACGCTAGGGGAGATGCCGGATGATATCGCCCTATTGGTGTTGAGCAGGAATCTTTGATGAGTACCGGAAGAATCCAATTCGCCGAGCAAGACGGGACCTTCGTCCTGAAGTTTGTCGGTGAAGTGCGCCTGACCTTGTGTTCGGCGCTGGATGCGACGATTGAGCGGATTTTCACGGCGTTGAATTTCTCGGCGATCGTGATCGATCTGACCGAAACCCGCAGCATCGATAGCACCACCCTTGGGCTGTTGGCCAAGTTGTCCATTCTGTCCCGGCAGAAGGTCGGCCTGTTGCCGACCGTCGTCACCACCCACGAAGACATCACCCGTCTGTTGCAGTCCATGGGCTTCGACCAGGTGTTCAACATCGTTGATCGCCCGATCCCGTGCCCGGAATGCCTCACCGACCTGCCGTCCCAGGACCAGTCCGAGGAAATCGTACGGGTCAAGGTGCTGGAAGCGCACAAGATCCTGATGGGCCTCAACGAGTCCAACCGCGAAGCCTTCCACGACCTCGTCAACGCCCTCGAGCGTCACTGATCCCAGGGATCGCCTGCACGTAGGGGACAACAGAGCAAAAAAAGGGCGGTACCCTCACAGGTACCGCCCTTTTTGCCGCCTGCGCCGTTTACAGCTTGGCGGACAACAGTGCCTCAAGCTTCTCCTGGTCCCGGGCAAACTGACGAATCCCCTCCGCCAGCTTCTCAGTCGCCATCGCATCCTCGTTGGACTCCCAACGGAACTGCGCTTCAGTCAGATGCACTCGCGCTTCTCCGGCGTGCCCTGGCGACAACTTGCGTTCCAGCTTGCCGTCATCCGCCGCCAGCTTCTCCAGCAGGTCCGGGCTGATGGTCAGGCGATCACAGCCGGCCAGCTCTTCAATCTGGCTCAGGTTGCGGAAACTCGCACCCATCACCACGGTCTTGTAGTCATTAGCCTTGTAGTAGTTGTAGATGCGTGTCACCGACTGCACGCCCGGATCATCAGCGCCGGTGTAGTCGTTGCCATTGGCTTTCTTGTACCAGTCGTAGATACGGCCTACGAACGGTGAAATCAGGAACACGCCGGCTTCTGCGCACGCCACCGCCTGGGCAAACGAGAACAGCAGGGTCAGGTTGGTCTGGATGCCTTCTTTTTCCAGCTTCTCCGCCGCGCGGATGCCTTCCCAGGTGGACGCGATCTTGATCAGCACGCGGTCACGGCTAACCCCGGCTTTGTCGTACAGGTCGATCAGACGGTGCGCACGCTTGAGTACGGCGTCAGTGTCGAACGACAGGCGGGCATCCACCTCGGTGGAGATGCGTCCTGGCACGACCTTAAGGATCTCCTGGCCCACGGCCACTGCGAAACGGTCGCTGGCCAGGCCGACATCACCGTTGCAATCCTGCACACACTCATCCAGCAGCTTGGCATAGCCTGGAATCGACGCGGCCTTGAGCAGGAGGGAAGGGTTGGTAGTGGCGTCTTGGGGCTTGAGCTTGGCGAGGGTAGAAAAATCGCCGGTATCGGCTACGACAGTAGTGAATTGCTTGAGTTGTTCCAACTTGGAAGTCATGGGCGTGCTCTGTCCTATGGGTCTGATGACATTACCCGAGCGCTGGCAGGCGCTCAAGGGCGCAAATGCGTTCGATCGTTTGCGAGGGCAACAACCTGAAAACAGCCGTTTGAATGCCCGGCGGTACTGCTGAATAGGAGGCCAAAACCGCCAGCAGGTTCAACCCAATTGCCCCATGACTGGACACTCAGCGTCCTTCTAACAAAGCGCCGGCTTGATCCAGCAACGCCAGCGGATCACTGGCCTTGTGAATATCCACTGACAATAACTGCCGAAACTTCCTCGCCCCCGGAAACCCCGTCCCCAATCCCAGCACGTGGCGGGTTATATGGTGCATCGTCCCGCCGTTCGCCAAATGCTCCGCAATATAGGGTCGCAACTGCGCCAACGCCTCCGCCCGACTGATCACCGGCGCTTCACTGCCAAACAACTGCTGATCCACCTCCGCCAGCAGATACGGATTGTGATAAGCCTCGCGGCCCAGCATCACCCCGTCAAACGTCTGCAAATGCTCATGGCATTGCTCCAACGTCTTGATCCCGCCATTGAGAATAAACTCCAGCTCAGGGAAATCCTGCTTCAACTGCGCCGCCACGTCATACCGCAACGGCGGAATGTCGCGGTTTTCCTTCGGCGACAAGCCCTCAAGAATCGCAATCCGCGCATGCACGGTGAAACTGGTGCAGCCGGCGTCCTTCACCGTCCCGACGAAATCACACAACTGGGCATAACTGTCCCTGCCGTTGATGCCGATACGGTGCTTCACCGTCACCGGAGTCGACACCGCATCACGCATCGCCTTCACACAATCGGCCACCAGGGCCGGGTGAGCCATCAGGATCGCGCCGATCATGTTGTTCTGGACGCGGTCGCTCGGGCAGCCGACGTTCAGGTTCACTTCGTCGTAACCGGCAGCCTCGGCCATACGGGCGCAGGCGGCCAGGTCTGCGGGGACACTGCCGCCGAGCTGGAGCGCGAGCGGGTGCTCGGCTTCGTTGTGGCGCAGGAAGCGGTCATGGTCGCCGTGGAGGATTGCGCCGGTGGTGACCATCTCGGTGTAGAGCAGGGCGCGTTTGGAGAGCAGGCGCAGGAAGAACCGGCAGTGGCGGTCGGTCCAATCCATCATCGGGGCGACGGAGAAGCGGCGGGAGAAAGTAGCAGTGTGTAGGGACATTGGGGATCTGAGTCAACGAGGCGAATTGGGCGCAGTTTATCAGGGATGGATCTAGGCTGTGGGAGACGCTTGTTTTGCGGTATTCACCACTTCGAACGCGGACATTGCCGTGTATGGAATATGCCGAGGATTTACAGGCGATCACTGCGAGCCCGACATGCGATCAGGTAGGACCAGTTGGCTACTGCCCATTCGCGGTTGTGTTTGACCCGGCCTCCGTCGATCACCAGCCGGCAACCTGAACCCTCCCTGTCCCCCAGCAAAGTTTCATAATTCCTTCCGCCGTTGAGGTCTACGATCTTTCTCAAGAGAAGCCCCCACGGTCCAGTCCACAGGGAACTGAAAAAATGATTTCGAACCTCGTCAAAGTCGTGATGATTACGAGCACGTTGCTGTTGGGCGCTTGTTCTTCGGGTGCGCCGGGCATGAGTGGCGACCCTTGCTTTTCAGGCGGATGCCAGGCGTTTGGTGACCGCAGCTCCAGCAAGGCTGCCAAAACCAATTTTGGCGGCAGTGGCCTGGGGAGTAGTTATGGGGAATATGGGACGGGGTTGTTGCATGATGATTGATGGCGCATATGGCCCGGCGTGGGGCAGGCGCCCTTGTCGCCGGGGAGGTGAGTCAGCCCGTTACCACAACCCCATTATGGAAAATCTCGCGCCTGGCGCGGCGGCTGATGTTTTCATGTTTGCTTGAGGTGTAGATTTCGTCAAAACGACGGCGATCAATGCCCTCGTAGTTGCCAAGTTCTTGCAGCACCCTCCGGTCGTAATCCTCTTCGATCATGAACCGGAAAATTTCCCGCCGATAATAGAACCCAAATTGAAACGCCAGTACCTCGGTCAAGTAGTCCGTTGGCGTGAGAAAGCAGTTTTCCAGGTCGATGGCCTTGGCGTGCGTCGGCTGCTCCAGGTTGATCATCACATTGTTTGCCCAGAAGTCCATATGCACCACGCCTTTGCTGTGCAGGCAGTGCAACAGTTTGAACGACGCGGTGATCAGGCTCTGGATGGCACGCTCCTGCTTGAGCCATTCCAGGCCATTGAGGTGGCCCTCCAGCATCTCGGTAAAGATGAAGAATTCCTGGATCAGGCCAAGCGCTGACTTTCGATAACCGAACCCATATAAGCCAGCAACCGGCGCACCGCGTTTCTGGGCGCCGAGGGTGTTGATGACTTCTTCGACCGGCCAGTCAAACGCACCGTCCCGCTTGGCGCGCCCGAAGGTCACGCGCAATTTGGGCCTGAGGCTGTCCAGCGGCTGGGATTTAGCGAACAGGTTGGCTTCCATCCCTTTGAGCGGTGCGCTGATGCGATCTGTCAGTTGGTGGCGCGTGTCGATCAGGTCCTGAATCGCCTGTTGCGTTTTGTGGTCGGCGGTGTCGGTGGTGAAGATCGTCGCATTGCGATGAGTGAGGGTCGTCGGAAAACTTTGCAATACACCTGTGTCAGGAAAGCTCAAAACACGTCCTTGTCATTGGGAATAAATATGACGGATATGTTACAACTTGTGCTTATTGGATCCAACCTGAACTTTACCTGAACGGAAATGAAATAGTCTCATTGCGCCGATTCTTCACTGTTCATGGCGATTGAAATGTGCTGATAGCCCTGGGGCTTGAGCTTAATGCCCTCCCTGCATCCGCCGTGCTATCAGGTAAATGCCCAGCCCGACCAGTGCCGTCGCCGCGCCGATGTAGCCGGTGCTGGTCCAGCCAAACCCAGCCGTAATCGCCATCCCGCCGAACCATGGCCCCAGCGCATTGGCCAGGTTGAACGCCGCATGGTTGGACGCTGCCGCCAGGCTCGGTGCTTCGTGGGCGATGTCCATCAGGCGGATCTGCAGCGGTGCGGCCAACGAGACCATGGTGCCGACCAGGCCCATGCTCAGCAGCACGCCCCATAGCGAGGCCGCCGCGAAGGGGAAGAACAGCAACACGGCCATCGACCACACCAATATCCAGCCCACGGCGCGAAACTGCATGCGATCAAACAGCTTGCCGCCGGCGATGTTGCCGATAATCCCGCCCACGCCGAATGCTGCCAGCCCAAATGGAATCCACTGCGGGGATACCTTGGTTACTTCCAGCATGGTCGGTGCCAGGTAACTGAACACGCAGAACATACCGGCAAAGCCGATGGCGCCAATGGACAGCGCCATCCACACCTGGGGTTTGGTGAAGGCGCGCAGTTCCTTGCGCGGGTCGCTGCGTTGTTCGTCGTGGCGATGGGGCACAAATTGCCAGACCAGGGCGATGGTGCACAGGGCGATCACGCTCACCAGTGCAAACGCCGAGCGCCAGCCCAGGTGCTGGCCGAGGAAGGTGGCGATAGGATTGCCGAGCAGCATCGCGAGGGTCAGGCCCATCATTACCCGCGCCACGGCGCCGGCGCGTTTGTCGTTGGGCACCATGCTCGAGGCGACCACGGCAGCAATGCCGAAGTAGGCGCCGTGGGGCAGGCCGCTGATAAAGCGGAACGCCACCAACGAGCCGAAGGTCGGGGTGAACGCAGTGGCAAGGTTGCCCAGGGCATACAGGCCCATCAGCAACAGCAGCATGTGTTTGCGCAGCAGCTTGGCGCCGAGGATGGCCAGCAGTGGGGCGCCGACCATGACGCCGAGGGCATAGGCGCTGATGGCGTGGCCAACCTGGGGTTCGCTTAAACCCAGGTTTTGCGCGATGTCGGGCATCAGGCCCATGATGGCGAATTCGCCGGTACCGATCGCGAAGGCGCCCACGGCCATGGCGGCTTCCATTTTGGCGGCGCTGCGCGCGGGCAGTACGTGCCCGGGAGTTTGGTGGATAGACATGGATCGCTCTGTGATGAAAGGTGGTACGAGGGAGTGCGTCGATGCTACGCAAGCAGCGACGAAGGAGTCTAGAACAGCCTTTTGCCCGAGAGTTCCTGCCCTGTGACCTCAGGTCGCGCTTGCCACACTTGACACTCGCGCGTTAAAACCGGCGATTTAGAGTTGTCAATTGGTCAAACGACGCATAAACGCCGTGTGGCGTGATATTCTGCGCGCCGTCTTGGTCTGGTCTTTCCCCGGTACGTACACCCGTATACGTCCCGGCGTTTGGCTGTCGCCCAGGTAGCTGAAGCCAATAATGATAAGAAGTCAGCGCAGAAGGGACATAAAAGTGAGGTCGATACGTCGGCCTTGTGTGCCCACCCTGCGGTCCCCGAGTGAATGTGCAAACCCCGCGGTGCGTTGCCTGGCGCAGCGTGATTGAGGGTTGCCCATGATCAGGGGCGGTGGGGCGGATGGCGTTTTATCATAGGTGCTACTGATGTTTAAAAAAGTAAACACTGCCCTGCTGGGGCTGGCTTTGTCGATGGGGATCACGTCCGTTCACGCGGAAGAGACAAAGAAAGTCGATGTGCTGCTGATCGGCGGCGGCATCATGAGTGCAACCCTGGGTGTCTGGCTCAATGAGCTGGAGCCGGGCTGGTCGATGGAAATGGTCGAGCGCCTCGATGGCGTCGCCGAAGAAAGCTCCAACGGCTGGAACAACGCCGGTACCGGTCACTCGGCCCTGGCTGAGCTGAACTACACCCCGGAAGACAAGAACGGCAACGTTGAGATCCCGAAAGCGGTCGAGATCAACGAAGCGTTCCAGATCTCCCGTCAGTTCTGGTCCTGGCAGGTCCAGCAGGGCGTGCTGAAGAACCCGCGTTCGTTCATCAACTCCACGCCGCACATGAGCTTTGTGTGGGGCGATGACAACATCAAGTTCCTCAAGAAGCGCTACGAAGCCCTGCAAGCGAGCCCGCTGTTCGCCGGCATGCAGTACTCCGAAGACCCGGCGCAGATCGCCAAGTGGGTTCCGCTGATGATGGAAGGGCGTGACCCGAACCAGAAAATCGCGGCCACCTGGAGCCCGCTGGGTACCGACATGAACTTCGGCGAGATCACCCGCCAGTTCGTCGCTCACCTGCAAACCACGCCTAAGTTCGACCTGAAACTGTCGAGCGAAGTGCAGGACATCACCAAGAACGCCGACGGTTCGTGGCGTGTCAGCTACAAAAACCTGAAAGACGGCACCAAGACTGAAACCGACGCCAAGTTCGTGTTCATCGGCGCGGGCGGCGGTGCACTGCACCTGCTGCAAAAGTCGGGCATTCCTGAAGCCAAGGAATACGCTGGCTTCCCGGTCGGCGGCTCGTTCCTGGTGACCGATAACCCAACCGTCGCCGAGCAGCACCTGGCCAAGGCCTACGGCAAGGCTTCGGTTGGCGCGCCACCGATGTCGGTTCCGCACCTGGACACCCGCGTGCTGGATGGCAAGCGCGTGATTCTGTTTGGCCCATTCGCCACCTTCTCGACCAAGTTCCTGAAAGAAGGCTCGTACCTGGACCTGCTGACCAGCACCACCACCCACAACATCTGGCCAATGACCAAAGTCGGTATTCGTGAATACCCACTGGTCGAGTACCTCGCCGGCCAACTGATGCTGTCGGATGACGACCGCTTCAAGGCGCTGCAGGAGTACTTCCCGAACGCCAAGCAATCCGACTGGCGCCTGTGGCAGGCCGGCCAGCGCGTGCAGATCATCAAGCGTGACGAAGAGCAGGGCGGCGTCCTGAAACTCGGTACCGAGGTGGTCAGCTCCGCCGACAACACCATTGCAGGCCTGTTGGGTGCATCGCCAGGCGCGTCCACCGCGGCTCCGATCATGCTGACCGTGCTGCAGAAAGTGTTCAAGGACAAGGTTGCGACCCCTGAGTGGCAGGCAAAACTGCACCAGATCGTGCCTAGCTACGGCACCAAGCTGAACGACAGTCCTGAGGCTGTTGCCAAGGAATGGGCCTACACCGCCAATATCCTGCAACTGCCTGCACCGCCTGTGATTCCGCAAAAGGCTGCTGTCAAGGCGCCCGAGGCTGCCAAGCCTGCGGCTGAGCCGAGCAAGCCGGCGTCTGACCTGGCGCTGTAAGCCGCTGGGGAGGTCCTGGGTCAGGACCTTGCCGGTAACAAAAAGCCCGCTGAACCGGTAACGGTCAGCGGGCTTTTTTGTGCGTGTCTAACGGCGGGTGCGTTCGACAGGCGGCAGTTCAACCGTACGCTCGGCGGCGGCCAGCGCTGCTTTCAAGCCAGCCTGGTCCAGCGGGACGCAATAGGCAGGCTTGCCGCGTTCCAGCCGCCAGCTGTCATCCAGGCTGCCGGCATCCACGGCGTCGAAACCCAATTCGTCGAGTAGCGTGATGACGCGTGCCTTCGCTGCGGCGTCATCCGCTGCCACCGGCAACGCCCGGCGGTCGGGGGCACCGTGGGGGCGGGCGTCCTGCGTCAGGTCGGGAGCGAAGATCGCGTTGAACACTTTCACCACATGTGAATGGGGCAGATGCTCGGCGAGCAACCGGCTGGTGGTGGATTCGAAGCGATCCAGTACCGGGATATGGCCGTCGCGGTTCGGGTAGTAATTATTCGCATCCATCACAGTCTTGCCCTCCAGCCATTGCGCCGGGACGCTGCGGTAATGCTCCAGGGGGATCGCCACGAGCACCACATCGCCGAATTTGGCGGCGTCGTCGGCACTGCCCACCTGCACGCCGAGTATGCCGCTCACTACGCTGCTCATGGTGTGGGGACCACGGGAGTTACTCAACATCACTTCGTGCCCGGCCGCCAGCGCCAGTTGGGCCACGGCGCGCCCGATAAAGCCTGCTCCAATAACACCAATCTTCATGGTCTTGCTCCAATGAATGGGGGAGCGGTTATGATGATTGGCAACCAATCGGCGATAAATCGTCGTTTTAGTGTGGATGTTGTTACTGGGAGTAGGGAGTGATGGATCGCCTGTCGAGCATGAATGCCTTTGTGATAGCTGCTGAGTTGGGCTCGTACACGCGGGCTGCCGAGCGCTTGGGCATGTCGCCGCAGATGGTGGCCAAACATGTCACCGCGCTGGAGCAGCGCCTGGGCGCTCGCTTGCTTAACCGCACCACACGAAGGCAAAGCCTGACGGAGCTGGGGAGCGCGTACTACGAGCGTTGCAAACATATCCTGGTAGAAGCCGAGGCTGCCGATTCACTGGCGCAGATCATGAACGACACGCCGCGCGGCAAGCTGAAAATCACCGCGCCCGTCACCTTCGGATCCTACAGCCTGATGCCGTTGATTACCGGGTTCCTGCGCGACAACCCGGATGTGGAAATCGACCTGCACTTGACCGACCGTTTCGTGGACCTGGTGGAGGAGGGCTATGAAGCCGCTTTTCGTATCGGCCCCCTGGCGACCACCGGCCTGACAGCCAGGCCACTGGCACCTTACCGCCTGGTGGTCTGCGCGTCGCCGGAGTACCTGGCGGCACGCGGTACCCCGCAGGCCCCGGCGGACCTTGAACATCACGAATGTCTCGGCTACGCCTTCTGGTCGCGGCCGGCGGATCGCGAGTGGGTGTTCTACCAGGCTTCGACGCCTTATAAGGTGCAGGTTGCCAGTCGCTTGCAGATCAATGAAAGCAGGGCCTTGATGTCCGCCGCGCTGGATGGTTTTGGCATCGTGCTCGGTCCGGAAGACTTCTTGCGCCGGGCATTGGCCGGGGGCGAATTGGTGAGAGTGCTGCCGAACTTTGAAGCGCCGAGCCGGCCGATGCACCTTGTCTACACGGCGAACCGCCAGCGTACGGCCAAGTTGAGACGCTTTGTCGAAGCGGTGTTGGGACGCTTCGGTCACCCTTGATGCGTGCTGCTTCAGCAATCCGACAGACACAACCTGTTAAAAAAGTACCCAGGCCTGAGCAGGAGCACGGCTGAAACACGGGGGCATTTTTACCGGTGCAGGTGTTGGGCGATAACGCCCGAGGGGGTTGTATGTTGTTACGTTACGCGGCATTAGCGGCCGTTGTGGTCGCGGCGTCCGGGTGTGTGCAGGAGCGAGTGGTGCATGAGCGCCGGCCTGTACAGCGTGAATATGTCGAGGTGGTCGCGCCACAACCGCCGCCGACCCAGATCATCGAAGTCGAGCCTGCCGTACGTGAAGGTTACATATGGTCACGTGGTTACTGGCGCTGGGAAGGCGGGCGCTACGTTGCCGTACACGGCCATTGGGAGCCGGTGCGAGAAGGCTATCGTTATGTGCATCCGCATTGGGTGCAGCGCAATGATGGCTATCACTGGCAGGTGGGGGGCTGGGTTCGTTGAACCCCGACTAGGAGGGCTTTTTTGTACCCAGGAGCCGTACTTCCCGCAGCAGCGCGGCACCGAGTTGATCGGTGCCCAGTTCCTTGTATCCCACGGCCTTGACCTCTCCGTTCTCTTCGGCCTGGATGATGATCACCGGTGTCTCTTTGCCGCTGGCTTCGTCGATGTGAAAAGCATATTGGGGAATATCCACCTTGATCGGCGTACCTGCGGCCTTGCCTTGCACATTGATCAGGAACGCTGCGCAGCCGGCGTCCACATCCACACTAGTGGCAGAACGCCCGCTGACGAAGCAGCTCTTTGGCAGGTCGGGCCAGATGATCTCGGCCAGGGCGAGGGACGGCGTCAGGGCCAGGGCAGCAAGAAGAAGCGTGCGCACGTGGGGCGTTCTCTCGTTCAGGGATTAGCGACTTTTACCAAAGCCTGCCCCTTGCCGCAATGTTGCCGCTCAGCCCAGACGCTTCATACCCGCTGCCTTGGCCGCACCGAGGTCAAAGGTAGCGGTGTATTCGCACCCGGCCGCGTGGGCGCAGCGCTCTATCAGGCAATCGGCAAAATCGGCGTTGTTGGCCGTGAACCGTCGAAGCGCCTGCCAGATGACCTCGGCATGTTCGACGGTCAATTCACGGGTGCGCAGCAGTGTTTCCAGAACGACGACAATGTCATTTTTGGCACATTGGTAGCAGCTCTGTAATACCCATACCAACTCCACCACGGACACCAGGCTGACAAACCCTGGCGAAAGCGTGGTGAGGGATTCGATCAATTCGCAGGCCTTGGGGGATTGAACGGGATCATCCTGGGTGACGTAGCGCACCAGTACATTGGTATCCAGTCCGATCATCCAGCCTTCGCTCCCTGTGCTGCGATGGCGCGGTTCATGTCGTCAATGGACACGACCCTTGCAGGCTTCCGGACCAGCCCCTTGAGGTCATGGACAGTCTTGCTCGCTGCAATGATGGAAAACTTGCCATCTTCCGTTTCGACGAACTCGACGCGGTCGCCTGTTTCCAGGCCAAGTGCGGTCCTGACTTGGACGGGGATGGTGATTTGCCCTTTTGAGGTAAGTGTGGCGGTCGCCATGGTAAAGATCTCCAACATGATGCTCCTTACCTTAGGGTAAGGAGTGGTGGAGGACAATATCCGTTGGTCCATAGGTCGCTCTTCAGGTGGAGGATGAGTCGGGGTCATGAAAACCTAGTCCGAACTCAGCCCTCCCGCACGCTTACTCATGCCGCAAAGAGATACAAACTATGACCGACCGCCATTAAAGCCTGGCGGCTGTAAGCAAATTACCTGGCGAGCTCACTGCACTACGCGATAACACGGCACATACGCCGCGCCACCCGGCAACTTCATGCGATGCTGGGCAACGAACGCCTGCAACAGCTCATCCAGTGGCTTCATGATGGCCGGGTCGCCGTGGATCTCGTATGGGCCATGTTCTTCGATCAGGCGAATGCCCTTGTCCTTCACGTTACCCGCCACGATTCCCGAAAACGCACGGCGCAGGTTGGCTGCCAGTTCATGGGGCGGCAGTGCGTGGCTCAGTTGCAGGCTGGCCATGTTTTCGTGGGTCGGGTCGAACGGGCGCTGGAAGCCTTCGTCGATCTTCAGCAGCCAGTTGAAGTGAAACGCGTCGTTGCGCTCACGGCGGAACTGCTTCACCGCCTTGAGGCCGACAGTCATCTGGCGGGCCACTTCGGCCGGGTCGTCGATGATGATCTGGTAGTGCGCCTGCGCGGCTTCGCCGAGGGTGGCGCCGACGAAGGCATGCAACTGTTGCAGGTACGGCGCGGCTTGTTTCGGCCCGGTGAGAATGACCGGGAAGGGCACGTCGCGGTTGTCCGGGTGCATCAGGATGCCCAGCAGGTACAGGAACTCTTCGGCCGTACCGGCGCCGCCGGGGAAGATGATGATGCCGTGGCCCACGCGCACGAAGGCTTCAAGGCGTTTTTCGATGTCCGGCAGGATCACCAGTTCGTTGACGATCGGGTTCGGCGCTTCGGCGGCGATGATGCCCGGCTCGGTCAGGCCCAGGTAGCGCCCGCCGGTAATGCGTTGTTTGGCGTGGGAAATGGTCGCGCCCTTCATCGGGCCTTTCATCACGCCCGGGCCGCAACCGGTGCACACGTCGAGGCTGCGCAGGCCGAGTTCGTGGCCGACTTTCTTGGTGTATTTGTACTCTTCGGTGTTGATCGAGTGCCCGCCCCAGCACACCACGATCTTCGGTTCCACGCCCGGACGCAGGGTGCGGGCATTGCGCAGCAGGTGGAATACGTAGTCGGTGATGCCCTGGGAGTTGCTCAGGTCGATGCGCTGGCTGTCCAGCTCGTTCTCGGTGTAGACGATGTCCCGCAGGGCGCTGAACAGCATTTCGCGGGTGCTGGCGATCATTTCGCCATCGACGAAAGCATCGGCGGGGGCGTTCAACAGCTCCAGGCGTACGCCACGGTCCTGCTGGTGGATGCGCACTTCAAAGTTCTTGTAGGCGTCGAGGATGGTCTTGGCGTTATCGATATGGGCGCCGGTGTTGAGGATCGCCAGGGCGCACTGGCGAAACAGGGTGTAGATGCTGCCGGTACCGGCTTCGCTCAGTTGCTGGACTTCACGTTGGGACAGGGTTTCGAGGCTGCCCTTGGGGCTGACGGAGGCATTGATGACTTGGCGTTGGGGCATTCTGATTCCTTGAAAACGCAGCCACCGCACCTGTCGAGGTGCGATGACGTGAGAATGGTGGGCGCAGGTTAGGGCGCACGAGCCGGATAT
Organism: Pseudomonas sp. 8 R 14; assembly: GCF_900005955.1. Lineage (NCBI taxonomy): Bacteria > Pseudomonadati > Pseudomonadota > Gammaproteobacteria > Pseudomonadales > Pseudomonadaceae > Pseudomonas > Pseudomonas sp. 8 R 14. The sequence goes on along the minus strand of NZ_CVTH01000092.1, from coordinate 77,156 downwards.
TTACCTCAGGCGCAGGGCCGAGCGCAAATACCGTCCAACACCATCATGCCGCAGAACTTACTCAATCAGCTTCCAGTTTTTGTAGAAAACCCGACGCAGGGTAAAGACCAGCCCGGCAAAACCCGCGATGACGGCGTTAAGCACCGACGGCAGCGGCGTTGGCCGTACGATGTCGATAAACAGGCAGTAGCGCTTGGCGTCGTTCTTGTTGAAGGACGCATGCATCAGCGTGTCATCAAAGATAAACAGCGGGTCGTCGTGCCAGTAGTGCTTGTGCTTGCCGACCTGGATGTACACGCCATCGTGATGGGGCGCCGGTGCCATGTTGTAGAGCACGCGGAACATCATGCGCAGGGGGCCGAAGTGAAAGGACGTCGAGCGGTTCTCGTTGAACACCGACACGCCGATGGTTTTCACGAACGGCAGTTTTTTGCGCAGTTCAGGAATATCCAGGGTGGTTTCGATCGGTCGCCCGTACCACTGGAAAAACAACATGCCGCGCTTCTTCTCGGCCATGCGTTCATCCAGGTAGCCGATGATTTCATCCTTGTGGGCCATGGCGTCATCGAGCACCTGTTGCAGGTCTGTGCGCCAGGCCGGTGGCAGGTCGCCCATCGTGTAGACGTGACGGTTACGCGCGCTCAGCAGGTCGAAGAGGGTGTTGAACGGTGCCAGCAGCCAGGTATTGCGGCCACTGCCGATAAAGTATTTCTTGACGGTCGGCTTGTCATACAGGCCGTTACGCAGGAAGTCGTAAACGCCGCACACCAGTACCAGGCAGAGGAACACCAGCGTGGTTTCGGGGAACACATCGATAATCAGCAACACGCCGAGTACCCAGGCGACCGATACCGCTTTCTTACGCAAAGCAGACTTGTTCATGCAACTCAGCTCCAGAAGGACGCCATTCGACAGGTCCGGATCCGTGGCCGCGAGTGGTGGGGTTTTGAAATATAATGAAACATCTTCGTCATGATAAGGCGTCCAGCAGCGGATTGGCGTTTTAAATAGTGCAAAATTGTGAAGGCTCGACACAGTCTTTAAACCTGGTGGGCTCGTGTGGATTGGATTTTGTAAACAGAAGATTTGCGACTATCGTGACGCTTCGGTTTTTCGGACGTCATAGACCGGTACGATTGAAGTTGAATGGCCACCATTGGCCTTCGGCACCTTGGAAGAGGCAGAAATTTTATGATCATCAAACCGCGGGTTCGTGGCTTTATCTGTGTGACCGCTCACCCTGTTGGCTGTGAAGCGAACGTCAAGGAACAGATCGACTACGTAACTGAGCACGGCGCCATCAAAGACGGCCCGAAGAAGGTGCTGGTCCTTGGCGCTTCCACCGGCTACGGCCTGGCCGCGCGCATCAGTGCAGCGTTTGGCTGCGGCGCCGACACCCTGGGCGTGTTTTTTGAGAAAGAAGGCGAAGAAGGCAAGCTGAGCTCCGCCGGCTGGTACAACAGCGCTGCGTTCGAGAAGTTTGCCGTTGAAAAAGGCCTGTACGCCAAGAGCATCAACGGCGACGCGTTTTCCGACGAGATCAAGCGCCTGACCATCGAAACCATCAAGAAAGACCTGGGCAAGATCGACCTGGTCGTCTACAGCCTGGCCGCGCCACGGCGTACTGATCCAAAAACCGGTGAAGTCTACAACTCCACCCTCAAGCCAATCGGCAAGGCTGTGACCCTGCGCGGTATCAATACCGACAAAGGCGTTGTGGTCGACACTACCCTCGAGCCTGCAACCCAGGAAGAAATCGACGGCACCGTCAATGTCATGGGCGGCGCCGACTGGCAGCTGTGGATCGACGCCCTGCGTGATGCCGACGTACTGGCCGAAGGCGCCAAGACTACCGCGTTCACCTACCTCGGTGAGAAGCTGACCCAGGACATCTACTGGAATGGCTCCATCGGCGAAGCCAAGAAAGACCTGGACAAGAAAGTCCTGACCCTGCGCGACAACCTCGCTGCACTGAAGGGCGACGCCCGCGTATCGGTTCTCAAGGCGGTGGTCACCCAGGCCAGCTCCGCGATCCCGATCATGCCGCTGTACTTGTCGTTGCTGTTCAAAGTGATGAAAGAGCAGGGCACCCACGAAGGCTGCATCGAGCAGGTCTACGGCCTGTTCAAGGACAGCCTGTACGGCAGCGAACCGAAGCTTGACGCCGACGGCCGCCTGCGCGCCGACCTGGCCGAACTGGAACCGAAGGTCCAGGACGCCGTGGCGGCACTGTGGAACCAGGTCACCGACGAGAACGTCGACGAGATCAGTGATTTCGCCGGCTACAAGGCTGAGTTCCTGCGCTTGTTCGGCTTTGAAATCGATGGTGTGGACTACGAGGCTGACGTGAACCCGACCGTGAAGATCAAGGGTCTGGTCCAAGCCTAAACGCGGTTAAAAATGTGGGAGGAGGCGTGTCCCCCTCCCATATTTGTTTTTTTGGTTTTTCAGATCCGTCTTACGCTCCGGCGCGCACCTCCCTCCTTGTAAATCTGCCAGACTCCCTCAGCTCTCAAACCATGCTAACGGAGGATCTGATGACGATTCGTGCAGTCGTTTTTGATTTCGGCGGTGTTCTCTTCGATTGGAACCCGCAGCACCTCTATCGCAAACTGATTGCCGACGATCAAGAGCGGCAATGGTTCCTCGATAACATCTGTACCCAGGCCTGGAACACCGAGCAGGATGCGGGGCGGCCGCTGGCCGAAGCCACACAGATCCTGATCGATCAATACCCCGAGCATGAACCCTTGATCACGGCCTATTACGGCCGCTGGCACGAAATGCTGCGTGGCCCGTTGCCCGAAGGCGTGGCGATTCTCAACGCGCTGCATCAGGCCAACATGCCACTGTTCGGGCTCACAAACTGGTCGGCCGAGACCTTTCCCTATGCGCTCGCCAATTACCCCTTCCTTCGGAAATTTCGCAACATCGTGGTGTCTGGCGAGTTGAAGCTGATCAAGCCCGACGCGGCGATCTACCACGCGAGCCTCAGCCAGGTACGGGTGTACCTGCCGGATATCCAGCCGGGGGAGGTGGTGTTTATCGATGATGTCGCCGGCAATATCGAAGCGGCCGTCGCCCTCGGCTGGCAAGGCATTCACCACGTGTCTGCCGAGCAGACGGCGGCGCGATTGCGCGAGTTGGGCGTGGGCTTCTAGCGCGCCCACTTTTCCATGGCGAAATCCACAAAGGCGCGCAGCTTCGGCAAGCGATAACGGTCCTGGCCGTACAGCAAATGCATGGGCCGGCTGGGCAGTTGATAGGTGGTCAGCAAGGCCACCAGCTTGCCGGTTTGCAGGTCGGGCTGCACCAGGGCATCCGGTAGCATGACGATCCCCATGCCTTGCACGGCGGCCTGGCGCAAGGCCTGGGAGCTATTGATGGTCAGCGAGCCGGACACCGGGATTTCCACTTCGCCTTCTGCGCCGGTCATGCGCCACAGCTTGTCGGCGTTGCGCCAGTCATCGGTGGAAGGGTAGGCGAATGCCAGGCAGTCGTGCTGTTGCAGGTCCTCGGGTGTCTGGGGTGTACCACGTCGGGCCAGATAGTCCGGTGAGGCGCACAGGGTGATGGTGTAGTCCTGCATTGGTCGGGCGATCAGGCTTGAGGGTTCCAGCTCGCCCAGGCGGATAGCCACGTCAAAGCCGCTGTCGACCATGTCCATGCGCTGGTTGCTGAGCACCACGTACAGCTTGATCAGCGGGTAGCGTTGGGAAAACTCGCTCAAGGCCGGCGCCAGGCGTTCAGTGCCGAACGCCGGTGGCGCGGTGATGCGCAGGGTACCTTTGGGGATGTCGCCGTGGGCCTGTTCGGCCCATTGCTCGGAGTCTGCCACCAGCCCGAGTACTTCCAGGCAACGCTGGTAATACTGGCCGCCGAACTCCGTGAGGCTCTGTTTGCGGGTGGTGCGCTTGAGCAGGCTGACGCCCAGGCGTTGTTCGAGGGCGCGCAGGTGGTTGCCGACCATGGTGGTCGACATCCCGCAGGCGTGGGCGGCGGCGGTCATGCTGCCGCTCTCCACCACTTTCACGTACACCGACATCGCTTGGAACAGGTCCATTATCAAGTCCTGGTTTAAAGTCATTGCAGGAGGGCGCAGTTTATCCAGCTGGGATGGCTAACGATACTGTTGCTATCTCAACGATGCACTGGAGTCCGCCACCATGACCGCCGCCTGCCTGATGACCACCTATCAACCCCTGGCCCTGAGCTTCACCCGTGGCCTCGGCACGCGCCTGTGGGACCAGCAGGGGCGCGAATACCTGGACGCAGTGGCGGGTGTGGCGGTGACTAACGTCGGGCATTCCCACCCGAAACTGGTGACGGCCATCAGCGAGCAGGCCGGCCTGTTGTTGCACACCTCCAACCTCTACAGCATCGACTGGCAACAACGTCTGGCCCAGCGCCTGACGCGGCTGTCCGGCCTGGACCGTGCCTTCTTCAATAATTCCGGCGCCGAAGCCAACGAGACGGCGCTGAAACTGGCGCGGTTGCATGGCTGGAAAAAAGGCATCGAAGAGCCCTTGGTGGTGGTGATGGAGAATGCCTTTCATGGTCGTACGCTGGGTACCATGGCGGCCAGCGATGGCCCCTCGGTGCGCTTGGGTTTCCAACGTTTGCCGGGGGATTTTCTCAAGGTCAGGTTTGGTGATCTGGTGGCGATCGAGGCAATCACCCAGACGTTTGGCACACGGATCGCGGCGGTCTTGCTGGAGCCCATCCAGGGCGAAAGTGGTGTACTGCCAGCGCCGCCGGGTTACCTGCAAGCCCTGCGTGACCACTGCACACGGCACGGCTGGCTGATGATGCTCGACGAAATCCAGACCGGCATCGGCCGCACCGGCGCCTGGTTTGCCTTCCAGCATGAAGGCATTGTCCCTGATGTGATGACCCTGGCCAAAGGCCTCGGCAATGGCGTGCCCATCGGTGCCTGCCTGGCCAGGGCAGCGGTAGCCGCGCTTTTCACGCCGGGCAGTCATGGCAGCACCTTTGGCGGCAACCCGCTGGCGTGCCGGGTGGGCTGCACGGTGTTGGACATTATCGAAGAGCAAGGCTTGTTGCAGAACGCTGCACAACAGGGCGAGCGCTTGCTGGCGCGGTTACGCATGGAATTGGAAGAGCATCCGCAGGTGCTGGCGATTCGGGGGCAGGGCCTGATGATCGGTGTTGAGCTGGCCAGCCCCTATCGCGACCTGGCCCAGCGTGCTGCCCAAGAGCATGGGCTGCTGATCAACGTGACGCGGGGCAAGGTCATTCGCCTGCTGCCGCCGTTGACCCTGGATGCCAAGGAGGTGGAGATGATCGTGCGGGCCCTCAGTCGGCTATTGAACTAGGTCCTTTCCGTTGAGCCACTCCTGGTTCATCGTCTCGGTATCCCCCAGGTACTCCAGCAACCACGCCATGGCCGGGGACAGTTTGCTCTGTGCCCAGGCCACGCACGATGGGCTGGCCGGGAAGGGGCGCGTCAGTTGCAGCGCCACCAATTCACCGCGTTCGATCCACGGCAATACCTGATGCGCCGGTGCCATGCCGACGCACAGGCCATCGCGCAGGCAATCGATGGCGGAGGCCCAGTTCGGGACTACCAACCGGCGTTGGTTATCCAGAGTCCAGGTGTCGCGCTTGGGCAGGTTGCGCGAGGTGTCGGTCATGCACAGCGAGGCGAAGGGGCGCAGTTGGTCGTCATTGAGCAACCCTTCCATGGCCGCCAACGGGTGCCGGGCGCTGACCACGCACAGCCAATTCAATAAGCCCATATCGCGAAAGGTGAAGTGACTGGCCACTGGCACGGCGCTGGTGGCACCGATGACAATATCGGTGCGCTCATCCGCCAGGGCATCCCACACACCGTTGTACACCTCGTATTCCAGCAGCAATTCCACCTCGGGAAACTGTCGATAGAAATCCAGCACCAACTGTCGGCAGCGCTGGGGTTTGACGATGGAATCCACGGCCACCTTCAACTGGCCACTCCAGCCATTGGCCACCTGCTGGCACAGGCGCCGTGTGCCGAGCATTTTTTTCATTACCCCGCGGGCCTCGTCGATAAACAGACGGCCGGCGGGTGTCAGCTCCACATCACGATGCCGGCGCACAAACAACGGCACCGCCAGCCACTCTTCAAGTTGACGTACGGTATAACTGATGGCTGACGGCACGCGGTGCAATTCCTGGGCGGCGGCGCTGAAGCTGCCATGGCGCGCTACCGCATCGACGACATCCAGGGAGTATTCGGACCACATGAGGGTTGCCTTCAAAATTATTGATAACAGCCGCCAATTATTATCGCTTCACAGCAAAACTGTCAGCTTCATAATGGGCGGCAGTCAGCAAATAGTTTGATGGCAGGATTAACAAGGTTTCAATGAAAAATTCTTTTGGTTTCACCTGGTATCTGGCGGGGCTGAGCATGCTCGGTTACCTCGCAATGGACATGTATTTGCCGGCGTTCGGCGCCATGGGCGAGCAGTTGCAGATTGGTGCGGGCGCGGTGGGCGCCAGCCTGAGTATTTTTCTCGCGGGCTTTGCCGTGGGGCAGTTGCTGTGGGGGCCGTTGTCCGACCGCCTGGGGCGCAAGCCGATTCTGCTCGCAGGCTTGAGCCTGTTTGTGGTGGGTTGCGCGGGGATGTTTTGGGTCGAGACCGCGCCGCAGTTGCTGGCCTTGCGCTTTATGCAGGCGATTGGCGTGTGTTCTGCGGCCGTGAGCTGGCAGGCGCTGGTGATCGACCGCTACCCGGCCAACAAGGCCCACCGCGTGTTCGCCAGCATCATGCCGTTGATGTCGTTGTCACCGGCCCTGGCGCCGCTGCTGGGCGCGATGGTGCTGAACCACTTCGGTTGGCAAGCCATCTTTGGCGTATTGCTGGGGGTGTCGTTGCTGTTGTTGCTGCCGACGTTGTTCCTGCGCTCCGTGTCGAAACCTCAGACGCGGGAAGACGAACCTTCGCGCCTTGGCTATTGGCAGTTGCTCACCTCCCGGGTGTTTACCGGCAATGTGATGATCTTCGCCGCCTGCTCGGCCAGTTTCTTCGCCTGGCTGACCGCTTCACCCTTCATCCTCGGCGACATGGGCTATAGCCCGAATGACATCGGCCTGAGCTACGTGCTGCCGACATTGGCGTTTCTGGTGGGTGGCTACAGTTGCCGTAGCGCTTTGCAGCGTTTCCAGGGCAAGACGCTGTTGCCGTGGTTGCTGCTGGCCTATTGCATCAGCATGGTGGCGCTGTACCTGGTCGCCACCTTGACCGTGCCGACGCTCACCACCTTGCTGATTCCGTTCTGCCTGATGGCGCTGGTCAACGGCGCCAGCTACCCGATCGTGGTGGCGAATGCGCTGATGCCGTTTGCAGAACATTCCGGCAAGGCGGCGGCACTGCAAAACACCCTGCAATTGGGCCTGTGCTTTCTCAGCAGCCTGTTGGTGTCCTCGATGATCGAGCAACCGTTGCTGATCACGGCGATCGTGATGCTGGCGACCGCGCCCTTGGCCGTCTTGGGCTATTGGCTGGCGCGGCCGAAAGCAGACAAGTCGGAACTGGCCGCCGCCTAGAACGTCACTTCCATGTTCACCGTCGGCGTTGACGTACGGCTGCCCCTGCCGCCGTCCACGCCGAACTTGTTGTGCCAGTACTCGTAACCCACCCCGAGGTACAGGTTCGGCTTCACGCTCTTGCCCGGTCGCACCGCGACCATCAGCGCGCTGCGCATCAGGGTTTCCGGTGCCGTGTCACGGCCATGGTAGTCCGCGCCTTTTTCCCCGACGTAGTTCACAAAGCCCTGGAATTTCGCCGCATGGTTGGCGATCTCGAAAGGGCGCATCCACGTCAGGTTGAGCATGTAGGTGTCGTCAAACGTGTGGTTCGACTCCCGTGCACCGGGGATGCCGGTGTGGTTGCGCTCCTTGTAGTACAGAAGGCTCAGGTCCAGCACGCCCACGGTGTTGAACTTCAATGTCGGGCCGAGCACCAGTGCGCGTTTTTTCGCCGACGCGACGTTGTTGTTGCGGTTCGCATCAAAGCCCAGGGTCAGCGCGTAATCCTTGATCAGCCCGGTGCCCAGTGGCACATCCAGCACCCGTGACGCATACAACTGATGCCGGTACACCGCGTACACCTCGCTGCCACCGTGGTCGGTGCCCTTGCGCGGGTCGCGGCTGTCGGACAGGAACACGTCCAGGTTCAGGAAGTTGCTGCCATACCGGTAGCCGCTGGCGTGGGTAACGCTGTAGATGCGCTTGCTGAATTCGTCGGGGTTATTCGGATTGGTGAATTGCTGGCCGTAGCGAAAACCTACGCTGTTGTTCATCCATTCCACCGCGACGGCCTCCCCGCCGCCGAGGAGGGTGAGTGCAACGGTGGCTCCCTGTAATGCCTTTTTCATGGTTTCTGTGTCCTTTGGCGTTCTGGCTCATCACGGCCAGATTGTTTTTGTAACGCCGATGGAGGGTATCTTGTTCGATTGATTGTATACAACTCTATGGACATCCAGTCTAAACATTGCATACAGTGTCACCACAACAAAAACAGAGAACCCCTCACCATGACTATCCCGAAGGCGTCACCGCAGCGGCCGGAAGATGAGAATCTAGGCGTCGCCGCCAACATGGCTTACGGCCTGCAGCATGTGCTCACCATGTACGGCGGCATCGTCGCAGTACCGTTGATCGTGGGCCAGGCGGCCGGGTTGTCACCGGCGGATATCGGCCTGTTGATCGCCGCGTCGCTGTTTGCCGGTGGCCTTGCCACCCTGTTGCAAACCCTTGGCCTGCCGTTCTTTGGCTGTCAGTTGCCGCTGGTGCAGGGCGTGTCGTTTGCCGGTGTGGCAACCATGGTGGCGATTGTCGGCAGCGATGGCGCCGGCGGGGTACCGGCGATTCTCGGCGCGGTGATGGCCGCGTCGTTTATCGGGCTGTTGATCACCCCGGTGTTCTCGCGGATCACCCAGTTTTTCCCGCCGTTGGTGACCGGTATTGTGATCACCACAATCGGCCTGACCCTGATGCCCGTGGCGGCGCGCTGGGCCATGGGCGGTAACAGCCGCGCGGCGGATTTCGGCAGCATGCCCAATATCGGCCTGGCGGCGTTGACCCTGGTGTTGGTGCTGCTATTGAGCAAGATCGGCTGCGCGACCATCTCGCGCCTGTCGATCCTGCTGGCGATGGTGATCGGCACGGTGATCGCGGTGTTCCTCGGCATGGCGGATTTTTCCGGGGTCAGCCAGGGGCCCATGTTCGGTTTCCCTGCGCCGTTCCATTTCGGTATGCCGACCTTTCACATCGCGGCGATCATTTCCATGTGCATCGTGGTGATGGTGACACTGGTGGAAACCTCGGCCGACATCCTGGCGGTGGGGGAAATCATCGATACCAAGGTCGACTCCAAGCGCCTGGGTAACGGCCTGCGCGCCGATATGCTGTCGAGCATGTTCGCGCCGATCTTCGGTTCGTTCACCCAGAGTGCCTTCGCCCAGAACGTTGGCCTGGTGGCGGTGACCGGAGTGAAGAGTCGTTTTGTGGTGGCAACCGGCGGCTTGTTCCTGGTAATCCTCGGATTGCTGCCATTTATGGGGCGGGTGATCGCGGCGGTGCCGACCTCGGTACTGGGCGGTGCCGGGATTGTGCTGTTCGGTACCGTGGCGGCCAGTGGTATTCGCACCTTGTCCAAGGTGGATTACCGCAACAACATGAACCTGATCATCGTCGCCACGTCCATCGGGTTTGGCATGATCCCGATTGCCGCACCGAGTTTCTACGACCAGTTCCCCAGCTGGTTCGCGACCATTTTCCATTCGGGTATCAGTTCGTCGGCGATCATGGCGATCCTGCTGAACCTGGCGTTCAACCATTTCACCGTAGGCAATTCGGACCAGCAGTCGGTGTTTGTAGCGGGGACTGAGCGCAGTTTGTGTTTCCACGACGTAGCGGCGTTGCGTGATGGGGACTATTTCAGGGGGGGCAAGTTATTTGATGCCGAGGGCAAGGAAATTCCATTGGTGGCGCAGGAGCCAAGGAAAGCCGCACACGCTGAAACCACAGAGGTCTGAAAATGTGGGAGATTGCTCCCGATAGCGGTGGGTCAGTCACAAATACAGTGGCTGACACTCTGCTATCGGGAGCAAGTCGAATCGTCGCACCGCCCCTCCCACATTTGGAACTCAACCAGCCTTGCGGACTGTGTGCGGAACAGAGCACGCCTCATCCAGAAACTTCACCACGGTGCCCATGCACGCCTGGCGTTCTTCCACGTGGGGCATGTGGCTGGAGTCTTCGAACAGCGCCCAGCGCACATCCGCGATCTCATCCAGGAATGGCTTGACCACCAGTGGCGTGGCCTCGTCATGCCGGCCGGAAATCACCAGGGTCGGCACCTTGATCGCCGACAGGCGGCCAATGGATTTCCAGTCCTTCAGGCTGCCGATCACGTGGAACTCGGTCGGGCCGCTCATGGCGTGATACACCGTGGGGTCCGAGTCGACCTGGGCGAAGGTGCGCGCCACTTCTTCCGGCCATGGGTTCACCCGGCACACATGCTGGTCATAGAACACCCGCGAGGCGGCGAGGTATTCCGGGTCGAGGTAGGTGCCGGCGGCTTCATGCTTGAGCAGGGTTTCATGCACGCCTTGGGGCAGCAGCTTGCGCAGGCGGTTGGCTTCGCTGACCCAGGTGCGCATGCAGGTCGGTGAATTGGCCGGGATAAACGCACGCAGGCCCTTGGGTTGCAGGATTGCGTGCTCGCTGCCGAGCATGCCGCCCCAGGACTGACCAAGGATCGCGTAGTTATCGCTGATCTGCAGGTGGTCCAGCAGGTTGTCCAGTTCTTTAAGGAACAAATCGACGGTCCAGAAGGACGGGTCTTTCTCAGGCAAGTGCGTGGAGCGGCCGTTGCCCAGTTGGTCGTAGTGGATGACCGCATGACCGCTGGCCGCGACGTCCTTGAACGCGTCGACATAATCATGGGTACAGCCCGGGCCACCGTGGATGACCACCAGCGGCGTGCGGCCGCTGGCCAGGTCGCCAGTGACGCGGTACCAGGTCTGGTAGTCGCCAAACGCGGCATACCCTTCGCGGATTTTTTCGATGAAGTCCATTTCCTGCCCTGCCCTGAAAAAATGATCAGGGACACGATAGTCTGCGGGCGAGATTTAGGTAACTAGCAAAACAGCTAGGTTTTGCCGGGGGATCAGTCTTCCAGCAGGCGGTAATGGGTGGCGCGGACCACCGCCTGCACACGGTTCTTGGCGCCCAGTTTGTGCATCGCCGAGGCCAGGTGCAGGGTGACGACGGCAAGTGAGCGGCTCAGTTGCGTGGCGATTTCGGCGGCGGTCAGGCCGTCGGCGGCCCATTTGAGGCATTCGCGTTCACGTTTGGTCAGGTGAATGTGCGGGTAGGTGCGCAGCTCCTTGCCGAACAGCGGGTAGGCCGCTTCCTGCAACGCGTGGGAAATCAGGCTGAAGTCCGACAAGGTCTGCTGCGCGTCCTGCAGCACGGCAGGCGTTTTGCCAGTGCGCAAGCCGGTCAGTGACGCGAAGCCGCCACGGGGCAGATGCATCGGCACGCTGACGCCGCAGGTCAGTTGCTGGTCGTGCAGGTAGGACGAAACGGGGGCGTGGCAGGGGTCGATGATGGTTTGCAGGGCCGTGTCAGCCTGGGCTTCGTAGGACCACACGAACGGCGATACCGTGCGCAGAGCCAGGTGTTGCACCGGGTCGATCTGGTAGAAACCCTTGCTGCACCACAGCGCATGCCAATCGGTCGGCGTGTTGCGCAGCTCCAGCACCGAGGGGGTGATCAATGCACCATCCTGGTCGATCGGCACCGGGGTGTAGTCGTATACCAGTGCATCGAAGCCCAATTGCTGGGCGAGGATAAAAGTGTTGTCCATCTGCTCATCCAGGCTCCTGCCCGGCATCAGACGTTGATTGAAGGCAGTTAGCTTGGCCAGCATCCGTTCTGCTCCCGAATTCATTTGAATCTCCACTTCCTGCAAGTAGAATGCCACGCCCCGGCGAAGGACTGCCAGGCCAAACCTATAAGAAATACCAGGTTATGGACGCGCGGCATCCTCGGTAGTGTTGGCCTGATAACCGGCCGCTGCCCGCCAGGCCGATACAACACAAGGAATGTATGCATGTGGCGTGAAATTGCCCCCGACCAGCAGTACAACGTGCAAGTCGATGGCCACAACCTCGTGGTCTACAGCTTCGGCGAAGGCGATGAGGTGCTCTTGTGTCTCAACGGCGGGCCGGGCCTGCCGTGTGACTACTTGCGCGACGCCCATGGCTGGCTCAAGGACCATGACCTGCGAGTGGTTGCATTCGACCAGCTTGGCACAGGCGCATCAGCCAGACCGACCGATGTTTCCCTGTGGGAAATCCGCCGTTATGTCGAAGAAGTCGAAACCGTACGCCAAGCCCTTGGCCTCGGCCGCGTGCACCTGCTCGGGCATTCCTGGGGCGGCTGGCTGGGCATCGAATACGCCATCCATTACCCCGACAGGCTGAAAAGCCTGATCCTCGAGAACACCGTCGGCGACATTCCGCATCTTTCTCAAGAACTCGAACGCCTGCGCGGCGCGCTGGGCAGTGAGACCGTGGCGATGATGCAACGCCACGAAGCCATGGGTACCCTGGATCACCCGCAGTACCAGGCCGCGATCACCTTGCTCAACTATCGCCACGTCTGCCGCCTGGACGAATGGCCCGAACCGGTCAAGCGCTCCCTCGGCGACTGGAACATGGGGCCCTACGAAACCATGCAGGGCCCCAACGAATTCCTCTACGTCGGCAACCTCAAGGACTGGAACCGCATCCCCGAGATGGCCGCTTTCAACATGCCGATCCTGATCACCACCGGCCAGCACGACGAACTCACCCCAGCCTGCGCCATGCGCATGAAGATGGCGGCCAGACACGCCGAACTGCATGTATTTCCCAACAGTAGCCATATGCCGTTCTATGAAGAGCCACAGGCTTATTTTCCGGTACTGTTGGACTTTCTCGCTCGCCACCGAGGCTGACAGATGAACCTGGCGCGCTACCGTTTTGTACTGTCCCGGCCACTGCAATTGCTGCCGGTACTGTTTGGCATCAGCCTGATCACGTTTGTGCTGGTGCGCTCGATTCCTGGCGACCCGGCGCGGGCCCTGCTGGGCTCGCGCAGCACGCCGGATGCCTTGCTGAAAGTCCGCGCCCAGTACGGCCTCGACCAGCCTTTGTGGCAGCAGTATTTCTATTTCCTGAAGAACCTGCTCAAGGGCGATCTCGGCCAATCACTGCTGTACAAAGTCGACGCCTTGAAATTGATCGTCACCCGCATCGAACCCACCCTGGTGCTGGTGCTTGGCAGTGTGGTGCTGGCACTGCTGATTGCGGTGCCGCTGGCGACGTGGGCGGCGCGCAATAAAGGCGGGTGGGCGGACAACCTGATCCGCGTGTTCACCACCGTGGGCCTGGGCATGCCGGCGTTCTGGCTGGGCCTGATGCTGATCCTGCTGCTCAGTGTGCAATGGGGCCTGTTCCCGGTGTCCGGCTACGGCCGTACCTGGCTGGACAAGGCGCACCATATGGTCTTGCCGTGCCTGACCATCGCCCTGGCGCTGTCGGCGGTGCTGGTCCGCAACCTGCGGGCGAGCATGTTGATGGAGCTGCAGGCCGACCACGTCACTGCCGCGCGGGCCCGTGGGCTGTCGGAAGCTGCGGTGTTCCGTCGCCATGTGTTGCCCAATTCCCTGGTGCCGGCGGTCAACCTGCTGGCGGTGAATATTGGCTGGCTGATCAGCGGCACCGTCGTGATCGAAAGCCTGTTCGCCATTCCCGGCATCGGCCAGTTGCTGGTGCGCGGCATTTTTACCCGCGACTACATGGTGGTGCAGGGCGTGGCGATGGTGCTGGCGTGCGCGACGGTGGTGGTCAACTTTATCGCCGACGTGGTCACGGTGGCCCTCGACCCTCGGGTGAAAATGCAATGAGCAGCCGTCCACTGATTGCCCCATGGCGCCTGCGTCTGCGGTTTGGCTTTCGCAATGGCCGCCTGACGGCCGCGTGGGGGCTGTTGATCCTGCTGGTATGGTTGGTCCTGGCGCTATGTGCGCCGTGGATCGCGCCCTATGACCCGATCGCGCAGAACACCGACATCAGCTTGCTGGGGCCGAGCCTAGCCCATCCATTCGGCACGGATAACTACGGTCGAGACATCCTTTCGAGGGTGATCTGGGGCGCGCGCGTCGATCTGCAACTGGCCATTATCGGGGTGATTTTCCCGTTCATGATCGGCACGTTTGTCGGCGCGGTTTCCGGCTATATCGGCGGGCGCTTCGACAGTTTCTGCATGCGCGTGATCGATGTGATCCTGGCGTTCCCGTTCCTGGTGTTGATGCTGGCGATCATGGCTATCCTCGGTCCGGGCCTGAAGAGTTTTTATATCGCCATGGCGCTGGTGGGCTGGGTGTCGTATGCGCGGCTGATCCGCTCACAGATCCTGGTGCTCAAGGAAAGCGACTTCGCCCTGGCGGCCAAGAGCCTGGGCTTTGGCCATGGGCGCATTCTGTTCCGACATTTGCTGCCGAATGCGATGTTTGGCTCGATTGTGTTTTCCATGTCTGACGCGGTGCTGGTACTGCTCAACGGTGCCGCCGTGAGCTACCTGGGCCTGGGCGTGCAACCGCCGACGGCGGAGTGGGGGACGATGATTGCCGAAGGGCAGGCGTTTATCACCACGGCTTGGTGGATCTGCACCTTTCCGGGGCTGGCCATCGTGACCCTGGCCATGGGCTTCAGCCTGCTGGCCGATGGTGTGGCGCAAGTGCTGGGGGATCGCTCATGAGCCTGCTGCAGGTGCAAGACCTCAGCGTGATCGCCAACAACGCCGGGCGCGATGTGACCTTGGTCGACCGCGTGTCCTTTGACCTGGCCGAAGGCGAGATCCTCGGCCTGGTGGGTGAAAGCGGCTCGGGCAAGACCATGGCCTGCCGTGGCTTGATGCGCCTGTTGCCGTCGCCCAACCTGCGCGTGCAGGGCGGTGCGGTACGCCTGGCGGGCCAGGACCTGCTGCAACTGGATGACGCCGGCATGCGGGCGGTGCGTGGCGGGCAGTTGGGCATGATCTTCCAGAACCCCAGCAGCCACCTCGACCCCTTGATGCGCATCGGCGATCAGATCGCCGAAGGCATCCGCCTGCATCAGGGCGCGTCGAAAAAAGACGCGCGCCGACAAGCCATCGAAGTGTTGCGCCAGGTGGGCATTCCCGATCCCCAGGCACGGGTCGACAACTATCCCCATGAATTTTCCGGTGGCATGCGCCAGCGCGCGATGATCGCCGTGGCCCTGGGCTGCAACCCGAAAGTGCTGATTGCCGACGAGCCGACCACGGCGTTGGACGTGACCGTGCAGGCGCAGATCCTGCGCCTGCTGCTGGACCTGCGTGACCAGCGCGGCCTGTCGCTCATCATGATCACCCACGACCTCGGCGTGGTTGCGCAAACCTGTGATTCCATCGCCGTGATGTACGCCGGGCGCCTGTGCGAGCACGGCAGCAAGTACGACGTGCTCGCCCATCCGCAACACCCCTACACAGCCGGTCTGATTGATTGCCAACCGACCCACGGCAGTGGTCCTGGGTTGCTGCGTACCATCCCCGGCCAGCCGCCCTTGCTCGATGCGTTACCCGACGGCTGCCGCTTCAACCCGCGTTGCCCGCAGGTCGGCGCGTTGTGCACCGAACGGTTGCCCGAAGGCGCGCGCGTGGCCTGTCACTACCCGTTGGGAGCACGCCCATGAGCCTGTTGCAGATCAAGAACCTCGAGGTGCGGTTCGCCGCGTCCGGCACGGGGGTGTTCGGCCTGAACAAGCAGTGGGTGAAGGCGGTGAACGGTGTGTCGCTGAACCTTGCAGCCGGTGAAACCCTGGGGTTGGTGGGAGAGTCCGGCAGCGGCAAAAGCACCCTGGGCCGCGCGATCCTGCACCTCAACCCGATCAGTGCCGGGCAGGTGCTGTTCGATGGCATCGACATGGCCCATGGCAGCGCGATCGACATCGTGCGCCTGCGCCAGGAAACGGCGATGATCTTCCAGGATCCCTACGCCGCGTTGAACCCGCGCCACACCATCGGCGAAACCATCGCCGAGGTGTTGCGGGTGCAGCGCAAAGTCCCGGCAGAGCGTATCCCGGCTCGCGTCAACGAACTGCTTGACCTGGTCGGCCTGCGCCCCGAACTGGCCAGTCGCAAACCCGGCGCCCTCAGTGGTGGCCAATGCCAGCGTGTCGGTATTGCCCGGGCGCTGGCGGTGGAGCCGCGCTTGATCATCGCCGATGAATGCGTGGCGGCCCTGGATGTATCGATCCAGGGCCAGATCATCAACCTGCTGTTGGAACTGCAACAGCGCATGAACCTGGCGATCCTGTTTATCGCCCACGATTTGGCCATCGTGCGGCGCCTGTGCGACCGCGTGGCGGTGATGTACCTGGGCAAGATCGTCGAGGAAGGGCCGGTGGAAGCGGTCTTCACCTCGCCGCGCCATCCGTATACGGCGGCGTTGATCGAGGCTATTCCGGAGATCGATCCGCACCGGCCCTTGCCGACGCAGCCGTTGCCTGGCGAGCCGCCGAGCCCGCTGAATTTGCCTACGGGCTGTGCCTTCCACCCGCGTTGCCGGTACGCCCGGACGATGTGTTCCGTGGTATTGCCGCCTACCCATTCCCTGCACGAGCATCGATACAGTTGCGTGCTTGAAGAACCGTTGACCCTACCTGCCCATCATGAACAAGGAGTTATGACATGCAATCGCGCCACTTGAAGTTGCTCGCCGCTGCTACGTTGACCGCGTGGTCCCTCACTGCCGGATTGGCGCAAGCCGCCGGCGTCCTGACCATCGGCTGCCGTGAAGACAGCACCACGTTCGACCCGATCAAAAGCGCGCAAAACCGCGATACCTGGGTATTTGCCAACGTCTACGACACCCTGGTACGCGTGGACAACCTGGGCACCAAGATGGAGCCGGGCCTGGCTGAAAGCTGGGATATTTCCAAGGACGGCCTGACCTACACCTTCAAGCTGCGCGATGCGAAGTTCTCCGACGGTTCGGCGATCACCGCCGAGGATGCAGCGTTCAGCCTGTTGCGCATCCGCGATAACAAGGCTTCGTTGTGGGCTGACCCCTTCAACCTGATCAACACAGCCAAGGCATCAGACCCGCACACCCTGGTCGTCACGCTGAAGACTCCGGCGGTGGCTTTCCTCTCGCAACTGGCCTCGCCGACGGTCTCGATCCTGTCGGAAAAAGCCATGACCAAAATGGGTGAAGACGCCTACTCGGAAAATCCGGTGACCTCCGGCGCGTTTACCGTGGACGAATGGCGCAAGGGCGACCGGGTCATCCTGAAGAAGAACCCGAACTTCTGGCAGGCCAAGAAGGTCAGCCTGGATGGCGTGGAGTGGGTCTCCGTGACCGACGACAATACGCGGATGCGCATGGTGCAGAACAACGAGCTGGACACGGCGATCTTCGTACCGTTTTCCCGGGTTGAAGAGCTGAAGAAAGACAAGAACGTGGTGATCCACTCCGACCCGTCCACCCGTGAAGATCACCTGCTGATCAACCACGCCCACGGTCTGCTGGCCAAGCAGGAGGTACGCGAGGCGCTGGACATGGCCATCGACAAGCAGTCGCTGGTGAAAACCGCGACCTACGGTCAGGGCACGGTGGCCTATTCCTACATCCCGAAAGGCTCGTTGTTCCACTACGCCAACAACCTGCAACGCCCGTATGACCCGACCGCCGCCAAGAAACTGTTGGAAAAGGCTGGCGCGAAGGACTTGAAGCTCAACTATGTGGTCAACGCCGGCAACGAAGCCGACGAGCAGATCGCGGTGATCATCAAGGACCAGTTGGCCAAGGTCGGCGTGACCGCCAACCTGCAGAAGGTCGACCCGACCCAAAGCTGGCAGATGCTGGTGGACGGTGAGTACGATATTTCGGTGATGTACTGGACCAACGACATCCTCGACCCGGACCAGAAGACCACCTTCGTGCTCGGCCACGACACCAACCAGAACTACATGACCCGCTACAAGAACGACAAGGTCAAGGACTTGGTCGCGGCGGCGCGCATCGAAGCCGACCCGGTCAAGCGTGAGCAGATGTATGTCGAGTTGCAGAAACTGGCGAAACAGGATGTGAACTGGATCGACCTGTACTACAGCCCGTACATCAACATCTCACGCAAGAATGTGAGCAACTTCCTGCAAAATCCGTTGGGGCGCTTCACCCTTGAGGAAGTGGTGAAGAACTAAATAAGTAAACCCAATGTGGGAAGAGACCTGTGGTGAGCGGGCTTGCCCCGCGCTGGGCTGCGAAGCAGCCCCACAGTTCAGCCAGCGCGATCTGACAGAGAGATTACGTTGGCAGGTTTTGGGGCCGCTTCGCAGCCCGGCGCGGGGCAAGCCCGCTCACCACAAAAGCCAACTCCCACAGCGGGTAGGGTGTCAGGGATTACTGCGCGTCAAACGCCTGCCCATTGATGCCGGTACTGTCCGGGCCCATCAGGTACAGGTACACCGGCATGATCTCTTCCGGTGCCGGCCTTTCCATCGGATTCTCCCCTGGATATGCCTGGGCCCGCATGCTGGTGCGCGTGCCGCCCGGGTTGATGCTGTTGGCGCGCACCGGTGCGACGGTGTCGAGCTCATCCGCCAGGGTCTGCATCAAGCCTTCAGTGGCGAATTTCGACACCCCATAAGCGCCCCAATATGCCCGGCCCTTGCGCCCGACGCTGCTGGAGGTGAACACCACCGACGCATCCTGGGACAGCTTGAGCAGCGGCAACAACGTGCTGGTGAGCATGAACATCGCATTGACGTTGATGTGCATCACCCGCATGAAGTTCTCGCCGGACAACTGCTCGATCGGCGTACGTGGGCCGATGATCGAGGCGTTGTGCAGCAGGCCATCGAGGTGGCCGAATTCTTTTTCGATCATCGCGGCCAGCTCATCGTATTGATGAGGCAGGGCGGTCTCCAGGTTGAACGGAATCACCACCGGTTGCGGCTGGCCGGCCGCTTCGATTTCGTCATACACCTTGGCCAGGTTGGCTTCGGTCTTGCCCAGCAACAGCACGGTGGCGCCATGGGCGGCGTAGGTTTTCGCCGCCGCCGCGCCAATCCCGCGACCGGCACCGGTTACCAGGATCACCCGGCCTTTGAGCAGTTCTGGACGTGCGGAGTAATCAAACATAAACAACCTCGACAGAATTCACAGAAAATCCAAGCACCCCTTGTAGGAGCGAGCTCGCTCGCGAAAAACGTCAACGATAACGCGGGGTATCTGGATCAACGCGGCGATCTCGGGTTCTTCGCGAGCAAGCTCGCTCCTACAGAGGGGAGCGAACCATCAGCAACTGCACAGCGCGTTATCCAGCACCTTGCGCAGTTCCAGTGGATGATCCACCACCACATCCGCGCCCCAGTGGCGTGGGTTGTCATCCGGGTGGATGTAGCCATAGGTGACCGCCGCCGTGCGGGTGCCGGCGTCGCGGCCGGACTCGATGTCGCGCAGGTCATCGCCCACGAACAGCACGCTGGCCGGGTCCAGGCCGAGCATCTTGCACGCCAGGATCATCGGCTCCGGATCCGGCTTGCTGTTTTTCACGTGGTCCGGGCAGATCAGCAGCGCCGAACGCTCGGCCAGGCCCAGTTGCTGCATGATCGGCTCGGCAAAGCGCAGTGGCTTGTTGGTGACCACGCCCCAGATCAGCTTGGATTTCTCGATGTCTTCCAGCAGTTCGGCCATGCCGTCGAACAATGTGCTGTGGACCGCACAACCCTTCAGGTAACGCTCGAGGAATTCCAGGCGCAACTCTTCAAAGCCGGGGGATTCCGGGTCCATCGAGAAGGTCACGGCCACCATCGCCCGCGCACCGCCGGAGATTTCATCGCGGATATGCTGTGGGTTGATCGGTGGCAGGTCGCGGTCGGCGCGCATCGCCTGGCAGATGGCGATAAAGTCCGGCGCAGTGTCCAGCAGGGTACCGTCCATGTCGAAGAGAACCGCTCGCAACTTCACAGGCTTACTCCTCGCGCAGGGTCTGGATCATGTAGTTGACGTCAACGTCGCTGGCCAGTTTGTAGTGCTTGGTCAGCGGGTTGTAGGTCAGGCCGATGATGTCCTTGACGGTCAGCCCGGCCTGGCGGCTCCACGCACCCAGTTCGGACGGGCGGATGAATTTCTTGAAATCGTGGGTGCCGCGCGGCAGCAGCTTCATGATGTATTCGGCGCCGATGATCGCGAACAGGTAGGCCTTGGGGTTGCGGTTGATGGTGGAGAAGAACACCTGGCCGCCCGGCTTGACCATGCGGAAGCAGGCGCGGATCACCGACGATGGGTCTGGCACGTGCTCCAGCATTTCCAGGCAGGTGACCACGTCGAACTGCTCAGGCATTTCCTCGGCCAGGGCTTCGGCGGTGATCTGGCGATATTCCACGCTCACGCCGGATTCCAGCTGGTGCAACTGGGCCACGGCCAGCGGCGCTTCGCCCATGTCGATCCCCATCACGGTGGCGCCGCGCTGGGCCATGGCTTCGCTGAGGATGCCGCCGCCGCAACCAACGTCCAGCACCTTCTTGCCGGCCAGGTTGACGCGTTCGTCAATCCAGTTGACCCGCAGCGGGTTGATGTCGTGCAGGGGTTTGAACTCGCTTTCGCGGTCCCACCAGCGGTGGGCCAGGGCTTCAAACTTGGCGATTTCGGCGTGGTCGACGTTGCTCATGGTGAATCCTCTAAATCTGATAAATCGGTTTGTCGGTCCTGAACACGTAGGTTCAGAGCCAGCGTTATTCGGTGTGCCCGCTGATGCGTTTTCCCCAGGCGATGGCCGTGGCGGTCAACTGTTGTTCATCCATGCGGGTGAGTTGCCGGTCGTCGAGCAACTGCTTGCCGGCGACCCAAAGGTGTTTCACGCAATCGCGTCCGGTGGCATATATAAGCTGTGAGACCGGATCGTAGATCGGTTGTTGCGCCAGCCCCGTCAGATCGAAGGCGACCATATCCGCCGCCTTGCCCACTTCCAGGGAGCCGATTTCACTTTCCAGGCCCATGGCACGCGCACCGTTGAGCGTAGCCATGCGCAGCGCACGGTGGGCGTCCAGGGCGGTGGCCGAACCCGCGACGGCCTTGGCCAGCATCGCGGCGGTACGGGTTTCACCCAGCAGGTCCAGGTCGTTGTTACTGGCGGCGCCGTCGGTGCCGATGGCCACATTGACGCCCGCCTGCCATAGACGCTCCACCGGGCAGAAGCCACTGGCCAGTTTCAGGTTCGATTCCGGGCAATGGATCACGCTGGTGTTGCTTTCTACCAGCAAAGCCAGGTCGTCCTCGCTGATTTGGGTCATATGAACGGCCTGGAAGCGCGGGCCCAGCAAGCCGAGGCGTCCCAGGCGCGCCAACGGCCGCTCGCCGGTCTGTTCGACGGCCTGTTGTACCTCGAAAGCGGTTTCATGCACATGCATATGGATCGCGGCGTCCAGCTCTTCGGCGATGACCCGGATCTTTTCCAGGTTGGCATCGCACACCGTGTAGGGCGCGTGGGGGCCGAAGGTGATCTTGATGCGCGGATGGTGCTTGAGGTCGCCGAACAGCTCGATGCCCTGGCGGATCGCCTCATCGGCGGTGCCGGCGCCGGGAATCGGGAAGTCGAGGATCGGAATCGCGATCTGCGCACGCATGCCACTGTTGTGCACGCAATCGCTGGCGACCTTGGGGTAGAAGTACATGTCCGAGAAGCAGGTGATACCGCCCTTGAGCTGCTCGGCAATGGCCAGGTCGGTGCCGTCACGCACGAAGGCCTCGTCGACCCACTTGGCTTCGGCGGGCCAGATGTGTTTTTCCAGCCAGGTCATCAAGGGCAGGTCATCGGCCAGGCCGCGAAACAGGCTCATCGCCGCATGCCCGTGGGCGTTGATCAGGCCGGGACTGAGCAGCATGCCCGGCAGTTCGCGCACTTCAGCGGCCGACAGCTTCAACGCCGCAGCCCGTGGACCGATAAAGGCGATACGCCCATTGCGGATGCCCACGCCATGGTCCTTGAGCACCACGCCGGCGGGTTCGACAGGTACCAGCCAGGTTGGCAGTAGCAATAAGTCGAGCGGGGCGGCAGTGGAGGTCATCGCAGGCTTCTTCCCGGGCAGCTATAAAAGAAGCGCGAAGTATACCCGAGCGTCCTGGCTGGCGGATCGCTATAATCGGCGGCTTTTGTTGATGAGTACGGGGTGACGGATGCGCGATCGACTGTTGGCAGCGGAGAAAGTGAAGGCCATCGATTGGCGTGATGGCACGCTGCACCTGCTCGATCAACGCGCCCTGCCGTCCCAGGAGCGCTGGGTGGCCTGCTCCACGGTCGATGCAGTGGCTGCGGCCATTCGCGCCATGGTGGTGCGTGGCGCATCGGCGATCGGCATCAGCGCGGCCTATGGCCTGGTGCTCGCCGCTCGCGAGCGTATCGCCGAGGGCGGTGACTGGCAGGCCGCCTGGGAAGAGGACTACGCACTACTGGCCGATACCCGTCCGACCGCCTCGAACCTGTTCTGGGCGCTCAAGCGCATGCGCGATCGCCTGGATCGCGTCAAGAAGCACGCCGATCCGCTGGCGGTGCTGGAGGCCGAAGCGATCGCTATCCATGAAAGCGACCGGGAAGCCAACTTCGTCATGGCCCAGTTGGGCGTTGAGCGGATTCGCAAGCATCAGGGCAACGCCCAGGCGATCTTGACCCATGGCAACGCCGGCGCCTTGGCAACCGGCGGTGTCGGCACGGCCCTCGGGGTGATTCGCGCGGCGTTCCTGGAAGGCTTGGTCGAGCACGTCTACGCCAATGAAACCCGCCCATGGCTGCAAGGCTCGCGGCTGACCGCCTGGGAACTGGCGGGCGAGGGGATCCCGGTCACCGTGAATGCCGACTCCGCCGGCGCGCATCTCCTCAAGACCAAGGGCATCACCTGGGTGATCGTCGGCGCCGATTGCATTGCCGCCAATGGCGATGTGATCAGCAAGATCGGCACCTATCAATTGGCGGTGTGCGCCATGCACCACGGCGTGCGTTTCATGGTGGTGGCGCCGAGTTCGAGCCTGGACCTGATGATGGCCACTGGTGACGATGTGGCCCTGGAGGAGCGCGATCCCGGTGAACTGCTGGAGGTCATGGGGCAGCGCTTGGAGGTCAATGCGTTTAATCCGGTATTTGATGTGACCCCGGCCGACCTGATCGATGTGATCGTGACTGAGAAGGGCGTGGTTGAGCGGCCGGATACGGCGAAATTGGCCAAGCTGATGTGCCGTAAGCGGCTGCATTGAGGGCTGTGGTGTCTGTGAAATGGCTATCGTGGGCAAGCCCCCTGCCACATTTTGACTGTTCACAATTAAAGTGTGGAATGGGCTTGCCCCCGATTGGCCCTGAAAGTCAATAAAACCCTCGGATCCGCCCTCAAAAAAAAGCACCACCCCATCTCTGAGCCCCTCTCGGCCTCCTCAAGCCTGTCATCCGTCAAATTACTAGTCTCCATGCGCATCAGGGGGATAGGTGCGTGGCGGCGATTGTGATAACATCCGGCGGTTTCCAGGGCCGCCCCCAGGGGGGGGCCATAACGTGCAGATCCGTGTCATAACTCGTTGATTTGTCGTAAGTCGTTGTCAGGCAGTGTGCCGGCGACGGCGAGCTTCGTTCGTCCCATATGGATGCGACGAGGTTTCACCCGAAAAAGGAATCAGGCTTCTCATGGGCGAACTGGCCAAAGAAATCCTCCCGGTCAATATCGAAGACGAGCTGAAACAGTCCTACCTCGACTACGCGATGAGCGTAATTGTCGGTCGGGCACTGCCTGATGCGCGCGATGGCTTGAAGCCCGTGCACCGGCGTGTGCTGTTCGCAATGAGCGAGCTGGGTAACGACTGGAACAAGCCGTACAAGAAATCTGCCCGTGTTGTCGGTGACGTGATCGGTAAGTATCACCCTCACGGCGACACTGCGGTGTACGACACCATCGTTCGGATGGCCCAGCCGTTTTCCCTGCGCTACCTGCTGGTAGACGGCCAGGGCAACTTCGGTTCGGTCGACGGCGACAACGCCGCGGCCATGCGATACACCGAAGTGCGCATGACCAAGCTGGCGCACGAGCTGCTGGCCGACCTGCATAAAGAAACCGTGGACTGGGTGCCGAACTACGACGGTACCGAAATGATCCCGGCGGTCATGCCGACCCGGATCCCCAACCTGCTGGTCAACGGTTCCAGCGGTATCGCCGTGGGCATGGCCACCAACATCCCGCCGCACAACCTCGGTGAAGTCATCGACGGTTGCCTGGCCCTTATCGACAACCCTGAGCTGACCGTCGATGAGCTGATGCAATACATCCCGGGCCCGGACTTCCCGACCGCTGCGATCATCAACGGTCGCGCCGGCATCATCGAAGCCTACCGCACCGGTCGCGGCCGTATTTACATGCGCGCCCGCTCGATCATCGAGGACATCGACAAGGTCGGTGGCCGCCAGCAGATCGTCATCACCGAACTCCCGTACCAGTTGAACAAGGCGCGTCTGATCGAGAAGATCGCCGAGCTGGTTAAAGAGAAGAAACTCGAAGGCATCACCGAACTGCGCGACGAATCCGACAAAGACGGTATGCGCGTGGTGATCGAGCTGCGTCGTGGCGAAGTGCCTGAGGTGATCCTCAACAACCTCTACGCCCAGACCCAGCTGCAAAGCGTGTTTGGTATCAACGTGGTTGCACTGATCGACGGCCGCCCACGCATCCTGAACCTCAAGGACCTGCTGGAAGCCTTCGTGCGTCACCGTCGCGAAGTGGTGACCCGCCGTACCGTGTTCGAATTGCGCAAGGCCCGTGAACGCGGCCACATCCTGGAAGGCCAGGCGGTTGCATTGTCGAACATCGACCCCGTCATCGCCCTGATCAAGGCCTCGCCGACCCCGTCGGAAGCCAAGGAAGCCCTGATCAAGATGCCATGGGAATCCAGCGCCGTCGTGGCGATGGTTGAACGTGCCGGTGCCGACTCGTGCCGCCCGGAGACCCTGGACCCGCAATACGGCCTGCGTGACGGCAAGTACTTCCTGTCGCCGGAACAGGCTCAGGCCATCCTGGAACTGCGCCTGCACCGCCTGACCGGCCTGGAACACGAGAAGCTGCTGGCCGAGTACCAGGAGATCCTCAACCAGATCGGCGAGCTGATCCGCATCCTCAACAGCGCCGTGCGCCTGATGGAAGTGATCCGCGAAGAACTGGAAGTGATCCGCGCCGAATACGGCGACGTGCGCCGCACCGAAATCCTCGATGCGCGCCTCGACCTGACCCTGGGTGACATGATCCCGGAAGAAGAGCGCGTGGTGACCATCTCCCACGGTGGCTATGCCAAGACCCAGCCATTGGCTGCGTACCAGGCCCAGCGTCGTGGCGGTAAAGGTAAATCGGCTACCGGCGTGAAGGATGAGGACTACATCGCCCACCTGCTGGTCGCCAACAGCCACACCACGCTGCTGCTGTTCTCCAGCAAGGGCAAGGTGTACTGGCTCAAGACCTACGAAATCCCGGAAGCCTCCCGCGCTGCCCGTGGTCGTCCGTTGGTCAACCTGCTGCCGCTGGACAGTGATGAATACATCACCACCATGCTGCCGGTCGAGGAATACACCGAAGGTCACTTCATCTTCATGGCCACCGCCAAAGGCACCGTGAAGAAGACCCCGCTGGAATCCTTCAGCCGCCAGCGCAGCGTGGGCCTGATCGCCCTGGAGCTGGACGAAGGCGACGTGCTGATCAGCGCGGCCATTACCGATGGCGAGCGTGAAGTCATGCTGTTCTCCGACGGCGGCAAGGTCACTCGCTTCAAGGAATCCGACGTTCGCGCCATGGGCCGTACCGCCCGCGGTGTGCGCGGCATGCGCCTGCCGGAAGGGCAGAAGCTGATTTCGATGCTGATCCCGGAAGAAGGCAGCCAGATCCTCACCGCTTCCGAGCGTGGTTATGGCAAACGCACCGCCATCAGCGAGTTCCCGGAGTACAAGCGTGGCGGCCAGGGCGTTATCGCCATGGTCAGCAACGACCGCAACGGCCGTCTGGTCGGCGCGGTCCAGGTGCTCGATGGCGAGGAAATCATGCTGATTTCCGACCAGGGCACCCTGGTGCGTACCCGTGTGGCCGAAGTGTCGAGCCTGGGCCGTAACACCCAGGGTGTGACCTTGATCAAACTGGCCAAGGACGAAAAACTGGTCGGCCTGGAGCGTGTCCAGGAACCATCGGAAGTCGAAGGCGAAGAGCTGGAAGGTGAGGAGTTCGAAGGCGAGGTGATCGCAACCGGCGATGACAGCGTCGACGAGCCAACCCTCGATGCTGCCGCAGACGAAGAAGAACCGCAGGAATAAGCGGACACACAGGGGGCGGATGAAGATTCGCCCCCTTGTTGTTTGTCCCCTTTGAAAGAACAACGCCGCCCCCTGTAGGAGCGAGCTTGCTCGCGAAAATCGTCAACGATAACGCGAGCTGCCTGATGCGCCCTTGCGCTCTCGGGTTTTTCGCGAGCAAGCTCGCTCCTACCGTGTTTGATTTCAGTCCCACCAGATCAGAGAGATTGGATGTGAGCAAGAGAGCCTATAACTTCTGTGCCGGTCCCGCGGCGCTTCCTGAAGCAGTCCTGCAGCGTGCGCAGGGTGAACTCCTCGACTGGCATGGAAAAGGCCTCTCCGTGATGGAAATGAGCCATCGCAGCGATGAGTTCGTGTCCATTGCCACCAAGGCCGAGCAGGATCTGCGCGACTTGCTCGACATTCCATCCAACTACAAAGTGCTGTTCCTGCAAGGCGGCGCGAGCCAGCAGTTCGCCCAGATCCCGCTGAACCTGCTGCCGGAAGGCGGCACTGCCGACTACATCGACACCGGTATCTGGGGGCAGAAGGCTATTGAAGAGGCTTCGCGCTACGGTCATGTCAATGTGGCCGGCACTGCCAAGCCCTACGACTACTTCGCCATTCCCGGTCAGAACGAATGGAAGCTGTCCAAGGACGCAGCCTACGTGCACTACGTCGCGAACGAAACCATTGGCGGCCTGGAGTTCGACTGGGTGCCGGAAGTCGGCGACGTTCCGCTGGTGTGCGACATGTCCTCGGACATCCTCTCGCGGCCTATCGATGTGTCGCGCTACGGCATGATCTACGCCGGCGCGCAGAAGAACATCGGCCCGAGCGGCATCCTGGTCAATATCGTGCGTGAGGACCTGCTGGGTCGCGCCCGTTCACTGTGCCCGACCATGCTCAACTACAAGGTCGCGGCCGACAACGGCTCGATGTACAACACCCCGCCGGCCTTCGCCTGGTACCTGTCGGGCCTGGTGTTCGAGTGGCTGAAGGAGCAGGGCGGCGTGGCGGCCATGGGCAAGCTCAACGAAGAGAAGAAGCGCACCCTGTACGACTTCATCGACGCCAGCGGCCTGTACAGCAACCCGATCAACCTCACCGACCGCTCGTGGATGAACGTGCCGTTCCGCCTGGCCGATGACCGCCTGGACAAGCCATTCCTGGCCGGTGCCGACGCCCGTGGCCTGCTGAACCTCAAGGGTCACCGTTCGGTAGGTGGCATGCGCGCCTCCATCTACAACGCTGTGGACATTCACGCGATCAATGCGCTGGTTGCCTACATGGCAGAGTTCGAAAAGGAACACGGCTAATGTCTGAACAAGAACTCAAGGCCCTGCGTGTACGCATTGACAGCCTGGACGAGAAAGTCCTGGAGCTGATCAGTGAGCGTGCGCGCTGCGCCCAGGAAGTGGCACGGGTGAAGATGGCGTCCCTGGCGGAGGGCGAAGTGCCGGTGTTCTACCGGCCGGAGCGTGAAGCCCAGGTGCTCAAGCGCGTCATGGAGCGTAACAAGGGCCCACTGGGCAACGAAGAGATGGCGCGGTTGTTCCGTGAAATCATGTCGTCGTGCCTGGCGCTCGAGCAGCCGCTGAAAGTGGCCTACCTCGGCCCGGAAGGCACCTTCACCCAGGCGGCGGCCATGAAGCACTTCGGCCACGCGGTGATCAGCAAGCCCATGGCGGCCATCGACGAGGTGTTCCGTGAAGTGGCGGCCGGCGCGGTGAACTTTGGCGTGGTACCGGTGGAAAACTCCACCGAAGGCGCGGTCAACCACACGCTGGACAGCTTCCTTGAGCACGACATGGTGATCTGCGGCGAAGTCGAGCTGCGCATCCACCATCACCTGCTGGTGGGTGAGAACACCAAGACCGACAGCATCAGCCGCATCTATTCCCACGCCCAGTCCCTGGCCCAGTGCCGCAAGTGGCTGGATGCGCATTACCCGAATGTGGAGCGCGTGGCGGTGTCCAGCAACGCCGAAGCGGCCAAGCGGGTCAAGGGTGAATGGAGTTCGGCGGCGATCGCCGGTGATATGGCGGCAGGTCTGTATGGCCTGACGCGCCTGGCCGAGAAAATCGAGGATCGCCCGGACAATTCCACGCGCTTCCTGATGATCGGCAGCCAGGAAGTGCCGCCGACCGGCGACGACAAGACTTCGATCATCGTCTCCATGAGCAACAAGCCCGGCGCGCTGCATGAGCTGCTGGTGCCGTTCCACGATAACGGGATTGACCTGACGCGCATCGAGACGCGTCCTTCGCGCAGCGGTAAATGGACTTACGTGTTCTTTATCGACTTTATCGGCCACCACCGCGATCCGCTGGTCAAGGGCGTGCTGGAGAAGATCAGTCAGGAAGCCGTGGCACTCAAGGTGCTGGGCTCTTACCCGAAAGCGGTTTTGTGAGGCTTTAACATGAGTGGCAACTTCCTCGCCCTGGCCCAGCCGGGCGTGCAACAACTGTCGCCGTACGTTCCGGGCAAGCCTGTGGACGAGCTGGCGCGTGAGTTGAACCTGGACCCCTCCAAGATCGTCAAGCTGGCGAGTAACGAGAACCCACTGGGCCCAAGCCCCAAGGTGTTGGCGGCGATTCGCGAAGAGTTGGCCGAGCTGACCCGTTACCCGGACGGCAATGGCTTCGCCCTCAAGTCCCTGCTGGCAGAAACATGCCGGGTCGAGCTGAACCAGGTCACCCTGGGCAACGGTTCCAATGACATCCTCGAGCTGGTCGGGCGTGCCTACCTGGCGCCGGGCCTGAACGCCGTGTTCAGCGAGCACGCGTTTGCGGTCTACCCGATCGTCACCCAGGCGGTCGGTGCCGACGCCCGTGTTATCCCTGCCAGGAACTGGGGCCATGACCTGCCGGCCATGCTGGCCGCCATCGACGCCCAGACCCGCGTCGTGTTTATCGCCAACCCGAACAACCCGACCGGCACCTGGTTCGATGCGCAGGCGCTCAACGACTTCCTGCAGGACGTGCCTGAGCATGTACTGGTGGTGTTGGACGAGGCCTACATCGAGTACGCCGAAGGCAGCGACCTGCCGAACGGCCTGGATTTCCTGGCGGCCTACCCGAACCTGCTGGTGTCGCGCACCTTCTCCAAGGCCTATGGCCTGGCCTCGCTGCGGGTCGGCTATGGCTTGTCGACAGCGGTGGTGGCCGATGTGCTGAACCGCGTGCGCCAACCGTTCAACGTCAACAGCCTCGCCCTGGCGGCAGCCTGTGCGGCGGTGAAGGATGCCGAGTATCTGGAAGAAGGTCGCCGCATCAACGCAAGCGGCATGCTGCAGTTGCAGGATGGCTTCCGTGCGTTGGGCCTGGGCTGGATTCCCTCCAAGGGCAACTTCATCTGTGTCGACCTTGGTCAAGTGGCCGCCCCGGTATTCCAGGGGCTGCTGCGCGAAGGTGTGATCGTGCGGCCGGTGGCCAACTACGGCATGCCGAACCACCTGCGGATCACCATCGGCTTGCCGGCTGAAAACAGCCGCTTCCTGGAGGCGCTGGCCAAGGTCCTGGCTCGTGGTTGATGTCACTGCATTGCAACCTGCCGTGCCTATGATCGGTCGCCTGGTGGTGGTCGGCCTGGGCTTGATCGGTGGCTCCTTCGCCAAAGGCCTGCGCGAAAGCGGGCTGTGCGGCGAAGTAGTCGGTGTGGACCTGGACCCGCAATCGCGCAAGCTGGCGGTGGAGTTGGGCGTGGTGGATCGCTGCGAGGCGGACCTGGCGCTGGCGTGCCAGGGGGCTGACGTCATCCAGCTCGCTGTGCCGATCCTGGCCATGGAGAAGCTGCTGGCGGTATTGGCCGGTATGGACCTGGGCCAGGCGATCCTGACGGACGTCGGCAGTGCCAAGGGCAATGTGGTGCGGGCGGCGCAACAGGCTTTTGGCGGCATGCCGTCGCGCTTTGTGCCGGGCCATCCGATTGCCGGTTCCGAGCAGAGCGGGGTGGAAGCGTCCAATGCGCAGCTGTTCCGCCGCCATAAAGTGATCCTGACGCCGCTGGAACAAACCGATCCGGCCGCGCTGGCCGTGGTGGATCGTCTCTGGCGTGAGCTGGGGGCGGACGTGGAGCATATGCAGGTCGAACGCCACGACGAAGTGCTGGCGGCGACCAGTCATTTGCCCCATCTGTTGGCATTCGGCCTGGTGGACTCCCTGGCCAAGCGCAACGAAAACCTCGAGATTTTCCGTTACGCCGCCGGTGGCTTCCGCGATTTCACGCGGATTGCCGGCAGCGATCCGGTGATGTGGCACGACATCTTTCTCGCCAATCGCGAAGCGGTGTTGCGCACCCTGGACACCTTCCGCAGTGACCTCGACGCCTTGCGCGACGCGGTCGATGCCGGGGATGGCCATCAATTATTGGGCGTGTTCACCCGTGCGCGTGTGGCGCGTGAGCATTTCAGCAAGATCCTGGCTCGCCGGGCCTATATGGAAACCGCTGTGAACGCCGATGACCTGACTTTCCTCGCCAACCCGGGCGGCCGCTTGAGCGGGCGTATCCGGGTGCCGGGTGACAAGTCGATCTCCCATCGCTCGATCATGCTCGGCTCGTTGGCCGAGGGCGTGACGGAGGTGGAAGGGTTCCTTGAGGGTGAAGACGCCCTGGCGACCCTGCAGGCGTTTCGCGACATGGGCGTGGTGATTGAAGGGCCGCACCATGGGCGCGTGACCATTCATGGTGTGGGCTTGCACGGCTTGAAGCCGGCGCCGGGGCCGATCTACCTGGGTAATTCCGGTACGTCCATGCGCCTGCTGTCCGGTTTGTTGGCGGCACAACGCTTTGACAGCGTGTTGACCGGCGATGCTTCCCTGTCCAAGCGCCCGATGAACCGCGTGGCCAAGCCATTGCGGGACATGGGGGCGGTGATCGAGACCGGGCCGGAAGGGCGTCCGCCGCTGACCATTCGTGGCGGCCAGGCGCTCAAAGGCATGAGCTATGCAATGCCGATGGCCAGTGCCCAGGTCAAATCCTGTCTGTTGCTGGCGGGGCTGTATGCCGAAGGTCAAACCGCAGTGACCGAGCCTGCGCCGACCCGTGACCATACCGAGCGTATGTTGCGCGGTTTTGGTTACCCGGTTGCGGTGGAAGGCGCTACCGCATCGGTGGAATCGGGTCATGTACTGACGGCTGCCCATATTGAAGTGCCGGGGGACATCTCCTCTTCGGCATTCTTCCTAGTGGCGGCTTCGATTGCCGCGGGCTCCGAGTTGTTGCTGGAGCATGTCGGCATCAACCCGACCCGCACCGGGGTGATCGATATCCTGCGGTTGATGGGGGCCGATATCACCTTGGAAAACCCGCGCGAAGTGGGTGGCGAGCCTGTCGCTGACCTGCGGGTGCGGGCAGCTGTATTGAAGGGTATCGAGATTCCAGAAGCGCTGGTGCCCCTGGCTATTGATGAATTCCCGGTGTTGTTCGTCGCGGCCGCCTGCGCTGAAGGCCGGACCATTTTGCGGGGCGCCGAAGAGTTGCGTGTTAAGGAGTCCGACCGTATCCAGGTCATGGCCGACGGTCTGCAGGTGTTGGGAGTGAAGTGTGAACCGACCGCCGATGGGATTATCATTGACGGTGGCCTGATGGGCGGTGGTGAAGTCCATGCCCATGGCGATCACCGGATTGCCATGGCCTTCAGCGTGGCTTCCCTGCGGGCGGCTGCGCCGATTCGTATCCATGACTGCGCCAATGTTGCTACGTCTTTTCCGAACTTTCTTACACTGTGTGCCCAAGTCGGCATCCGTGTTGCCCAAGAGGCTCAATTGTGAATATCAAAGCACCGGTGATTACCATCGACGGGCCAAGCGGCTCGGGCAAAGGCACGATCGCCGGCATCCTGGCCAAGCGCCTGGGCTGGTGCCTGCTGGATTCCGGCGCGTTGTACCGCCTGCTGGCGTTTGCCGCACGCAACCATGGCGTCGACCTGACCAACGAAGAATCCCTGAAGCTGCTGGCCGCGCACCTCGATGTGCAGTTCGTCGGCGCGACGGAAGGTCATCCCCAGCGCATCATCCTGGAAGGGGACGATGTGACCGATGACCTGCGTAACGAGCAGGTCGGCTCCTGGGCCTCCCAGGTTGCCGCGCTGCCGGCGGTGCGTGATGCGCTGTTGCAGCGTCAGCGGGCTTTCCAGGAGCCGCCGGGGCTGGTGGCCGATGGCCGCGACATGGGCACGGTGGTGTTTCCCGAGGCGCCGCTGAAGATTTTCCTGACCGCCAGCGCCGAGGAGCGGGCTCGCCGCCGCTACTTGCAGTTGAAGGGCAAAGTCGATGGTGTTAGTCTGTCGAGTCTGCTAGATGAGATCCGTGCACGCGATGAGCGTGATACCCAGCGCGCAGTAGCCCCGCTCAAGCCGGCGGCTGATGCCATACAGCTGGATTCCACGGAGTTGTCCATCGAGCAGGTGCTGGAACGCATCTTGAGTGAAATCGCCATTCGCGATATCGCCGGGTGATCAAGAAGGCCGCAGGGGACCAGTCATAGTCCTGCGGTGGCTTCTTTTAACTGAAACTGACCCACACCGTCTGGGGTGTGGAGATGGGCGTATTCTTCGCCCTTATCAACAGGAATTAAAATGAGCGAAAGCTTTGCGGAACTCTTTGAAGAAAGCCTAAAAACCCTGAACCTTCAGGCAGGCTCCATCATCACCGGTGTTATCGTTGATATCGATTACCAAGCTCGCTGGGTAACCGTTCACGCTGGTCTGAAGTCTGAAGCTCTGATCCCGCTGGAACAGTTCTACAACGATGCTGGTGATCTGACAATCAATGTCGGTGACGAAGTTCACGTTGCTCTGGACTCGGTTGAAGACGGTTTCGGTGAAACCAAGCTGTCCCGTGAAAAAGCCAAGCGCGCTGAATGCTGGATTGTTCTCGAAGCAGCCTTCGCAGCTGAAGAAGTGGTCAAGGGCGTTATCAACGGTAAGGTTAAAGGCGGCTTCACTGTCGACGTTAACGGCATCCGTGCGTTCCTGCCAGGTTCTTTGGTCGACGTTCGTCCTGTGCGCGACACCACGCACCTGGAAGGCAAGGAACTCGAATTCAAGGTCATCAAGCTCGACCAGAAGCGCAACAACGTTGTCGTTTCCCGTCGCAGCGTCCTGGAAGCAGAGAACTCCGCCGAGCGTGAAGCTCTGCTGGAATCCCTGCAGGAAGGCCAACAAGTCAAAGGTATCGTCAAGAACCTCACCGATTACGGCGCATTCGTCGATCTGGGTGGCGTCGATGGCCTGCTGCACATTACCGACATGGCTTGGAAGCGTATCAAGCATCCTTCCGAAATCGTCAATGTTGGCGACGAGATCGATGTCAAGGTTCTGAAATACGATCGCGAGCGCAACCGTGTTTCCCTGGGCCTGAAGCAACTGGGTGAAGATCCATGGGTCGCTATCAAAGCCCGTTACCCAGAAAGCACTCGCGTCACCGCACGTGTTACCAACCTGACCGACTACGGCTGCTTCGCTGAGCTGGAAGAAGGCGTTGAAGGCCTGGTACACGTTTCCGAAATGGACTGGACCAACAAGAACATCCACCCTTCGAAAGTCGTACAAGTCGGCGACGAAGTGGAAGTCATGGTTCTGGACATCGACGAAGAGCGTCGTCGTATCTCCCTGGGCATCAAGCAGTGCAAATCTAACCCATGGGAAGATTTCTCTGGCCAGTTCAACAAGGGCGATAAAATCTCCGGCACCATCAAGTCGATCACCGATTTCGGTATCTTCATTGGTCTGGACGGCGGCATCGACGGCCTGGTTCACCTGTCCGACATCTCCTGGAACGAAGTTGGCGAAGAAGCTGTTCGTCGTTTCAAGAAGGGCGACGAGCTGGACACCGTTATCCTGTCGGTTGACCCAGAGCGCGAGCGCATCTCCCTGGGTATCAAGCAACTGGAAAGCGATCCGTTCTCCGAGTACGTTCAAGAGAACGACAAAGGCGCAATCGTTAAAGGCACTGTGAAAGAAGTTGACGCCAAAGGCGCCATCATCGTTCTGGCCGACGATATCGAAGCGACTCTGAAAGCCTCCGAAATCAGCCGTGACCGCGTTGAAGACGCGCGCAACGTTCTGAAAGAAGGCCAGGAAGTAGAAGCCAAGATCATCAGCGTCGATCGCAAGAGCCGCGTGATCCAACTCTCCATCAAGTCGAAAGACGAAGTGGAAGAGAAAGAAGCCATCCAGAGCCTGAAATCGGCTCCGGAAGCTGCAACAGGCGAGACCACCATGGCCTCCCTGCTGCGCGAAGCAATGGCTAAACAGAACTAAGTTCTGTAAGGCTGTTAAAAAGGGCGACTTCGGTCGCCCTTTTTTATGCCTGAAATTCGCTGAATCAACACGCAAGAACCAAGGCAGACGCCTTGGTGTCAGAGCTGAATAGAGTATTGATAAAGGCGCTCCCGTGTTTTTAAGGATTTCGATGAACAGGCTTATCGTGGTGTTCGCAGTAGTAATGCTTGCAGGCTGTTCCGTTACCAGCGCCAAAACTCACGCGAGGCGCGGTGTCAGCGGCATTGAGGTCGATTGCTCGGGGTTGGGCAACAACTGGGATAAGTGCGAGAAACGCGCCGCCCGCGAATGCAGGATGCAGGGCTATAAGGTCATCACCAGGTCCAGCGACGCCAAGGACGAAGAGGGTGATTACTTGTTCGGTTGGAACCCTGCAGGAGCGGTCACTCGTACCATGCTCGTGATCTGCAATTGAGAGTGTGGGTCGCTCATGGCGGCGTTATTCAAACGGCAGATAAGTTGGTAGATGGGCTGTTCAAATTCATCAAGTCATGCTAAAACCTTCGAAGCGCTTTTCCTAGCTGCTTGAAAAAGAAGGGAAAAATATGACGAAGTCGGAGTTGATCGAACGAATTGTCACCCATCAAGGGCTGCTTTCATCCAAGGATGTGGAGCTGGCTATCAAGACCATGCTTGAGCAAATGTCCCAGTGCCTCGCGACCGGGGATCGAATTGAGATCCGTGGGTTTGGCAGTTTTTCGCTGCACTACCGCGCGCCAAGGGTAGGGCGGAATCCTAAGACTGGGCAGTCGGTGAGTCTGGATGGGAAATTTGTGCCTCATTTCAAGCCGGGGAAGGAATTGCGGGATCGGGTGAATGAGGATGAGGAAGAAGGGGTTTAAATTGATTTAGCTTGGAGGGGCGGAGTATGCACAGATTCAAGCGAATTATTTTGGCTGTGGTTGTCTTATTTTTCGTATTTTTTGTGTTGGCCTTTGTGCTGGAAAATCAGCAAACTGCATCGCTGTTGTTTTTTGGTTGGTCTACAGTCGAGCTTCCGATTTCAGTTTTTGTGACCCTGTCATTAATCGTGGGGATGATGGTTGGGCCTGCGCTAGGGTTGTTAATAGGCTCAAGACGCCTTGGCCGAAAAGCCTAATCTGGCTTTCAGGTAGTAGGGGGAAGATTTACAGTCTATGTAATCGACGGCGTTTGCTCCGTTTTAACAGTTGATCCATGCTGTTTGCCCTCATATTTGCGTTCGCTTTTGACTTTGGGAGTGCAGCGCTTAGAATAGCCCCCAATTTCAATAACCTCATCTTCAACTGCACTGCACTGCACATAGCTGATTTTTCAGGCTGTAGGCTAGCAAACTTCGACGTGTTCCTTGAGCCTTTCACCGTTAGGCATTTTCTATGGGCTTGTAAGCTTATGGACTGCACATATTGAGGTTGCTAGAAGCTTGTCGTGTGGTGCGCGTTGCATAGGACACATTATGTTCAGCGGAAAAACGCTTCTTATCACTGGTGGTACCGGTTCATTCGGGAATGCAGTGCTTAAACGCTTCCTCCATACTGATATCGCTGAAATTCGCATCTTCAGTCGTGATGAGAAGAAGCAGGATGATATGCGCAAGCGCTACACGAACGCCAAGCTGAAATTCTACATCGGCGACGTCCGCGATTATCAGAGCGTGCTTAACGCTACCCGTGGCGTCGACTATATATTTCACGCCGCAGCGCTGAAGCAGGTTCCCTCCTGTGAATTTCATCCGATGGAAGCCGTCAAGACAAACGTCATCGGCACCGAGAACGTGCTTGAGGCCGCAATCCAAAATGCAGTCAAGCGCTTGGTCTGCTTGAGTACTGACAAAGCTGTCTATCCTATCAACGCCATGGGTATTTCCAAGGCGATGATGGAAAAAGTGATGGTGGCCAAGTCTCGCAATGTAGACGACGAAAAAACCGTTATCTGCGGCACCCGCTACGGTAATGTCATGGCATCCCGCGGCTCAGTGATCCCGCTGTTCATCGAACAAATTCGTGCAGGGCAATCCTTGACGTTGACGGATCCGAATATGAGTCGGTTTATGATGACGCTCGCAGATGCCGTCGACCTGGTGTTGTACGCTTTCGAGCATGGTCGTAATGGTGATCTTTTCGTACAGAAAGCGCCTGCAGCAACGGTTGAAACCTTGGCTCGGGCTTTGACCTCAATGATGGGTAAACCTGAGCACCCTATTCAGATAATTGGTACTCGTCATGGCGAGAAGCTTTTTGAGGCTTTGCTGAGTCGGGAAGAGATGGCGTGTGCCGAAGATAAGGGTAACTATTATCGCGTGCCGCCAGACTTGCGGGATCTGAACTACTCCAAGTTCGTGGAGCTTGGTGAAGAGAAAATCTCCCGTACAGAAGATTACAACTCTCACAATACAGAAAGACTGGATGTGGCTGGTATGCAGCGTCTTTTGCTTAAGCTTGAGTTCATGCAGGCAATCCAGCGTGGCGAGCAAGCCACGCCGGAGGAGTGAGCGATGAAGGTCCTTATCACTGGCGCCAACGGTTTTGTCGGTAAGAACCTTATCTCGCACTTGGAGGAGCGCAAGGATGTTCAAGTTCTCTCCTTCTCTCGCGAAAACAGTATCACTGAGTTGCCCGCTTTGGTGGCTGATTGTGATTTTATTTTCCATTTGGCTGGGGTCAATCGACCGCAGTCATCTGACGAGTTTAAGGTGGGCAATACCGACTTGACTGTTTCGCTTTGCGAAGCAATTAAGTCGAGCGGCAGGTCCATCCCAGTACTCTATGCCTCGTCTACCCAAGCCGACCAGGCTAACCCCTACGGCGCAAGCAAGTTGGCCGCTGAGCAGGCATTGCTAGAGTTGCAGGCGAGCCTTGGTTCTAAGGTTGAGATCTTGCGCTTGCCTAATGTATTTGGTAAGTGGGCACGCCCGAATTATAACTCGGCTGTCGCAACGTTCTGTCACAACATCACTCGAGGCTTGCCAATCCAGGTCAATGACAGGAATGCACTGGTCAACTTGGTTTATATTGACGATGTTGTCGATTGCTTCATTAGAGCTATGAACGCAGGATCATCTGTCGAGTATGTTGCCCAAGTACATCCCATATATAGCATCACTGTGGGTGATTTGGCTGACCAATTGCTCGCCTTTCGCGAAAGTCGTGACTCACTGATCAGTGAAGCTGTTGGTGCGGGACTAACACGTGCACTTTATTCGACTTATGTCAGTTACCTGCCCGTTGAGCAGTTTACTTATGAGTTGCATAAGCATGGCGACCCACGTGGTGTTTTTGTAGAAATGCTCAAGACCAAAGACAGTGGTCAATTTTCTTATTTCACCGCTCATCCTGGTATCACGCGCGGCGGGCATTATCATCACAGCAAGACAGAAAAGTTTCTGGTAATCAAAGGGAATGCCTGCTTCCGCTTTCGTCATATAGTTTCTGGTGAGTTTTACGAATTGGTTACCCATGGTGATCGCCCGCAGGTCGTGGAAACGGTACCAGGTTGGACTCACGATATTACCAATGTTGGTGAGGAAGAAATGATCGTAATGTTGTGGGCGAATGAGATTTTCGACCGGGAGCGGCCGGATACTTTTGCAAGGCCCGTAGGAACTCATGCCTGAGCGTCCAAGAGGCACAAACCCGATGTTAATGATTCTGGAAAGAGTGTTGAGATGAAAAAACTGAAAGTAGTCACAGTTGTAGGCACCCGTCCGGAAATCATCCGTTTATCGCGCGTGATGGCCGAGTTGGACAAGCATTGTGATCACATTCTGGTGCACACCGGACAGAATTATGATTACGAATTGAACGAGATTTTTTTCCGAGATCTTGGTATTCGTACACCCGACTACTTTTTAAACGCAGCAGGCGTCAGTGGCGCCCAAACCATAGGTAACGTTATCATTGCAGTAGATCGAGTGCTGGAGGACGTTAAGCCAGAAGCATTGTTAGTGCTCGGTGATACCAATAGTTGTATGGCAGTCATTCCGGCAAAACGTCGAAGAATTCCGACTTTTCACATGGAGGCTGGTAATCGCTGTTTCGATATGCGCGTTCCGGAAGAGATCAATCGTCGCATTGTCGATCATACTGCAGACATAAATCTTACCTACAGCAGCATCGCACGCGATTACTTGCTGCGTGAAGGCCTGCCGCCAGACATGGTTATCAAGACCGGTAGTCCAATGTTTGAAGTGCTCAATTATTATCGGGACGGTATCGAAGCGTCTGATGTGCTGAAGAGGCTCGGATTGGAGGCTGGAAAGTTTTTTGTCGTGAGCGCTCATCGCGAAGAGAATATTGACTCAGACAAAAACTTTCTGAAGTTGGTCGACGTACTCAATACCGTCGCCGCACATTATGACTTTCCGGTTATTGTGAGTACTCACCCTCGCACGCAAAAACGCGTAGATGTCATGGGGGTAAAATTTCACAAGAATGTACAGCTTCTCAAACCATTAGGTTTCAAGGATTACAACAAGTTGCAGCTGACTTCCAAGTCGGTTTTGTCGGATAGCGGCACGATTAATGAAGAGTCATCTATTCTTGATTTTCCGGCGCTTAATATCCGTGAGGCACATGAGCGTCCTGAGGGAATGGAGGAGGCTGCCGTCATGATGGTTGGTCTGGAAGTTGAGCGTGTCATGCAAGGTCTGCAGTTATTGGAAAGCCAGGCAACGAGGCAGCAACGAACGCTGCGACTTGTGGCGGACTATAGCATGCCAAATGTTGCCGAGAAGGTGGTTAGGATCATCCATAGCTATCGTGACTATGTAATGCGTACTGTATGGAAGCAATATTGATTGGAAAGGCTCGGGCAGGAAAAGCCGCTAAAAATATTGGTGGTTACCCAGTATTTTTGGCCTGAAAACATGCGCATCAATAATATGGTCCAAGGTTTTGTATCCAAGGGGCATGAGGTTACGGTGCTCACGGGCTTACCTAACTATCCGGAAGGAAAAATTTATGCGGATTTTCTGAGTGAGCCTGCGCAGTTCTCCACGTATAACGGTGCACGAATTATTCGGGTGCCAATAATATCCAGGGGAAAGCGAAGTGTTACGCTGGCCCTAAACTATCTCTCGTTTTTTATAAGTGCCTCGACTATCGGAAGCTATAAGCTAAGAGGGCAGTCATTCGACTCAATTTTTGTGTTTGCGGTCTCTCCTATCATGGTCACTATTCCAGCTTTGCTACTTGGACGACTGAAGAAGGCACCGGTGTTTGTATGGATTCTTGATTTGTGGCCTGAGTCCTTAAGTGCTGTGGGGTTTACCAAGAACCCTACGTTGCTCCGTTTGGTGGGCAAGATGGTGTCTTGGATCTATAATCGTGCCGATTATCTATTGCTGCAGTCGCGCTCATTTGACGACAATGTCAGAAGTTATTGCACTCGTTCAATTTCAATCGACCGGCTTGTGTACTTCCCTAGTTGGGCCGAGGATGATTTTTCAGGTGATCTTCAAGCCACTTCTGATCTATTGCCCCGCGATGACTCAGTCTTCACCATCCTGTTCGCTGGCAATCTTGGTGAGGCACAGGACTTTCCAACCATTCTAGAAGCGGTCAAAGCGACCCGCGCGGAATTGCCTGTGCGCTGGGTGATTGTGGGGAGCGGCCGCGCCAGCGAGTGGCTGATCGAACAGGTAGCAGAACACAAGATGGATAATGTTCTGCTGCTGGGAAGACATCCACTGGAGAAAATGCCCGCGCTTTTTGCCGCAGCAGACGCGCTGCTGGTGTCTTTGAAGACCAATGAGGTTTTTGAAAAAACGATTCCGGGCAAAGTTCAGGCCTATCTTGCATCGGGTAAGCCCATCATCGCAATGATCGATGGTGAGGCTGCCAGAGTTGTCGTCGAGTCTGCAGCTGGAATGGCTTGTAGCTCCGGAAATGCCCAAGGGTTGGCTGAAATCGTACGGAAGATGAGCGCTTTGCCTGTGCGAGAGCTTGAGGGGATGGGCCAGTCCGGTCGGCGTTACTACCTTGAACATTTTTCAAAGACGATGTTGTTCGAGCGTCTTGAGGCTCTTTTCAGAACTGCCACTTTAAGACGAGATGATAAATGATGGAAAAGCGCTGCCCCGCAGTATGTATGTTTTTTTTGACGGGGGTATAGCTGAATTTTGGTGTTTCGAAGAGATGACCAGCTTTGCTGGAGTTTGCTACATATACACTTGGCATGCCCAAAAAATAACAAGTGGTGGAAATAGTCAGGCAATCTTCGAATAACCTTACAAACTTGAATAGGCACAGCCATAGGGCTTGACCTTACTTGTCCGTATTTTGCTTCAGGAACTTATTTTTACATGGTTATCTGGTTAGTATTCGCGGTGGTACTGATAGGGTCTCTTCTATCTACGGGGGGGCTACGACGCTATGCCTTGTCGCGTAGCCTTATGGACATACCTAACGGGCGTAGTTCGCACTCTGTGCCGACACCGCGTGGTGGCGGGGTCGCGATTGTTCTGACCTATTTGACGGCATTGGTGTTGATGGCGTTCGTCGGGTCAGTCAATTGGACTGTAACTGTAACTTTGCTCGGTAGCGGTGCGTTGATTGCGTTGGTTGGATTTCTCGATGATCACGGGCATATAGCTGCGCGTTGGCGCCTTTTAGCTCATTTTTTTGCGGCAGCTTGGTCACTTTTCTGGATGGGGGGGTTGCCTCCTGTCACCCTGATGAGTATCACTGTAGATCTTGGCTGGCTTGGTCATTTACTTGCGGCTGTATATCTGGTTTGGATGCTTAATCTGTATAATTTTATGGATGGGATCGATGGTATCGCCAGCGCAGAGGCCGTTTGTGTCTGCTTGGGGGCATGTTTGGTGTACTGGTTGACGGGGCATGAAGACCTCATCATGCCGCCTATTTTACTGGCATTGTCCGTACTTGGTTTCCTGTATTGGAATTTCCCTCCCGCGCGTATTTTCATGGGTGATGCGGGAAGTGGCTTTCTAGGTATTGTGATTGGTGCTCTTTCATTGCAAGCCGCTCGGGTAGATAGTGAGTTTTTGTGGGTGTGGCTGATTTTGTTGGGGGTATTTATTGTTGATGCCACCTTTACCCTCTGGCGACGGTTGTGGCGCGGAGACAAGATATACGAAGCGCATCGCAGTCATGCCTATCAGTATGCATCACGTCTAGCTGGACGCCATTTGCCAGTAACTTTGGCGGTGACCGCCATTAACCTACTCTGGCTGCTACCGATAGGCGTTTGTGTCGGATTAGGGTTCGATGGCTTTTGGGGCTTTCTGTTGGCCTATGCCCCGTTGATATTGCTGGCTATTAAGTTTCATGCTGGTGAGTTGGAAAAAACTGGATAATTTTTGCTTTGCTCAAGGATCTCGCGGGACGTAGACGTCACCGTTTTTTC
Source organism: Pseudomonas sp. 8 R 14 (assembly GCF_900005955.1). Lineage (NCBI taxonomy): Bacteria > Pseudomonadati > Pseudomonadota > Gammaproteobacteria > Pseudomonadales > Pseudomonadaceae > Pseudomonas > Pseudomonas sp. 8 R 14. The sequence continues at coordinate 35,134 of NZ_CVTH01000092.1, read as the reverse complement.
TGGCAGTCATAGGGATCGAGGTATAAAAAGGGTATATGGATAATTTACGCACCCGTTTATTGGGTTTGCCGCGTAGGCAAAAACGCTTTTTGCAAGTCGCCACCGATATTGTGCTGGTCTGGGTTGCGCTCTGGCTGGCGTTTGTCGTACGCCTGGGTTTTGAGGATCTCAATAACCCTTTCGTTGTTCATTTGTGGCTTTTTCTCAGTGCACCAGTTATAGCAATTCCACTTTTTATTCACTTTGGCATGTACCGTGCCGTGATGCGGTATTTTGGCAATGATGCGTTAATCGCCATTATCAAAGCAGTGAGCCTATCATCATTGTTACTGTCTCTGGTGGTTTACCTGTACAGCAATCATCAGACATTGGTTCCACGGTCAATCGTATTCAACTATTGGTGGTTGAGCATGGTAATCATTGGTGGCCTACGTCTGGGAATGCGCCAATACTTTCTTGGCGACTGGTTTACTACCGTCCAACATGTACCTTTTACAAACCGCGATGATGGTTTGCCAAAGGTGGTCATCTATGGTGCTGGTGCTGCTGGTAATCAACTGGTAGCAGCACTGCGTATGGGCAAGTTGATGCGGCCCGTAGCTTTTATTGATGATGACAGTAGCATAGCTGATCGCGTCATCTCTGGACTGCAGGTATACAAGCCCAGACATATTCAACGGATGATTGACGAGACTGGAGCAGAAGAGCTGCTCTTGGCCATCCCCTCATCTACGCGGGCACGACGCAGAGAAATACTTGGTTACCTGGAAGGCTATCCGCTGCATGTGCGCAGTGTGCCTGGATTCATGGATTTAGCCAGCGGTCGGGTCAAAGTAGATGATATTCAGGAAGTCGATATTGCCGATCTACTAGGTCGAGACTCAGTGCCTGCGCAAGAGGATCTATTGGAAAGGTGTATAAAGAACCGTGTAGTAATGGTTACCGGTGCAGGGGGATCGATTGGATCGGAGCTTTGCCGGCAAATATTGACGCTGGGCCCTACCGATCTGCTGCTGTTTGATCATAGTGAATACAATCTCTACTCTATCCAGTCAGAGCTCGAACAGCGTGTCCAGTCGGAGGCGTTGAACGTCAGGCTTATGTTTATTCTCGGCTCTGTGCGTAACCAGAACAGGTTATTAGACGTCATGAAGTTCTGGTCGGTTGATACTGTCTACCACGCTGCGGCTTACAAACATGTTCCTATGGTGGAACACAATATCGCAGAAGGTATCCTCAATAATTTGATGGGCACCCTCAACACAGCCCAGGCGGCATTGCAGGCTGGTGTTGAGAACTTTGTGCTAATTTCAACCGACAAAGCGGTACGACCGACTAACGTAATGGGGAGTACCAAGCGCTTGGCTGAGTTGGTGTTGCAGGCATTGAGCAAGGAACTGGCACCTGTTTTATTTGGAGATGCTTCGAATGTATCCAGTGTAAACAAAACTCGCTTCACGATGGTGCGTTTTGGTAATGTGCTGGGTTCTTCAGGATCTGTTATTCCGTTGTTTCATAAACAGATCCAGGCTGGTGGTCCATTGACTGTTACACATCCGAAAATCACCCGTTATTTCATGACTATTCCTGAGGCCGCACAGTTGGTTATCCAAGCGGGTTCTTTAGGGCAGGGCGGTGATGTATTCGTCCTCGACATGGGGGAGCCAGTGAAGATTATTGAGCTAGCTGAAAAGATGATTCACCTTTCGGGGTTGAGTGTTCGCTCGGATAAAAACCCGCGTGGGGATATCAAGATCAATTTCAGCGGACTGCGTCCAGGTGAAAAGCTATATGAGGAGTTATTGATTGGCGATAACGTCGCCGCTACCAGTCATCCAATGATCATGCGAGCCAGCGAGGAGTTTCTGACATGGGACGCATTGAAGGAAAAATTGTCAGTTTTGCTGATTGCCGTCGAAGCTCATGATTATGTTCTGATCAGACAAATTCTGAAGTCTATCGTAAGTGGATACAGCCCTGAGGACGAAATTGTTGACTGGATGTATGTTCAGCGACAATCCTCAAAAAAAATATCGGCACGCTGTGATAAAAACTGAGTAACAGCAAGCAAATCGCTTCAGCTCATCGGGAGGCGTGCCCTAGGTTACCAGGGATTGAGAGCCAGTCGGAACGCCGCCCTCATTTCCAAGCCTACCAATACCCAATTAGAGGCGTAAACGTCCGGCGAACACCTGCAACCGCTGCTCAACTCGATGCGTGACTGGCTGCTGGAAAGGCGCGTAATCCACTGCGACGAAACGCGCGTCCAGGTGATGAAAGAGCCTGATCGAGAGCCGACCAGTCAGTCCTGGATGTGGGTAAAAACCGGCGTAAGCGCTCCATAAACCCCACCTGGCTAAAGATGGGCAGAGCGTTCAGCCGTGAAGTCGAGGTTCGCAGTTCCACGGCAGCAAGGCTTCGTAATCTTCAACCGATGTCGCCGTTGGCAGGCGTTCCAGTGCGTGGCACAGCCACGCATAGGGCTCTTGGCCGTTGGCTTTGGCAGTCTCAACTAGGCTGTACAGTTGAGCACTGGCCGTTGCGCCCTTGGGCGTGTCGCTAAACAGCCAGTTCTTTCTTCCTATCACGAAGGGGCGGATCGCGCGTTCTGCCGCGTTGTTGTTCATCGGTAAATACCCTTCCTCAACGTATCGTTCTAACTTGCTCCAGTTACTTGCGAGGTAACTGATGGCTTTGCCCAACGCATTCTGAGCGGTGACTTGTGGCTGCGTCTTTTCGATCCAGCTTTTCAACTGAGCCAGTATCGGCAGGCTATGTGCGTGACGGCCGTTTTTACGGTCAGCATCGCTACTGGCCTTCAAGTCGCGCTCGATGCCGTAAAGCTTGTTGATCAGACTCAGCGCGATATCCGCGCGTCCCGTCTTGCCTTTGGGTTGCACTTTCTGTGCTTCAACAAACTTGCGACGCGCATGAGCCCAACAGCCTAAACGCTCAACTCCGGCTTGGGCGCCCAGTGCGTTGTAACCGGCGTAATCATCGGTCATGACGTAACCGCGATAGCCTTCGAGCAGGCGCGTCGGTACCTCCTGCGCGCGGCTGGTGGAGTAGTCAAAAAGGATTACTGGCCTATCGGGTGGGCCGCCGGTTTGCACCCACATCCAGGACTGGCTGCTCGCCTCGCGGTCAGGCTCTTTCAACACCTGCACCCGTGTTTCATCGCAGTGGATCACGCGACTGACCAGCAGGCTGTCGCGCATTAAATTCAGCAGCGGCTGGAAGTGATCGCCGCACTGGATCACCCAGCGAGCCAAGGTCTGGCGCGGGATATCAATACCGTGACGCCCCAACACTTTTTCAAAACGATGAAGCGGCAAACCGTCTACATATTTGGTCGTCAGCAGCATCGCCAGAACACTGGGGCTGGCCATGCTCTTTTCAATCAATTGCGCTGGCTTGTCTGCAGTGACTGGTGCGCTCTCGCAGTCGCGGCAACCGTAGATTTTGCGCACATGTTTGATGACGCGAATCTGCATCGGCACGATTTCAAGCTGCTCGCTGACTTCCTCACCAATGGCGTGTTTGCGGCAACCGCAGGCGCAGGTCAGTTCGTGTTCGGGCAGTTCGTGGATGACTTCGATGCGCGGCAGATCGGCAGGCATTGCCACGGCGCTTGGCGGGGGCGACAACCTCTTCTTCAGCATTCTCGTCGATAGCTTCGACGACGCTTTCGGCTTCGTTGAACAGGGCCAATTGTGGCGTCGCTGGATCGGCTGTTTGCTCGGACTTGCGTCCGAACAAGCGCTGGCGTAGCAGCGCATTTTCTTCTTCCAGATGAACAATACGGCCCTTGCTCGTTTCGCGCTCAAGCAACATCTGCTCAAGCAATTGTTTAAGCAGCGCAGGGTCGTCAGGAAGATCTTTGGGCATCGGAATTATGCCCTGGATTATACCGAATCAGGCCACGAATCGCGGTGTCAAAACCTGATGGGGACGGTTACGCCAGAGGTCAAAACCGTCGAGCAGCCAGTTGAGTTCCTGAACGGTCAGGACAATCGCTTCGTCCGTCACATCGGGCGATGTTTTGAAACGCTCGGACTCCAGGCGCTTAAGCCAAAGGCAGAAGCCGTTACGCTCCTAGTACAAAATCTTCACCCGGTTGCGTGGCTTGTTGAGGAAGACGAAAAGCACGGGGTCGAACACCGCGACCTTGATGTCCAGTTCGACCAAGGCCGCTAAACCGTCGATGGACTTTCGGAAGTCGACGGGCTTGGGGTACAGATACACTTTTTCGACTTTTGCGTCGGGACGCATCATGGCGAATGGGCTCCAGAAAGAAATCGGGAGCACAGCATCCGGGATCATGCGGCGGCTTTGAATATGGGGTTCATGGAGCGCTTAGTGCGCCAGCCAAGCTGGCAGTTGATAAAGGGTGAAAGTCCCTACGAGAGAAGTTATGGCGAAACACCTCGACCCCGAGTCATGCGTTGTGCACCGTGAGGTGTACGGCGAAGCGTTGGCAGGGGAAAACCAGCAGGCCAGCCATTGAGCCGCGAAATCATGAGTCCAGGGCGCCGACGCTGTTATGCGAAGCGGAAGGCCACAGTGTGCATGACGATAATCGCAAGCCATGCTTCACGCCCTGCGCGGTCGTAGACCCTGAGCATGCTGGGAAGTCAACTGTACGGAAGCTGGGAGATCTCGTCCGTGTCTGGTCGTGACAAGCCAGACGGGGCAGGAAAGGTCACAAGCCAAAAGCCTGCTGTCTACGCGGATGAGAAGTCGGATAACTCCGTAGTACCTGAGAAGTTGCCGAACAACGGGCTTGCCTCGGCGGAGGTGATGGAGGAAAGGGAGTTAGCCAAGGGGAACAGTGAACAGCCTTCCGCATCCCGGACGCAGAGCCGGACAAGTGCGTTGTCAGGGTTGCTCGCTGTACGTCAAGCAGCTCGGCGAGATCGCCGGGTAAAGTTCACGAGCTTGCTGCACCACTTGACGGTCGAGCTATTGCACGAGAGTTTCTACAATCTCAAGCGAGACGCGGCCAGTGGTGTGGATGGTCTATCGTGGCGAGAGTACGAGCAAGGTCTGCTCACAAGGCTGACAGCCTTACACGACAAAGTGCATAGTGGCCGCTATCGCGCCCAGCCTGTCCGGCGGGTGTTTATCCCAAAGGCAGATGGTAGCGAGCGCCCGCTGGGCGTAACCGCACTGGAAGACAAGATCGTCCAGACCGCAGTCGTGCAAGTGCTCAACGCAATTTATGAGCAGAACTTTCTCGGACTCTCGTATGGTTTTCGCCCAGGTCGAGGGCAACACGATGCATTGGATGCGTTATCGGTAGGAATACAGAATTCGCGTGTTCGTTGGATATTGGACGTGGATATTCGAGCGTTCTTTGACACCATCGATCACGAATGGATGATGTGCTTCCTGCAACACCGAATTGCGGATAGGCGAATGTTAGCGCTGATAGTTCGATGGCTGCGCACAGGTGTTCTCGAAAATGGAAAGCGCATTCCTGCGAAGCAGGGTACGCCGCAAGGCGCGCCCATTTCACCGTTGCTTGCCAACATCTACCTGCACTACGTGATGGACTTGTGGATCAGGCAATGGCGCGAGCGTACTGCACGAGGTCAGATGATTGCTGTGCGATACGCAGACGACAGTGTGCTTGGATTTGAAAAGCATGAAGATGCATGGAGTTATCGCCAGGCGTTGGAGGCTCGACTAGCCCAGTTCAACCTGACACTGCATCCAGAGAAAACACGTTTGCTACGGTTTGGCTGGTTCGCGATCGAAGATCACAAGAAGCGCGGGGAAGGAAAACCGGAAACTTTCGATTTTCTCGGGTTCACGCATATCTGTGACAAAACCAAGAACGGGATGTTTGTGGTTAGACGCGTGACCATCGCCAAGCGCATGAGAACGACAATCAGGGAGATACGGGCGCAGTTACACAAGCACAGGCATGAGCCCGTCCCGGTAATCGGACAATGGTTGAGCCGTCTGTTTAAAGGTTACTGCAACTACTATCACGTACCCGGTAACACACGGCGACTGGATGCCTTTCGCCGTGAAGTGATCGGTGCGTGGAGGCATGCTCTTAAACGGCGAAGTCAGCGGCACCGTCTGAACTGGGAGCGCATGGCTACATTGGCCCGGCTATTCATACCCTATCCAAGAGAGCTACCAATGCATCCGCATCCCATAACCCGCTTCGGCGTCAAAACCCAAGGCAGGAGCCGTATGCGGTAATTCCGCAAGTACGGATCTGTGCGGGGGGGGGGGGCAGGTGACTGCCATTCCTACCGCGACCGGAATAGGAACGGCGTGTTGGCTGTATGAAATACCCGTTTAAAAGGCTGGAACTGGTGCCCACTTAAATTTAAGTGCACACCATTTCTTGGCTTTGCGGGGTTGGGGAGATGACTTGACTGTACGGTTACTTAGAGGCTTACTCGCGGCCTTGAGAAAATAAATAATACTGTTAAGACCCAAAAAGAAGTCATAGTTTCTAGGAAACCAAATACTTGGTTGTTTGCTGGTATATAGAGAAATAGTATGCCAAATAAAGGCAGTAGCATACGGGCGAAAAAATCTTCGTACATGATAGCTGACAAATAAATCCATGAGAAATAGGCGCCAAGAATTAACATTATTATGGCAACGCCAAAAAAACCCACGTCGTTGGCTATGTAGCTATAAAAAGAATGCCAGTAAACAAATTCATCCCATTGTTCGCTTATTTTATGTTGAAATGTTCTGTCTCTTATGTCAAAACCTAGATACTCGGCAAACGCTTTTTGTAGGAAAACAGAGTGGCCGATACCGAAGGATGTGGTGAAGTCCTCATCCAGTGCAATCGACATTCCATAATAACCCTGTACCATATAAATGGTCAGCTTTTCGTAAAGATCCGTCGCGTGAGTCCTCTCTGTATTTGTCTCATCACTCTTAAATCTAATTCCTTTGTCTTTTAGATACTCAAATCGCTCGGGGACGCTATTTTCAAATGCGACCTGATAGGGTGAATGTCCGGACTTGACACTATAAAATTGCCAGAAAGAAAAGAAAAATATAGCCACCAGAGAAATTGTAAAAAACTTTCGTTGCTTAATCGTGGAAAAAACACCGGAAGATTTATTCGAGACTACTAAGATGCCGAGACAGATGGATATTATAAAAAAATAGGAAAAATTTATAGCGCTTAGGCTGGCAATGATTCCGGACAAAAGTGGGATGGTTGCTATTAAAACGCCGGCAATTTTACGGAATGTACTCAAGGTGTGCCAATAAAATACTAGGCCCGGTAGCAGGATGTACTTGAATGCGCTGGTAAAAAATAAGCTGGCAGTTATCAGCGGGTTATTTATAAAACCATCCATTGCTGCGTCAGATGCATAGAAGGCACGAGCTTGCCAGGGCGCAACCAATCCTCTATGTAAGTTGGAAAAAAAATCGTTCGGTATATATGAGTGCGAAAGGGTAAGGTTTCTATGCTGAACTATATTTGCCGCAAGCGCCAAGACCAATATTAACCAGAAATAATGTGTGAATTTGTTTTTTTTAGTTTGGATTTTTAGGGGCGTTTTGTTAACTTTTATTTTTTTGGTGAAATAAAAACTCTGTACTATATAGCCCCCTATAAAAAAGATATGGTATAGAAAAATAAATCCTAAAAACTCGCTAGTGTTTTGCAGTGGCCATATGATGGGGCCATAGAAAAGCAGCCATAATCCCAGTAGTAAATATACTTCAACTAAAAAAAGCGGCGCATAAACTTTTATTTTGTTCACTTTCCAGATCCTTGGCAAGATGCGTTGACATAAGATGTAGGCGTGTATAGCCTCATTTGTTCTTGGTGCGTGAGCATGAGTCCACTATATGACCGTCATGAGATATACAATCTTTATAAAACATCTTTGCTCGCCTGACTATCAGGTTGTAATGCTCCTGATGTGGTTCTGGCTCCGGTACTGACGCTGAGTAAGTTTTAAGAAGAGGAAGCAGGTTCGCAGCGATTTTGAAAAGGTAGGTGTAATAGCTAATATTAAGCAATTTTTTAAGAGAACTATTGTCGATTTTGTAACAGTAAATCCTGTTTCTTAGCAAATACTTACCCAGCCAGGTCTTTTCGCAAGAAAGCATATAGCTAAAAACCTTTAGTTTGTCTACGTCAAAGTCTGAGCCTCTAATGAGGTAGGTTGAGCCAGATGTTCGTCTATAGTATATGTATACTTTTTTTGATTGTGTGAAGCTAATGTCCTGATAAGAGTTTGCAATTTTTACCATCATTGGGAAGTCTTCAGTGACACTGTGGCTGTTTATAAAGGAGGAAAGCTCCTTATCTTTCAAGAATTTTTTATTGTAAAATAAGCTTGGAGTGTTAATGCTGCTGACACCTTTCAGGCGTTCGAAAAACTTCTTTCCTTGGTAAATTACTTCTGTTGCTAAAATATGAAAGATGGTCGATTTTGATTCAAGGATTTTACCGTCGATCAGCAATAGTGGTAATCCAGAAAAAAAATCGTGATGCTTCAACTGTTCGACTTCTTCAAATATATTTGTGCATGCATAAACGTCATCGCCGGCAGTTATTTTAAATCGCTCGCCTTCAATCAGTGGCCATATCCTAGTGTAGTTCAGACAAGTGCCTTTGTTCGTGCCATCAGCCAAAATTTTGATATCTGTGAAGAGTTTTTCGTGTATAGAAAGCCAACGACTGGCCAGTGCAACAGTCTGATCCCGTGAGCCATCGTCAGCTACAATTAAATTAAATTCATACGCTGAACCAAAATTTTCAATCAAAAATCTAATGCTTTCAAGGTGTTCAATAATGTAGGCCTCATGATTGAACGTCAGGATGGCAAAAGTAAATTTACTCTTAATCACGTGACATACCTTTTAAAAACTTTCTGTTTAGAGTTCTGTAGATAAAAATAAAAGCATCCATCCCAATCATTTTGAAACCGAGCAGAAAGAAATCTATTTTCCATTTGAGGCCGTATTTGCCGTCTGATAATGACTCACTGGCAATGCCTCTTTGATCAAGATCTATAGAAAGCTTGTATTTTTCTATAATGGGAGCAATCACACTCAAAACCCACTTTCCTCTGCGTATAGCCCCGCCTAACGTATAATTATAGATAAATGTATCTTCCTTGCCCGCTTGAGCGCAGTAAAAGCGACAGCTATCCTTGAAGGTCCTTGCGCTGCCAAAAAACTCCCAAGCCCAGGGTGAATCTAACTCTCCTGTAAAGTCCATTAGGCGTTTAGTTCGCCAGATGGCGGGGGCCGAGTTCAGTCGATAGTCATTTCTCTTGCCTACCAATTCAAAGCCATCATGATGACCATCGAACTCATTCGGGCCTGGAATAGTATTAAAATAAAATACTGCAATGTCAGGGTTTTTTTTCATGTCGAATATGCATTCAGCTAGCTTTTTTTTACTGACTGGAGCTTCAAGGATGAAATCGTCAAATAAAGTAACTACGAATTCTGTATCTACTAAGGATAATGCTTTGCGGAGTCGCCATCCCCATGGTTTTTTTCCTTCTTTGACATTCAGATTCAGAGTGACTATCTGTAATCCATCGAATCTGAAACTCTTGTGCTCAGTGTTTAAAATTATCTTACATTCGCAATCGGGCCACATCGCTTTGAATGCATAAAAAAAGGGCGGCCAGACGTCCTCATAGTTGTCGCAAGAGTTTATAATAATAGTGCAGTCGGTTTTTTTGATGGGTTGAGCACTATATATCATGAACTTATATCCTGTTAGATGCGCAATTTATTTGTAATGCTATTGGGTAGAACTGCGTATCGAATTGTAAGAGCCGGATTTTGCGATCACTCCGTTTTCTACTTCGATCACGGTATCGCAACCTTTAAGCGTGTTCAGTCGATGAGCAATTACAATAAGCGTTATTTCTTTTCCAAGCCCCTCGACTGCTTTCATTACCTCTAACTCGGTTTTTCCATCAAGAGCGCTGGTGGCTTCATCTAGAATGATAACCTTGGCTTCTTTGTAAAATGCCCGAGCTATCGCAATACGCTGACGTTGTCCTCCGGACAGAAAAACGCCCCGTTCTCCCACCTGAGTATTATAACCATTTGTCCAAGACTCGATAACACTCGACATTTGAGCTTTCTCCGCTGCTCGACGCACGCGATCGAAGTCGATGTCCGAATAAGGTACTCCGAATGCAATATTTTCAGCCACGGACGCGTCTGATAGAAATATGAGCTGCGGTACATGGGCTATATTGGCCTGCCAGTTGCGGCTATTGGCTGCCGTCACTTCCACACCATCGACTAGAAAAGCGCCTTCATTCGGCGTCAATAACCCCATCAAAATATCGAGCATTGTGCTTTTGCCACTACCCGTTGCACCCATGATGCCGATACGGCTGCCTTTGAGGATGTTCAGCCTTACGTTCTGCAACACCCAGGGGGCGTCTGGGCCGTAGCGAAATGAAACCGCGTCTAGTGATATAGACTGCTCGAAAGGTAACGGAGTTCTCGGCACCTCTACATCTGTTTGGTTGTCCACTTCAGGGAGAAGATTCAGTACGTCCTGCAAAGAATCATGTGCTCCCTTGATGCATGCCCAAGCTGCGTAGGATTGTTGCAGGACTGGAAGTAACCGCTGTGCAGCAAGTGCAAGAGCGCCCAGCATTGGAATGGATGCTAGCAGCCCACCCGGCTGTTGCGAGAGCCAATATGCAAATACAGCAACCATTAGCATGCCAAAGGATTCAATCGTATAGCGTGGAGCGTTCGCGATGATTTGAATATTGGCTTTTGCTCGACGTAATTTGTAATCGGCAGCATTGAAATCTTTACGATAGCCGCGTTGCGATGAATCAATGATTACGTCGCGAATGCCCTCAAGACTTTCACTCAATAATTTCAGCAGTTTGTCTGAGCTTAAGCTGACTTCAAGGCTGTCTTTTCCAAGCTGTTTTTTTGTAATAAAAATGACAGAAAGATAAACGCCACCAAAGCTAGAAAATGCCAAAAAGGCCACTACCGGTTGGATCGCTAATACAATCACGAGTATCGCCAGCATCATGAAAATTGAGCTGGCGATCGTCAACACCGGGAATAGAAATTCACGTACAACCATGTCAACTTTGTTGAAGATGGCCGTGATGACTTCACTGCTATTTCTCGCCAAGTGCATGCTATAGGGCTGATAAATGACGGCCTTGTATATTCCGTCCGACAGGTCGCTGCCCACTGCGGAACTAAATCTATTCTGCGCCCACATAAGGATAAAACGGCTCACGCCTGAAAAAATTGCGGCCAGTGCAAAAATGATAGTGAGAGGGAGCAGCAGTCCATCCGCTGAGGTAACCCCTAGTGCGGTAAACATGCTATTTGCCAGTGGCTGATCCATTATTTTTGCTGGATTGATCAACACTGCAAGAAAAGGAACTATCGCTCCGATACTCAGGACTTCGGCAAATGATGCCACTATCATAAGAGAAAGAATTATACATAGTTGCACCTTTCTCTTGAACGTCAGGCACTTCCAAAGTCGGATTAATGATGCGGTCATCAACTCACTCTTCACACAAAAAATTGTTGACCGCTGCAATGACAAGTTCAGTCTCTGATAGAGTCATGACAGGGCTTATTGGCAAGCTCAATACTCGCGCATGTATCGCTTCAGTAATGGGGTAGCACTTGTTGTTCCAATCCCTGTAAGCGTGCTGTTGATGCGCAGGTACAGGATAGTGGATTATGGTCTGGATTCCTTTCTCCGCCAGATAACGTTGTAGTTCATCACGGCGGTCACACTGGACGACAAAGACATGCCATACGTGATCTTTCAGCGATTGGACGCGGGTACCTGGCGGCAGCGGTAATACTATGTTTGGATTTTTTATTCCATCCATGTAAGTTTGCGCCACATTTCTACGCTGTTGTGTTTGCTCGTCCAGATACTTGATTTTGACACTCAGCATGGCCGCTTGAATTTCGTCTAAGCGGCTGTTTACCCCTTGGTATAGATTTTTGTATTTCTCATGGGAGCCATAATTACGCAACGCTCTGAGCGTATCCGCCAGTTCGTCATCATCGGTAGTGATGGCCCCCGCGTCGCCTAAGGCACCAAGGTTTTTTCCTGGATAAAAGCTGAATCCCGATGCATGTCCCCAACTCCCGGCCTGTCGGCCATCATGGCTAGCACCGTGAGCTTGGGCGGAGTCTTCCAGCACAAGAAGGTTATTTCGATGTGCCAGCCCCATCAACGCCGGCATATCACAAAGCTGTCCATACAAGTGGACCGCCATGATGACTCGGGTTCTAGCTGTGATAGCAGCCGCTGCATACTCGGGCTTCAGATTAAAAGTGGCTGCATCCGGCTCCACCAAAATTGGTATCAGTCGGTTTTCGGTTATGGCAAGAACGCTTGCAATGTAGGTATTAGCAGGGACAATAACTTCATCGCCATCTTTGAGTTTGCCCAATTCCTTCCAAGCACGAAGTGTAAGATTCAGTGCATCCAGACCATTTGCGACGCCGATACAGTGGCGACTACCGGTATAGGCCGAGAATGCATTTTCGAAGTCAGACAGTTCCTTACCGCCAATATACCAGCCAGAATCTATCACTCGAGTGCAAGACTCAACTAACTCATCGCGCATTGTGGCGTTTATTTTCTTTAAATCGAGAAAGCTAATCATATATCAATATGCCTGACAATTTTAGCAGGGTTACCTATCACAACGGCCCTGTCTGGGACGTCCTTTGTTACAACAGCGCCCGCGCCGACCATTGCTTGGCTCCCCACTGTAATACCAGGAAGCAGTGTTGCATTAGCTCCAATGCTGGCGCCTTTTTTGATGGTGACCCCCGTGAAAATACGGGGAAAAGACTTCGATCTAGGAAAAGGGTCATTAGTAAATGTGGCATTGGGGCCAATGAATACATTGTCTTCTATACGGGTACCCTCCCATAAGAAAACACCTGATTTTACAGTGACATTATTCCCAATAATAACGTCATTTTCTACCAGCGTGTGTGCGCATATATTACAGTTGCTACCTATAATCGCGCCTTCGAAAATAACACTGTACTGCCATATTCGTGTATCACTTCCTATATTGAGGCTTTTAACATCTGCCAAAGCATGAATTTCAGGCATATTTTATGCTCTCTGCGAAATCATTATAATCCCGGATGTAGTCCGACTCATCGTAATGCTCACTAGCCAGCACTAGCAGTATGCAGTCATCGCTGAAATCGGACATTTCCCGCCATACCATGCTTTCGATCAATAACCCTTTTGTAGCGTTATCCATCCAGCATGCTTCGCGAACCAAGCCATTGTCGAGAGTCATTCTCAATCGGCCCTTTACGCAGATGGCAACTTGCTTCAAGCTGCGATGCGCGTGAAATCCTCGGCTGACACCTTCAGCAGTTCTATAGATATAATAGACGCGCTTGATGTCAAAAGGGATTGCCTTTTCCATGCCGATTTCGAGAGCTACCAATTCCCCCCTTTCGTCACCCAGGCCGGGAAAATCAATCCACTTGATCAAGCTCATCTTTTTCCAACCTCATATTTCTTTGAAAAATTCTTAAAGATGCATCTAACGGTTATTTGGTTATTTTCTAGCTAAGCTGAAAAGCTCCTAGAATACGCCAAACAGCGTTGATATTCACGGGATTTTTCTGCCACAGCCTACAGCTGCATCTTATCGTGCCCCCTCTATCAAGTGTTTAAAGGCGTCGTCAGCAGCCTAGTGTCTGGAACAGCGAAGGAGGGAGGCCAGGCGGTCCGGAGGTTACCTGCAAAACTGCGAATCGCTTACCCGACGACTTGGCAGCTAGTGTACGTAGCCAACTGATGACATGTGTTTCTCTCGGCGAAAATGCGTCCCTAACACACCGCCGATTTCTCGGATCAAGCCCGGCCGTCGAGTTCGACGCTCGCATAGCTACCAGCTGGTCATCGGTCTCGTTAGCCAAGGGCAGATGCTCAACTAATCGTGATCAAGACTGAGTTGGGTATTAAGGGGGCGAAAAATGGCGAACAGTTACATTCGTTATGGATCATAATTTTTTAGTGAAGAGCTGAATTAAAAATTGTTTTAATAGTTGGGGTTAATTCAGCTGTCGGTTTGACGAAGAGTCATGAATATTCTTCCAGAATTTATAATTGCGGTGTCAGCTGAAATCGGCGGAGCCCACCCAAGCAGTGTCCTCGATTTCGATGAGTCTATCTGTAATGAACCGTATAGTTGCGTATAGGTGTTCTGTTTGCCGATCAAGCGTGCAAAGGTTTTCAAAAAAATAGAAGGGATGGGAAATAATAGTGCTTTGTGCCCCATGCCCTCGGCTAAGTAACTGACCAATTGGCCTGTAGAGAAATCCGTACCGTCTGATACGAGAAATATCTGATTAGCTGCCGCCGGGTGGTCTATGCACACACAGATGAAATCAACCAGGTTTTCTAGTGCGACCATGCTTCTGCTATTTTTAATCCGTTTGAACGGTAATGGAATACCGGATTGTACGAGCTTGAGCAACCTTCTGAAATTTCCGGGGGCATGTGCGGCATACACCAAAGGAGGTCTAATGATCACAACATTCATTTCAGATTGCTCGGCAATTTGTAAGAGCCCGATCTCAGCCTCCAGTTTTGAAGTGGCGTAATCCGCGTGAGGGACGGGCTCTGACGATTCTGAAAAAGGGAAGGTTGAAGTAGAAGCGCCATTTACCCCAATAGAGCTGATAAAGACGAAGCGCTTTACGCCCTGCGCTGCGGCCTGCCTAGCCAAGTTCAGTGTCGCATGGGTATTGGCCTCTCTGAATAGCTCAAGTGCATTGCTCTCTTGTTTTAACACGTGGGCGCGGCCTGCCGTGTGAACCACGCAGTCAACATCAAGCAACGCCTCATGCCACACTGTTTGCGAGTTGAAATCGCCAAGGTTGAATACTTGGTAAGCGGTTTCGAGTGCCGTATTTTCTGATCGAGTCGCTACGGCAATCCGATGATTTGCACGTTGGGCGAGCTGATCTAGGAGTTCTGAACCGACAAAACCCGTAGCGCCGGTGAGTAAAACTTTTTTCATCTGTAAAGAGTCTCTACCTGTGACGCGAGCATTATGGATATAGGCGTTTGTGCCCCTTACCGGAACGTGCCTCGTCGTTATTCTGGCTAATTGATCTTTATTTCGTAAGTTGTTTACGTTTTTGAGGTGACTTTACCATGTGATACATACTGCCATATTTTGGCGAGTCGCTGGTCTCACGGAGACGACAATGCTCGAGAAATTCATACCTTGTAACGTGGCTTTTTTTGACGTGGTTCCAATTTCATCTAGCGTGAAAAAGCAGCCTCGGAAAAGCTGCTTTTCTCTTACACTGTCATGGAGCGTCACCAATGCAAAACACTTACCTCACCTCCCTAATCTTCGCCTTCCTCACGACCCTCTCAGTCACCACCACCGCAGCCCCGTCCATCAAACCCGAAGCTCCAACCCCTATCACCGCCCAGATGACCAAGGTCGAGCAGTCCACCAAGGTCAACCTGAACACCGCCGACGCCGAAACCCTGCGTCGTGACCTCTTCGGTATCGGTGCCGCTAAAGCCCAGGCGATCATCGCCTATCGCGAAAGCAATGGTCCGTTCACGGCGGTGGATGAGTTGTTGGAAGTGAAGGGGATTGGCAAGGCGCTGCTGGAGAAGAATCGCGATAGGCTGGCCATCAACTGATTCATCCAGGAGGCCGGTCATTGATCGGCCTTTTTGCCCTCCGGGTTCTGCGTTTTCAGGCGTTCGCGCACCACGGCCATGATCTGTCTTGCCAATTGAGGGGCTTCAACACTTCTGGCCAGTACCAATGCGCCCACCAGTGTCGACATCATCACCAGGCTCTTTGCATCGCAACGCTCCTCTCCCAATGCCGTTTCTATTTGCTTGAGCCTTGCGTTGAGTACCTGGTCTGTAGTCGCACTGGGCTGGCCTCGGAGCCCCAGTTCTGAACACATCGTTGGCAGCGGGCAGCCTTGGTCCGGGGAGGCCAGGTGCCATTCCGACAGGTAACTGTCGATAAACGCGCCCAGCGGCTGCTCCTGGCTGAACAGCATGTCGCAATGGGCGTCCAGGTCTGCGGCGGCCGCCTGCAGGGCTGTCTCCACCAGTTCGTCCTTGGATTTGAAATGCGCGTAAAAGCCGCCATGAGTCAGGTTCAACGCTTTCATCAGTGGCTGCAGGCCGGTGGCGTCGATGCCGTTGCGGCGAAAGCGCGCAGAGGCTTCCTTAATGATGCGTTGGTGGGTCTGGGCTTTGTGGTTTTGTGAATAACGCATGGGGCAGCCTCGGTTACAGGCGGGCATTTTAACCAACTTGTTCTTTTTTACACACTCGTCGGCAATCAGGGCGTTGGCATGAAATGTGATTACATCTAGACGGAGGATTGTTCAACAATCGTGAGGTGGTCATGACGCTCAGTTTGTCTTTAGCCGACCAGATTGCCCTGGAGCTGCGTGCCGACATCATTGCGGGGCGGTTATTGCCAGGCATGGCATTGGTCGAGGTGGATCTGGTCAAGGCCTACAGTGCGTCGCGCAATACGATTCGCGAAGCCTTGCACCGTCTGGGGCAGGAGGGGTTGACCCGTTATGTGCGTAACAAGGGCGTCATGGTGCGGCGGTTGCAGCGGGAGGAAGTCCGCGACCTGTTTGTAGTCCGCCGTACCCTGGAGTTGCAGGCCATCGCCGGAAGCGAGGCCTTGACGCCCGAGCAATCCGAGCGCCTGCAAAACGCCATTGACGCCACCACCCTGGCCCGTGAGCGCGAGGATTGGCGTGCGGTGGTCACCCACAGTTTGATGTTCCATCAGCACATCGTCGGGTTGATGGGCAGCCCGTTGTTCGATGAGTTTTTTGCCCAGGTCATCGCCCAGTTGCGCCTGGTGTTTTGCGCCGCGCCTGATGAGCAACGTTTCCAGTCGCCCTGGCTGGAGCGTGACCGTGAGATTTATCAATGGCTGGTCGAGCAGGACAAACCGGCGGCAGGGGAGGCGATGAGCCTGTACCTGGATGATTCGGAACGCCTGTCCTTGGCCCTGTTTACCCACCCCTGATCGAGGATCTGCATCATGTACAAAGACTATCCGGCCGCTTATCAGGTCAGCAAGGGTTCGGCGTTGCAGGTCGACGCGGCATTTTACGAGCGCATTCGTGACCGAAAAGATCAGCGCAGCTTGATCGAGCAGTTCGAGGTACCGATTCGCACGGGCAGGGCGTGGAAGGTGCCCGCGGGGCATGTGTTTCGTGTCACCACGCCCGTGGGTCCGCAGGTGGGGGACTTCAATGTGTGGAACGCCAATGACCCCCGCGAACGTCTTTGGGCTGCACGTACCCGTCAGTTGCAGGGGGCGCATGTGAGCACTCATGACCGGCTATGGTCGAATCTGCCATTTCTAAGGCCACTGGTGACCATCACCGATGACAGCCTGGCCAGTTACGGCATCGATGAGCACGGCGGGCGTCTGCATGACTTGCTGGGGACACGGTGCGATCCCTATGTGAACCGCATGCTCACCGGCGAGGACTTCCATCACCATTGCCACTCCAACCTGACCCGCGCGGTATTACCCCACGGTCTGACGGAATTCGACGTGCATGACGTGCTGAATATTTTCCAGTGTACGGGCCTCAATCACGACGACATGTATTTCATGAAAGCCTGCCCGGCGCAGAAGGGCGATTATCTGGAGTTCTTTGCCGAGATTGATTTGCTCTGCGCGCTGTCGACGTGCCCGGGCGGGGATTTGTCGCTGCCGATGTGGGGGCCGGATGCGCAGGATCCGCTGACGGTGTGCCGTCCGTTGGGGGTTGAGATCTATCGGCTGGAGGACGAGTTGCTGGACGGCTGGAGCCAGCCGGAGCGTGCTGCCTATAAAGGGCAGCACGGGTTGCAGATTGCCAAGGCGGATTGGGAGTAAGCGGTCCTAGCGGTCCTGCGCGTCCTTGGCGTCCGCCTGGGCATTGCGCTCGGCCACGCGCTTGCGTTGTTCGTCGGTGAGTTCCACCTTGTTGGCGCTGTCACGCAGCATCATCAGCCCTCCGACGATCGACCCGATCGCAACCACCATAATCAACCACGCATACCACGGCATAAGGCTCTCCTTGAGGCAGATTACCGTCGGAGAATTTTCCCACGGTAATAACTACTTTGAGTGACGGGCTTTCTGAGTAGTTCAGTGTAGGCCCGTTCTGCCTCGAAACCTTAGAGCCCGGTCAACATTGCATCTGCCGGTGCATCGGCACGGTCCTGTGCGGTCATTTGGAAGTAGATGAAACCCACGGCCATAAAGCCGAGGAAGATCAGCCCGATCAGCGTGTTGAACCACGCCATGGCTACCAGGCAGACCACGGCCAGCGCCAGCGCAATGCCGGGCACGATCGGATAACCCGGCGCGCGGAAGGTACGTTCCAGCAGCGGTTCGGTCTTACGCAGTTTGAACAGGCTGAGCATGCTCATGATGTACATCACAATGGCACCGAACACCGCCATGGTGATCATCGCCGCGGTCAATGTCATGCCGCCCAGGTTGATCAGGCCATCGCTGTAGATGGCGGCGATGCCGACCACGCCACCGGCGATGATTGCCCGGTGTGGTGTCTGAAAGCGCGATAATTTGGCGAGGAAGGAGGGCAGGTAACCGGCGCGGGCCAGGGCAAAGAACTGGCGCGAGTAGCCCAGGATAATGCCGTGGAAGCTCGCCACCAGGCCGAACAGGCCGATCCAGACCAGCATGTGCAGCCAGCCGGAGTTGTCGCCCACCACGGTTTTCATCGCCTGCGGCAGTGGATCGTTGATGTTCGACAGGGTGCGCCAGTCGCCCACGCCGCCGGCGAAGAACATCACGCCCATGGCCAGGATCACCAGGGTCAGGATGCCGCTGATGTAGGCCTTTGGAATGGTGCGCTTCGGATCTTTTGCTTCCTCGGCCGCCATGGCTGCGCCTTCGATGGCCAGGAAAAACCAGATGGCAAACGGAATCGCCGCAAACATCCCGGCAACCGCCGGGGCGCCGAAGGTATCGGAACCGGCCCAACCGTTCAGGGCAAAGTTGCTGAAGCTGAACGCGGGCGCGACCACGCCCATGAACACCAGCAGCTCGGCGACGGCGAGCACGCACACCACCAGCTCGAAGGTCGCGGCCAGTTTCACGCCGAGAATATTCAGCCCCATGAATACGATGTAGGCACCGACGGCCGCATGCTTGGGGTCCAGGGCCGGGAACTGCACATTCAGATACGCGCCGATCGCCAGGGCGATGGCAGGCGGGGCGAAGACAAATTCGATCAGGGTGGCGAGGCCTGCGATCAAGCCGCCTTTCTCCCCAAAGGCGCGACGACTGTAGGCAAACGGCCCGCCTGCGTGAGGAATGGCGGTAGTCAGCTCGGTGAAACTGAAGATAAAGCAGGTGTACATCGCGGCGACCATCAGCGAGGTCACCAGGAAGCCCAAGGTCCCGGCCACGCCCCAGCCGTAGCTCCAGCCGAAGTATTCCCCGGAAATCACCAGCCCGACGGCAATGCCCCATAAATGCAGGGTGCCCAAGGTGGGTTTGAGTTGTGTGTTCATTGTGCTGCGCTCCCTGAACGGTTTGGAATGATTCAAGGTGTTGCAGCGGCCATGCCAGCCTGAGAATCATTGTCGTAAAGCGGCGCAACTGTCGTGTGGGGGATGGTTTGGCGTTTGAAATTTGCCGGTGTCGCACCAGATAGGTGCGGCGGTCACGGTGCCGGCGCTATCGGGAGCAAGCCCCCTCCCACAGGTTGACTGGCGCTCGGCATGACAACGCGGTCAAGTGTGGGAGGGGGCTTGCTCCCGATAGCGCCCGCCCAGACGCCGAATACCCCCGTGTAAACCCCGCATAAACCCACTCTTTACGCCATCTTTACGCCCCGTCCACCCCCTCGCTCTCGTTCCTTTACGCCACTCCTGCGGACAATTGCCCCACACGCGGCACTCGCCGCTAAACGGAGAGACTTCCATGAGCGTTCTGGACGGGGTGTCACTGCTATTGGCCGTGGCGCTGTTCATTTATCTGCTGGTTGCGCTGTTACGCGCGGATCGGAACTAGGAGCTGGCCATGCACAGTTATGACTATTGGCTGATCATTGCCTTCTTTGCCGTGGTACTGGTGCCGGCGCCGTTCCTGGGGCGGTTCTACTACAAGGTGATGGAAGGCCAGCGCACGTGGCTCAGCCCGGTGCTGGGGCCTGTCGAAAAAGCCTGTTATCGCCTGTCGGGGGTGGATGAACATCAGGAACAAAGCTGGCAGAAATACATGCTGGCCTTGCTCGCGTTCAACCTCGCGGGCTTTTTGCTGTTGTTCGCGATCCTGCTGTTCCAGGACTATCTCCCACTGAACCCGCAGAAATTGCCGGGCCAGGAATGGACCCTGGCCTTCAATACCGCGGTCAGTTTCATGACCAACACCAACTGGCAGTCCTACAGCGGTGAGGCGTCCCTGAGCTACCTCAGCCAGATGGCTGGCCTGACCGTGCAGAACTTCGTCAGTGCGGCCACCGGCCTGGCCGTCCTGGTCGCGCTGTGCCGTGGGATCGGGCGAAAATCCGCCAGGACCCTGGGTAACTTCTGGGTCGACATGACCCGCGCCACGCTCTACGGCCTGCTGCCGTTGTGCCTGGTGCTGGCGCTGTTCCTGGTGTGGCAGGGCGTACCGCAAACCTTCGCGCACTATGTGGATGCCGTGACCCTGCAAGGCGTGGATCAAGTGATCCCCCTGGGCCCGGCAGCCAGCCAGATTGCGATCAAGCAACTGGGCACCAACGGCGGCGGCTTCTTCGGCGTCAACTCGGCGCACCCGTTTGAAGACCCGACCGCCTGGGCCAACCTGTTCGAAGTGGCTTCGATCATCCTGATCCCGGTGGCGTTGGTATTCACCTTCGGCCACTACGTGAAAGACCTGCGCCAGAGCCGCGCGATCCTTGGCTGCATGCTGGCGCTGTTCCTGATCGGCGGCGCCACTTCCCTGTGGTCCGAATACCAGCCCAACCCGACCTTGAACAACCCGGCCGTCGAGCAGACCGCACCGCTGGAAGGCAAGGAAGCGCGCTTCGGCACCACCGGCACGGTGTTGTGGTCGGTGACCACCACGGCGGCGTCCAACGGTTCGGTCAACGGCATGCAAGACAGCCTCAACCCCCTCAGTGGGATGGTGGCGCTGGTCAACATGATGGTCGGCGAAGTGATCTTCGGCGGCGTCGGCGCCGGTATGTACGGCATGTTGCTCAACGTGTTGATCGCGGTGTTCCTGGCCGGCCTGATGATCGGGCGCACCCCGGAATACCTGGGCAAGAAACTCCAGGCCAAGGAAGTGCAGCTGCTGGTCGTGACCCTGTTGGTGATGCCGGTGGGCGTGCTGGTACTGGGTGCCATCGCCGCGAGCCTGCCCGGCCCAGCCGGCGCGATCAGTAACCCTGGCCCTCATGGTTTCAGCCAGTTGCTGTACGCCTACACCTCGGCCAGCGCCAACAACGGCTCGGCGTTCGGCGGTTTCAGTGCCAACACGCCGTTCCACAACCTGATGCTGGGCCTGGGCATGTTGATCGGCCGCTTCGGCTACATCCTCCCGGTACTGGCCCTGGCCGGCAGCCTGGCGATGAAGAAGACCGCACCGATTGGCCAGAACAGCTTCCCGACCCATGGTCCGCTGTTCGTGACCCTGTTGACCGTGACTATTTTGCTGGTGGGCGGCCTGACTTTCCTGCCGACGCTGGCGCTGGGGCCCATCGCTGAACACTTGAGCATGGGCTTCTAAAAAGGGGATATGAACATGAATATGCCTGCAAAAAACGCGGCCCCGGTCAAAACCCAGGAACCCGCCAAAACCGCCGTCTCTGCCCTGTGGCGCCCGGCGCTGGTCCAGGCGTTCGTCAAGCTGGACCCGCGCCAGCTGCAACGCTCGCCGGTGATGCTGGTGGTCGAGCTGACCGCCATCCTCACCACCGTGCTGTGCTTTGTGCCCGACACCGCCGTACCGACGTATGTGGCCGTGCAAATCGCCGTGTGGCTGTGGTTCACCGTGCTGTTCGCCAACTTCGCCGAAGCCTTGGCCGAAGGACGCGGCAAGGCCCGTGCCGACAGCCTCAAGGCCGGCAGCGAAGGCCTGAGCGCGCGGCGTAAGGAAGCCGATGGCAGCTTCAAGGTCGTGCCGGCCACCAGTCTGCGTAAAGGTGATGTGGTGCGTGTGGCCGCCGGGGAAATGATTCCCGGCGACGGCGAGGTCGTCGAAGGCATCGCAGCGGTCAACGAAGCGGCGATCACCGGTGAGTCCGCGCCGGTGATCCGCGAGTCCGGCGGCGATCGCTCGGCCGTCACCGGCAACACGCGGCTGGTGTCGGACTGGCTGCTGATCCGCATCACCGCCAACCCCGGCGAGTCCACCCTGGACCGCATGATCGCCCTGGTCGAAGGCGCCAAGCGTCAGAAAACTCCCAACGAAGTCGCGCTGGATATCCTGCTGATTGGCCTGACCCTGATCTTCCTGCTGGTGGTCGTGACCTTGCAGCCCTTCGCCCACTTCGCCAACGGCAGCTTGCCGCTGGTGTTTTTGGTCGCACTGCTGGTGACGCTGATTCCTACCACCATCGGCGGCTTGTTGTCGGCCATCGGTATTGCCGGCATGGACCGCCTGGTGCGCCTCAATGTGATCGCGAAGTCCGGTCGTGCCGTGGAGGCGGCCGGTGACGTGCATGTGTTGCTGCTGGACAAGACCGGCACCATCACTTTTGGTAACCGTCGGTGTGCGGCGGTGGTTGCGGCGCCTGGCGTCAGCGGCAAGGAAGTGGCCGAAGGTGCGTTGTTTGCTTCTTTGGCCGATGACACGGCAGAAGGCAAATCCATCGTCGAATACCTGCGGGCTCTGCACCCGCAGGCCGAGCCATCCCTGGATGAACTGACCGCGGTACCGTTCAGCGCCGAGACCCGCTTGTCCGGTGTCGACTACCAGGGCCGCGTGTTCCGCAAAGGCGCAGTGGATTCGTTGCTGGCGTTTATCGGCCAGCCACGCGGCGACCTGCAACCGGCATTGGCGCGGGAAATCGACAAGATCGCCCAGAGCGGCGGCACGCCCTTGCTGGTGTGTGCCGACGGCAAATTGCTCGGTGCGATCCACCTCAAGGACGTGGTCAAGCCCGGTATCCGCGAACGTTTCGCCGAGCTGCGCAAGCTGGGGATTCGCACGGTGATGGTCACCGGTGACAACCCGCTGACGGCCGCTGCGATCGCTGCCGAAGCCGGTGTGGATGACGTGCTGGCCGAAGCGACCCCGGAGAAAAAACTCGCGCGCATCCGTCACGAGCAAAACGACGGCCGTCTGGTGGCGATGTGCGGCGACGGTGCCAACGACGCCCCGGCACTCGCCCAGGCGGACGTCGGCATGGCGATGAACGACGGCACCCAGGCCGCCCGCGAGGCCGCCAATATGGTCGACCTCGACAGCGACCCCACCAAGCTGCTGGACGTGGTGCAGATCGGCAAGGAGTTGCTGGTGACCCGTGGTGCGTTGACCACCTTTTCCATCGCCAACGACGTGGCCAAGTACTTCGCGATCCTGCCGGCGTTGTTCGCCTCGATCTACCCGCAGTTGGGCGTGCTCAACGTGATGCACTTGCAGAGCCCCCAGAGCGCGATTCTCTCGGCCATCGTGTTCAACGCGCTGATCATCGTGGTGCTGATTCCCCTGGCGCTGCGCGGTGTGCGTGTGCAGGCCGCGAGTGCGGCGGCGTTGCTGCGGCGCAACCTGCTGATCTATGGCCTGGGCGGGTTGCTGGTTCCGTTCGTGGGCATCAAGGCGATCGACATGCTGCTGACCGCGCTGCACCTGGTGTGACCCGATGCCTGTGGGCACCACCCCGGTGCCCACAGGTTGCAAAGACCGAATTGAGGAATTTGAAATGTCCAACATAATCCGCCCGGCCCTGAGCCTGCTGGTGCTCATGACCCTGATCACCGGCGTGGCCTACCCACTGGTGGTGACCGGTGTCGCCCAAGTCGCCTTCCCGGACCAGGCCAACGGCAGCCTGGTGCGCGATGCCGGCGGCAAAGTGCGTGGCTCCAGCCTGATCGCCCAGGACTTTACCGGTGACAGCTGGTTCCATCCGCGCCCTTCGGCGGGTGCCTTTGCGACGGTTTCCAGCAGCGCCAGTAACCTCGGCCCCAGCAACCCGGCCTTGGCCACCCGCGTGTTCGATGACGCGAACAAACAGTTGGTGCCCGGCCAGGGCCCGGTGCCTTTGGTGTCGCTGACTACCTCCGGCAGCGGTCTTGATCCACACTTGCCACCCCAGGCGATTGCCTATCAACTGGCACGGGTGGCTGCCGCGCGAAATGTGCCGGTATCGACCCTGCAACGGTTGATGGATGAACATATCGAAAGCCCGCTGGTGGGGCCGCCAGTGGTGAATGTGCTGGCGCTGAACATGGCGTTGGAAAAGCTGTAACCCGATCAATACCTGAAGGACACTGCCCGCATGAGCGACTCCGGCCGCGCCGATGCCCTGCTAGCCGATCTACCCCGGGACGGCCGTGGCCGGCTCAAAGTTTTCCTCGGCGCTGCGCCGGGTGTGGGCAAGACCTACGCCATGCTCCAGGCTGCCCACACCCAACTGCGCCAGGGCGTCAAACTGATCGCCGGCGTGGTTGAAACCCACGGCCGAGCCGAGACCGAAGCCTTGCTCAGCGGCCTGCCGCAACAACCGCTGTTGCGCAGCGAATACCGTGGCGTGATGCTCGAAGAAATGGACCTCGACGGCCTGCTCGCCGCCAAGCCCAAGCTGGTGCTGGTGGACGAACTGGCCCACAGCAACGCCCCCGGCAGCCGCCATGAAAAGCGTTGGCAAGACATTCAGGAACTGCTCGCCGCCGGCATCGACGTGTTTACCACGGTCAACGTCCAGCACCTGGAAAGCCTGAATGACCAGGTCCGCGGCATCACCGGTGTGCAGGTTCGCGAAACCTTGCCGGATTGGGTGTTGCAGGAGGCCGACGAACTGCTGTTGATCGACCTGCCGTCCCGCGAACTGCTCGAGCGTCTGCGCGACGGCAAGGTGTATGTGCCGGAGCAGGCCCGCGCCGCCATCGATGCGTTCTTTACCCAGACCAACCTGATGGCCCTGCGCGAGCTGGCGATGCAGACCGCCGCCGCCCATGTCGACGACGATTTGGCCCAGGGTTATCGCCAGCTCGGCCAGGCGGCGCCGGCGGTGCGTGGGCGTTTGTTGGTGGGCGTGGATGGCGATGCGCAGGCCGAACGCCTGGTGCGCCATGCCAGTCGCGTCGCCCAGCGTCGGCATTTGCCGTGGAGCCTGGTGCATATCGACAACGGCCGTGCGCGGGATGAGCAGGCCCGCCTGCGCCTGCAAAACGCCCAGCAACTGGCCGAGCGCCTTGGCGGCGAAGTGGTGCTGCTGCGGGCGGGGGAGGTGGCCAAGACCTTGATCCAGCATGCCGCCGAACGCCGTGCCAGCCTGCTGTTGGTGGGGCAGTCGCGAATGCGTTGGCGGCGTCGCCTGTTCGGTGGCGGTTTGGCGGCGCGCCTGTTGCGTAATGCCCGGGGCTTGGAAATCAACGTCCTCGACAGTGACGATGTGCCCGCAGCCCCACGCCTGCCGGATGTGCGCGGCCTGGTGTGGTTCGATTACGCCTTGGCTGTGGTTGCGACCATCGTCGCCGCCGCTGTGGCCTGGGCCGTGGCAAGCGCGCTGCCGTTGCCCAATATCTCGCTGGTGTTTCTTGCCGCCGTGTTGCTGGTGGCGGTGCGCAGCAGCCTGGGGCCGTCCCTGGTGTGTGCGGCGTTGTCGTTCCTGACCTATGACTTCCTGTTTATCCCGCCGAATTTCTCCTTCGCCATCCAGCGCGAAGAGGACGTGCTGACGCTGTTGTTCTTCCTGCTGATGGCGGCGCTCACCGGCAATCTTGCCGCGCGCCAGCGCCGTCAGTTGCAGGCATTGCGCGACACCCAGGAAGAAACCGGCGAACTGCTCGACCTGTCGCGCAAACTCACCGCCGCCACCGACCGCCAGGCGGTGATCAGTGCCGCCGCCCACCATCTGGAAGGTTGGAGCGACCTGGATCTGTGCCTGGTCAATCGCGACGGCCAGGGTGGCTGGAAGGTCGAGACCGGCGGCCCGCTGACCTTCACCGAAGCCGAGCGTGCTGCGGCCGATTGGGCCTGGCAGCATGACCAGCCGGCAGGCATGGGCACCGGCACCTTGCCGTTCGGGCGCTGGTGGTGGTGGCCGTTGTCGGGCGAAGAAGGCCCGCTCGGGTTGCTCGGCGTCAGTGCCAAGCCGGGCCTGGAATTGAGCGGCCAACGCCGTCGCTTGCTGACCGCCTTGAGCCAGCCTCTGGCCCAGGCCCTGGCGCGGGCACAGTTGGCCCAGGAGCTGGAGTCCGCCCGTTTGCATGGCGAAACCGAGCAACTGCGCAGCGCCTTGCTGGCGTCGGTGTCCCACGATTTGCGCACACCGTTGACTTCCATGCGCGGCAGTATCGACAGCCTGCTGGCGCTCGGCGAAGCCATCCCCCTGGAGGATCGCCGCGAGTTGCTCGAAGGCACCCGCGATGAGGCCGAGCGCCTGGACCGCTATATCCAGAACCTGCTGGACATGACGCGACTGGGCCATGGCGCGCTGAAGCTGGCGCGGGACTGGGTGTCGCCCGGCGATATTGTCGGCAGTGCGCTCGGGCGTTTGCGCGCGGTGTTGGCACCTCTGCAGGTGAGCACCAATGTGCCGGCGGAGTTGCCGTTGCTCTATGTCCATGCTGCGTTGATCGAACAGGCACTGGTCAATGTGCTGGAAAATGCCGCGCGCTTTTCACCGCCCCACGGTCGATTGCAACTGAGCGCCGGCGTCTCGGATAACCGATTGTTTTTCGCCGTGGCGGATGAGGGGCCCGGTATTCCTGAGGATGAGCGGGCGAAGATCTTCGACATGTTCTACACCGCCGCACGCGGTGATCGAGGCGGGCAGGGAACCGGCCTCGGCCTGGCGATCTGCCAGGGCATGGTCGGCGCCCATGGTGGGCATATCAGCGTGGCCGATGGCATTGAGGGGCGCGGTACCTGTATCACGCTGTTCCTGCCATTGCCGACACAGCCTGGCCTGGAAGGCGAGGCGTGAGCTACCCTGTTTTCTCTACGGATGTTGATTGGACGCCATGAGCCAGACCGCGACGATTTTAGTCATTGATGACGAACCGCAGATCCGCAAATTCCTGCGCATCAGCCTGGCCTCCCAGGGCTACAAAGTGATCGAGGCCGGTACCGGCAACGAAGGCCTGGCCCAGGCTGCGTTGAGCAAACCCGACTTGCTGGTGCTCGACCTGGGCCTGCCGGACATGGACGGCCAGCAGGTGTTGCGCGAGTTTCGTGAGTGGTCGACGGTGCCGGTACTGGTGCTGTCGGTGCGGGCCAGCGAAGGGCAGAAGGTTGAAGCCCTTGACGGTGGCGCCAATGATTATGTCACCAAGCCCTTCGGCATCCAGGAGTTTCTGGCCCGCGTGCGCGCCTTGTTGCGCCAGGCGCCGGTGGGCGAGACCCAGGAAGCGGCGTTGCAGTTTGGCCCGTTGACGGTGGACCTGGCCTATCGCCGCGTGCTGCTGGACGGCGCCGAGGTGGCACTGACCCGCAAGGAATACGCGGTGTTGGCACAACTGGCGCGGCATCCGGGACGGGTGATTACCCAACAGCAACTGCTCAAGGACATCTGGGGGCCGACCCACACCGACGACAGTCACTACCTGCGGATTGTGGTGGGGCATCTGCGCCAGAAGCTGGCGGATGATCCGACCCAGCCGAGGTTTATCGTGACCGAGGCGGGAGTGGGGTATCGGTTGTTGAGCGCCTGAGGCGATCTGTCAGCCTCTCTGTGGTTCTGTGGTTCTGTGGTTCTGTGGTTCTGTGGTTCTGTGGTTCTGTGGTTCTGTGGTTCTGTGGTTCTGTGGTTCTGTGGTTCTGTGGTTCTGTGGTTCTGTGGGTTATGTGGATTCTGTGGTGAGCGGGCTTGCCCCGCGCTGGGCTGCGTAGCAGCCCCAAAACCAGGCCCAAAGGAGTACCTGACACTGCGCGTTCCTCATTGAGTGGGGCCGCTGCGCAGCCCAACGCGGGGCAAGCCCGCTCACCACGGCTCTAGCGACACGGCTGTCTCAGCGCTGCTCACTCTCATAGCGATCCAGGGTATCACTGGCAATTTCCCGCCCAAGTGCGATCAACTCCGGCGCCTTGTAGAACTCGAAAAACCGGCACACCCGCTTCGGCACGTTGATCAGTACATCCGGCGGGTAGCCAGCGATCTTGTATTGCGCCAGCGAAGTCTGCATCACCTCGAAACTCTGGTTGATCAGATCCAGCAATGACGCCGGCCCGACGTTATCGATGATGAATGAACCGGTGGCCGACTTCGGCGCCCCCGGCTTTTCCGGTGCGGCGGCAGGTTGCTGGGATTCGGGTTCGGCCGACTCCAGCCACGGATTGATCTCGGCCGCCTGGGCCTGCAAGGCTTCCTGCTCAAGTTTCATCAACTGCTCGGCCTGCTTGCGGCGAAACGGCAGGTGCGAACCCAGTGATTTCGCCAGGCTGTTGAAGCGGCTCTTGAACGCCGGCGGGCGCTGGATCACAGGCAAATGGTAGTGTTTCTGGTTGGTGGCGTTGAGGTTGACCGCGATGATCAAGTCACAATGGCTCGACACCACCGGCACGATCGGCAGCGGGTTGAGCAGGCCGCCGTCCACCAGCATGCGGTTGCCTTGCATCACCGGGGTGAACAGGCTGGGAATCGCTGCCGAGGCGCGCATGGCCTGGTGCAGGCAGCCTTCCTGGAACCAGATTTCCTGTTGGTTGGTCAGGTCGGTGGCAACGGCGGTGTAGGGGATGCGCAGCTCTTCGATATTGATCTCGCCGACGATCTTGCGGATCTGCCCGAAGACCTTTTCGCCACGAATCGCCCCAAGGCGGAAACTCACGTCCACCAGGCGCAGCACGTCGAGGTAGTCGAGGCTTTCAATCCAGTTTCGATACTCGTCCAGTTTGCCGGCGGCGTAGATCCCGCCCACCACGGCACCCATGGAGCAACCGGCGATACAGGCGATGTCGTAGCCGCGCCGTTCGATTTCCTCGATCACCCCGATATGGGCGTAGCCCCGGGCCCCGCCGGAACCCAACACCAAGGCAACACGTTTCTTCATGGTCGATGTCCTTCATAAACGGGGGCCCACAATGCGCCTATTTTGGGGGCCGCTTCAATCTTCGTTGCGCCTGGCAATATTTTTCAAGAATAGCGCCCAGGCTCGGGTATGCTCTGGCAATAGGTACTACCGATTTCAGGCTAAGGACAAGGCACTTTTTCTTGTAGGCAACGTCTACAGCGTACGACTGTTTTTCTTTATTTTGAGGTGTCATCGATGAAAGCCTGGATGTGTGTGCCTGTGATCATGTTGGCCCTGGCGGGTTGTGCCGGGAAAACCGCATACCGCGACAGCTGTGGCTCGCAATTGGATGCCGCCTGGAAAGAACTCGACCTGGCCAAGGCCGAAGGTTTTGCCGGCACCGTCAGCTACTCCAAGGCTTTGTCGTTACTGACGGGCGCCAAGACCCAGCAGCAATTCGAGGCGTTTGAAGGCTGCTCCAACAAGGCCGAAAAAGCGCGGTTCTATATTCGTGAGTCGCGCGCCGGGCGTTAACGTGCAGCGCAGAGTGGGATTTTTCATCTGAGAGTGAGGGCAGGATGTCAGCTTTGGTCGATCAGTTAGTCGCTCAGGTCATTGGCCTGGAAGTAGGGTTACTGAGCTGCCAGGCTCGCCTCGCTGCCGTTACCGATGATGAAGCCCTGCATGATCTGCGCACCACCGTGCGCCGCCTGCGCAGTCTGTTGCGTCCTTTGCGCGGGCTGCCGGGTGTGGAACAGCTTGAATTGGCCGCCGGCACGGTCGGCCAGTTGACGACGCCGCTGCGCGACCGAGAGGTGCTGGCGGCGTATTTGCATCAGCATGGTTATCACGAGGCCGCAGATCGACGCCTGCGCCTGCAACCCGACGCCTATCGCCAGGTGGCGCAAGGCCCGGAAGTTGCGCATCTGCTGCTGATCCTTGATGCATTCCCGCGCTTTATCCGCGCCTCGGAGCACCAGAAATTGCTCAAGGGTTTGCGACCGCGCATCGAGAAGCGCCTGGCCAGGCAATGGCAGAAACTCGATCAAGCGCTGAAAGATCCAGACCATGATCGCCACCGTTTGCGCTTGTTGATCAAGCGTGTGCGCTATGCCGCCGAGGCTTACCCCCAGCTGGATAAGTTGCCCGCCAATGCCCTGCCACGCCTGAAGAAAGCCCAAGCGGCACTGGGTGATTGGCATGACTGCTGGCAATGGTTGGCCCAGGCCGAACATCAAGCCGATCTGCAGCCCTGTGTTGCGATATGGCATCGCACCATGGCCAAGGCCGAAGGGCAGGCGGATCGCGTGCTGGACAAACTCAGCGCGGATTGTTTCTAAATCGGTCCGGCTTTTGGCCGGAATAAGCGCTGTACCTTGGCTGCTCGCTGGTTAAGATCGCACATCCGTTTTTTTTGATGTGAGGTCGCCATGCGCTTTAGTGATTTGCTCGACGCCGCCCGAAGCAACCCGCTGGATGTCACCATTCCCGCTGAATGGGCCCAGGGCCGTACCACGTTCGGTGGCCTGGTTGCTGCGTTGCAATACGAAGCCTTGCGCGCCCAGGTGCCGACGGACCGCCCATTGCGCTCGCTCGCGATCACCTTCGTTGGCCCGGTCGCGCCCGATGTACCCGCCAGCTATCAAGTCGAAGTGTTGCGTGAAGGCAAGGCGGTCAGCCAGTTGCTCGGCCGCGTCGTGCAGAACGGTGACGTGGCGACCCTGGTACAGGCCAGTTTTGGCGCATCCCGCGAGTCGGAAATCGATGTGGCGAGCGAACCGCCGCCGACGTTCAAGCACTGGGATGAGTGCCAGGAACTGCCCTATATCAAAGGCGTCACGCCTGAATTCATGCGCCACCTGGCGATGCGTTGGAGCGTTGGCGGTTTGCCGTTTACCGGGAATAAATCCCGCGAGATGGGCGGTTGGGTTCGCTTGCGCGGGGATGTGAAGGAGGAACCGCTGACCGAAGCGCATATCCTCGCCCTGGTCGACGCCTGGCCACCGGCGTTACTGCCGCACCTGAAAAAGCCCGCTCCGGGCAGCACACTGACCTGGACCATCGAATTCATCCAGCCCTTGCAGGAGTTGACGACCCTGGACTGGTGCCAGTACTACGTCAGCATCGAACATGCGCGCGACGGCTACGGTCACGCCGCCGCCGCGCTGTGGAGCCCAACCGGCGCGTTGATCGCCCTCAGCCGCCAGACCGTGGTGGTCTTCGCCTGATCGTCAGTGGCGGTGGCGCAGCCGCCAGGCACGCCACCAGCCACCGCTCAACACAAAGCGCGGGAACGTCAGGAACTGCTCGACCACCAGGCGCTGTACTGCGTCTTTACGATCACTGAACGGCTCACCGGCCTCGGCTTCCAGGCTATGGCCATGACGCTGCAACGCCAGGCCAGCGAGGATGCCGACTACGCCAATGGCGAAACTGGCCAGGCTCAGGCTGAACACTCCGGACACAATCAACAGAAACCCGATGATAAACAGCGGCACGGCAATCAGGTGCAACGCCAGGTTGGTCGGGTGCTGATGGTTTTGCGGGTAGTTACGCCATTGCCAGGCGGGGAGATTGGGATGACGTTTGCCCATGATGGTGAACCCTCTGTCCGTTGAAATAACATGGGGAGAGTTTAGGTGGGGGTGGGCGGGTGGGCGAATTGGGGTTGGCTATGGGGTCTATAGACTTAGCAGGAAATACTAGGTATCGACTAGCAGTCCAGTATTCAACTCTTCTGAGAGGGCACCCACGTAAAGTAAATAAATGAATGTCGCACTTCTAAACCCATTACCTATGAAT
Organism: Pseudomonas sp. 8 R 14; assembly: GCF_900005955.1. NCBI lineage: Bacteria > Pseudomonadati > Pseudomonadota > Gammaproteobacteria > Pseudomonadales > Pseudomonadaceae > Pseudomonas > Pseudomonas sp. 8 R 14. The sequence continues at coordinate 3,162 of NZ_CVTH01000092.1, read as the reverse complement.
ATATTCGTAAACACCGTTTTGCTGGATCTCTTCCAAGCTCATTTTCTGAATGGTTTTGTTTAGTAAAGACAAGTGTTCTGAGTGGCAAATGAGCTGGGCGACCCCATGTGTTTCTGCATCATAGAACCTGAAGGAAATAGAGTTTCCGTCAGAAAGGATTAATTTGAAGTCGTCAGTTTTTGAGATGTTCGTGAGAGTGCTTAGGTTGTGCCATAGGTGTTCAAGATTGCTTTCATTTTTTTGCATAAGTGTTACAGAAGTTTGGTAGCATGCCATGCAGTCAGGATTAATCTGAAGTGGGTTGCAATCTAAGTTGATTATCTGGGAGTAGACGTTGGTGAATTCATTTTTTCTTAAAATATCTCTTGGATTTGATTTTTTATAAAAGTTCTTTTGTAAAATGTATTCTTCGCTTTTGCTATAGCAAGGCGATAGATGTGTATGCCACTGTACAATTTTTGGCCATTTTTCTGTAATTCTTGAGCTAAACTCACACCAGGTTTTCCACACACCTGCATAATCTTGGTTAAGCAGTGTTACCGTTATATAGTTGTCGTCGTGGCTAGGATGTAGTTGATCCCACGGATGGATGCCTATTTGTCTGATGAATACTGTTTCCATTTTTTATCTCTTGAAGTATGAGTGATTGTCTGTGTCGTTTTTTAACGGTATTGATTGTCCGTTGATTCTGATCTCCGTGTTGAAGTGTGGACCAAGGTTACCTTTTTTATGACCAAGTGAGTGCTCCCTGATTTCTATTTGGCGTTCCTGTAGTTTGAATGTGTACACTCTACCCTCCGTGTATTGCTCCTGATCAGTGATCTTAACTCTGCGTATTAGTGTCGGGTGTTGAGTCTTTGGGATTTCGCCTATTGCTTTTGCTCTTTTGAAAGCACCATTTCTAGATAGTTTACTATCGGCCCCTTTAGGTAGTTCTACATCTCCCTCGTGAACTTTTGCATGTTTCTCGGGGGCATCAGCGCCGTTTGTCGGTTTACATCCATTTTCACCAGGACAAGTACTTAAGCCTAACGGATCTACCCAGCCGGTGGGATTGGGCACGTACTGGTACGCGTTGATCCCACCCGCCAACTTCACCGGATCAGGCGTCAGGTAACACCCAATATCCGGATTGTAGTAGCGATGGCGGTTGTAGTGCAGTCCGCTTTCCTGATCGAAGTACTGACCCTGGAAACGCAGCGGGTTGTCGATTGTGCCTTTGTCGAGTCGGCTGATCTGGCCGTAGGCGCGGTAGTGCGCGGACCAGACGATGGCGCCGTCTGGAGAGGTGAGTTCTTGCGGCGTGCCGAGGTGGTCGAGTTGGTAGTGAAAGGCTTTGGTGTCTTGTGGACCAAAGCCATCCAGTAGGACCAGCGGACGGAAACTGTCGGGCTCATAGAGATAGCTGCGATGGCGATCCGCATGGTGTTCGGCAATCAGCCTGTCGCCTTGCCAGAAAAACTCCGTCGTTAGGCCGTCCACGGTTTTGCTGATGCGCCGCCCAAACGGGTCGTAGCGGTAACTGGCGGTTTGGCCGTTGGGTTGGGTGATGCCGATCAGCCGATGCTGGCAGTCGTAGCGATATTCGGTAATCAGCGCGTGCCCACGGCCCCGCCGTTCACGGATCAGGTTCCCGAAGGCGTCATAGTCGTAGTGGCGGTCGCCCTGGATCATCAGGCGGTTGCCGGCGACGATGTCGGGGCCGGGGCGGTCTTGCATCAGCAGGT